>VAXB01000195.1 GCA_005883995.1 Actinomycetota bacterium
CGACGACGCGTGACGTGAACAACGCCTGCGTCGTCATCCCGGTCGAGGTCGCCGGTGTCATCGGTGTCACAGCGACCGGCAACACGCGCCAGACCGACAGCAACGGCAACCCGATCGGCGGGTACCTGAAGTCGTTCTACTCGAACGTCGGCGTGGGCGTGACCCAGGTCACGGCGCCCGGCGGCGATTCCATCTTCGGGCGAACGGCCGAGGCGCCGAACGGCCGTGTGTTGTCGACATGGCCGCCCAACATGCCCTGTACGCGCAGCGTGCAGGAGCCGGTCAGCGACCCGAACGAGCCCACCGCGGTGTACTGCTACCTGCAGGGCACGTCCATGGCGTCGCCGCATGCGGCGGGCGTCGCTGCGCTGATCGTGAGCATGTTCGGGAACGCGAACAGCCCGCAGAACGGGAAGATGCGACCCGACCAGGTAAAGGCGTACATGACGCAGACCGCCGACCCGCAGCCGTGCCCGACCTTCTTCCCGGTCGGCTTCGGCGGCTCCGTCTATACGACGATCGGCTCGGGCACCGAAAGCGGGACGTTTGCCCAGTGCCAGGGCGGGCCGGGGTACAACTCGTGGTACGGCGACGGCCAGGTTGACGCGTTCAACGCGGTCACGCACACCGCCGGCCACTGAGAGACAACACGTGCGAGGGGGCCGGCATGCGCCGGCCCCCTCGCCGCTTTACAAACGCCCGGAACGCACGACGCCCCAGAGCAACCAGACCGCGAGCACCCCGGACAGTGCGAAGCCGAGCACCGAGATGATGTTGATCCCGAGCAGGTGTGGACCGCCTTTGGCGAAGATCCCGATCAGGCTCGAGCCGATCAGCCCACCGGCGACGATCATCGCTACGACCAGCCGGTTGAACACGACGTCCAGCCGATTCAGCAGGTCGTCGAGCCCCTTGTGCACGAAGCCGACCTCGATCTGACCGTCACGGATCTCCTCGAGGAAGTCGTGCACCTGGTACGGCATCTCCGTCACGACCTGCGCGAGCCGGAGCGATTCCTTGCGTGCGCGGGACGCGAGCTTGCGTGGGCCGAATCGCTCGAGCACGAGGCTGCGTGCGTACGGCCGCGCGACCTCGAACACGTTGAAGCAGGAACCGCGTCGGCAGCTGCAGGTTCATGGAATAGATGAGGTTGAACGCCTCGCGAATGACCTGCATCGGGTCGATCTCGGCGAGGCTCGCGCCGTAGTACCGGTAATAGAGCTCGCGCAGCTCGGCGAGGAACTCCTCCTCGCGCTCCTTCGGATAGCGAACGCCGAGATCGGCCAGGCGCCGCGGCAGCGCGTCGACGTTCTCGGACGCGGCGTCGATGAACAGCCGCGTCAGCTTCGACATGTCGTCGTCCGTCAGCTTGCCCGTCGCGCCGAAGTCGACGAGGCCGATCTGGTCGGCGCGACCGAGCACGAGGATGTTCGCGGGATGCGGGTCGCCGTGGAAGAAGCCGTGGCGGAAGATCATGGTCATCCACGTCTCGGTCATCACGTAGGCGAGATCGCGGCGCTCCTCGATCGACCACTCAGCGGGGTCGACGTCGGCGACCTGGATCCCGTCCAGCCACTCGAGCGTGAGGACGCGGCTGCGCGTGTAGGTCCAGAAGACGCGTGGCACACGAACATGCGGATATCCCGCGAAGTTGCGGTGGAACGCGTCGGCGTTGCGCGCCTCGGCGCGATAGTCGAGCTCTTGCCGGATCGAGCGTGCGAACTCGTCGACGAGGAGGCGCGCGTCGATGAAGTCGAGCGCACGCACGCGCTCCTTCGCAATGCGCGCAGCCTGGTACATCAGCGCGAGGTCGGCCTCGATCTGCCGCGGCGCGCCCGGTCGCTGGACCTTGACCGCGACGCGGCGGCCGTTCGGGAGCGTCGCCCGGTGAACCTGCCCGATCGACGCGGCCGCGATCGGCCGCTCCTCGAACTCGATGAAGAGCTGCTCGAGCGTCAGGCCGAGCTCTTCTCGGATCACCTGCTCGACATCGGCGAACGGGAACGGACGAACGTCGTCCTGGAGGCCGCGAAGCTCCGCGATGATGTCCGGCGGCAGGATGTCCGGCCGGGTCGAGAGCAGCTGGCCGAACTTGACGAACGTCGGCCCGAGCTCGTCGAGCATCTCGCGCAGGTGCTGACCGCGCTGCGACGGCTGCCCGTCGAGGTCGACGCGCGGACCGCGCCGCGGAAACAGGTCGGTCAGCCGGTGGGTGTCAAACCAGTAGCCGAACCCGTGTCGGACCGCGACCTGCGCGATCTCCGACAGGCGGCCGAGATTCCTGGTGGTCGCCGGCTGGGCCATCGCCTACCAGTGTGACAGCCGACCCCCGCGGACACGGCGGTGCGTGGCACCGGCCGCTGGGGCGGGGTCACGTGCTCCGGAGCGGACCTTCCGGCGTCGTCTGGCGCTCGACGAGACCGAGCCGGTGCTCGACCTGCGCGACGCGAAGCTCGAGCTCGTCCCACTCGTCACGCGTGAC
>VAXB01000129.1 GCA_005883995.1 Actinomycetota bacterium
CGCCGCGGCCCGGCCGCTTCCGACGCAGCGACGCGCGCAGGTCGCCGTGGTCATTTGCGCAGCGACGGTCGCCGAGGTCACCGGCTCGATTATCTGGGGCGTTTACACGTACCGCCTCCACAACCTCCCCACGTTCGTTCCACCGGCTCACGGGCTCGTGTTCATCGGCGGTCTTGCCCTGAGCGACGCGCTTCGGCGGCACGCGCGCGCGCTCGTCGTCGTCGCCGCCCTGGCCGCGACGACATGGGGCGTCCTCGGCCTGACGGTGCTGCCGCGGACCGACGCCGCCGGCGCGCTCGGCGTCCCCCTCCTGCTCGCATTCCTGTGGCGCTCGCGGGCGCGTGCGGCGTACGCCGGCGTCTTCCTCGTCGTCGCCGGCCTCGAGCTCTACGGCACGGCGATCGGCACCTGGCGCTGGGCGGACACGCTGCCTGGGCTCGGCGTGCCCGACGGCAATCCGCCGAGCGGTGTCGCTTCCGGCTACGTCTGGTTCGACGTAATGGCGCTGCTCGTGGCGCCCCGCTTGCTGGCGCTCCTCGCCGCGGCGCGAGAGCTGAAGCGGCACGATGAGCCACCGCCTCGCTACGCGAGCAGGGGTCAGACCCAGAGGGTTTGACCCTCGCGTACTAGGAGGGCAACGAGAACCCGAAGCTCGCGCGCTCGGCTTCCGCCGGGCCGAGCGCGATCCGACGGATCGACCCAACGGGGACGATCAGCTGACGGGCGTTGGCATCGTCTTCGGGATGGACGGTGAGCGTCACGAATCCGAATCCCGGCTCGGGAGACAGCGACTCGAGTGTGACGCGCTCGCCGTCAGCGAGCTCGACCTCGACCTCGCTCTGGTCTGCGGCATGCGACGACGTGTACGCCTCGATCTGCTTGTGCACACGCGCGACGAAGTCGTCGAGCGACGGCTCCGCAGCACCGGGGACCCACAGGTCGGGCACGCTCTGAGACTAGAACAGCGCGTCGTCCGAGGCCGCGGTGCCGACGTGCGCGCGGCCGCGGTCGGTCAGCACGCGTCCGCGCGGCGTCCGCTGCAGGAACCCGAGCTGCAGCAGATACGGCTCGTAGACGTCCTCGATCGTGTCCGGCTCCTCGCCGAGCGCGACCGACAGTGTCGAGAGACCGACCGGACCGCCGCCGAACTTCGTCGCGATCGCGTCGAGCAACGCGCGGTCGACGCGCTCCAGCCCTTCGGCGTCGACCTCGAGCAACGCAAGCGCCTCGCGTGCGATCGCGGTCGTGATCGCGCCGTCGTGGCGAACCTGTGCGACGTCGCGGACGCGCCTGAGGATGCGGTTGGCGATTCGCGGCGTGCCGCGCGAGCGCCGTGCGATTTCGTCCGCAGCTTCCCCGTCCACTTCCACGCCCAGAATCTTCGCGCTGCGCGCGACGATCGTCCGCAACTCCGCCGGCGCGTAGTGCTCGAGGCGGAACGTCATTCCGAACCGGTCGCGCAGCGGCGTCGTCAACAACCCCGTCCGTGTCGTCGCGCCGATCAGGGTGAACGGGGGCAGGTCGAGCGTGAGCGTGCGCGCGGCCGGCCCCTGACCGACAACGATGTCGAGACGAAAGTCCTCGAGCGCGGGATACAGGATCTCCTCGATCGCGCGGTTCAGGCGATGGATCTCGTCGACGAAGAGGACGTCGTGTGGTTCGAGCGCGGTGAGGATCGCGGCCATGTCGCCCTTGCGCTCGAGCGCGGGGCCCGCGACGCACCGGATCCCGACGCCGAGCTCCTCACGGACGATGAACGCGAGCGACTTCTTGCCGAGCCCGGGCGGGCCGACGAGGAGGACGTGGTCGAGCGCCTCGGCGCGGGCCTTCGCCGCTTCGAGCGCGATCGACAATTGCTCCTTCACCCGCTGCTGACCGACGAACTCGTCGAGGCGGCGCGGGCGGAGCGTCTGTTCGAGCTCTTCCTCCTCGGCGACGACGGCCGGAACCATGACCTGAGCGCTCATGCGGCTCTCTTCAACGCCTGACGCACCCGCTCCTCCGGCGCCGCGTCGGGATCGGTGGAGGCGAGCGCCTGCTCCGCCTCGACAACCGACCACCCCAACTCGACGAGCGCGTCGCGGGCGACGACGTGCGGCACCGCGCCGCGCGGCGCCGCCACCGGCTCCGGCAAGCCGTCGGCGAGCTTCTCCTTCAGCTCGAGCACGATGCGCTCGGCCGTCTTCTTGCCGATGCCGGGGATCGCCTGGAAACGCGCGGTGTCCTCGAGCGTGATCGCACGCCGCAGCTCCGCGGCAGGGGAGCCCGAGACGATCGCCAGCGCGACCTTCGGGCCGATGCCATTGACCGACAGGAGTTGCACGAACAGCTCGCGTTCCGCCGCTTCGGCAAAGCCGTAGAGCTGCAGCGCGTCCTCACGAACGTGCAGGTACGTGTGCAGCGAGACCTCGTCGGCACCGTCCGCCGCGCGTACCGCCGTCGGCGTCGCGGCGACGAGGTAGCCGACTCCGCCGACGTCGAGGACGAGCCCGTCGCGCGTGTTGGCGATCGCGCGTCCGCGCAGGCGCGCGATCACGCGCCGACCGCCCGCAGGAGCGGCGGCGCAAGCGCGTGGCAGATCGCAACGGCGAGTGCGTCGGCTGCATGCGAGGGAGTCGGTTCGGCATCGAGCTTCAAAATCGCCTTCACCATCTTCTGCACCTGCTTCTTGTCTGCACGGCCGTAGCCGCAGACCATCTGCTTGACGCGCGCGGGTGCGTATTCAGCGCACTCGACGCCGGCGTGCGCGGACGCCACCAGAACGGCGCCGCGCGCCTGTCCGACCGAGAGTGCGGTACGGGCGTCGGCGCCGACGAACGATTCCTCGAGCGCGACGGCATCCGGCGCGTGCCGGGCGATGAGGTCGGCCACCGCGTCGTAGATCGTCTTCAGCCGAAGCTCTGGCCGCTGAGCCGCGGGCGTCGACCACCACCCGTGCTCGAGGGCCCGGAGGCGACCGCCGTTTTCGTGGACGATGGCGTACCCGCACGCTGCCGTTCCTGGGTCGATTCCGACGACTTTCACGTGGAGAGGTTAGGCGTCGCCCCGGACGTCTCCTGCCCCCGCGCGGATTGACCGCCTTGCACTCGGGAACCCGTCCTGCCGTGGACGAGGAGGAGCAGCGGAAGCTCGGCGAGCTCGAGGACGCGCGTGCCGACGACAAACGCGCGCGCGAGGAGGACGAGCCGCTGCCGATGAGCCCACAGACTGGCGGCCCAGGGCTCGCCGGCATGACGCCGCCCGATTAGCGGCTGCTACGAGGCGACTGCTTCGAGGACCTGCTCGGGAATGTCGAAGTTCGCGAAGACATCCTGGACGTCGTCGTTCTCCTCGAGCTGATCGACCAGGCGAAGGAGCTTTTTCGCCGCCGACTCGTCGGCGACCTCGACCGTCGTCTTCGGGACCATCGTCAGCTCCGCCGACTCGATCGTGTATCCCGCGGCCTCGAGCGCCTCGCGCACACCGGCGAGGTTTTCGGGAGCCGAGATGACGGCGAAGCTCGAGCCGTCGGGGGAAACGTCGTCGGCGCCGCCCTCGGCCGCGGCGAGCGTGAGCTCGTCCTCGTCGACGCCGTCACCGGCCACGACGACCACGCCACGCCGCTCGAAGAGCCACGCGACCGCACCCGACGTTCCGAGGTTGCCATCGAACTTGTCGAATGCGTGGCGGACGTCCGACGCAGTGCGGTTGCGGTTGTCGGTCAACGCTTCGACGATCACGGCGACGCCACTCGGTCCGTAGCCCTCGTAGATGACGGTCTCGAAGTTCGAGCCGTCGGCGTCCGTGCCGGAACCGCGCGCGATCGCCCGCTCGATGTTGTCCTTCGGCATCGAGTACGACCTCGCCTTCTCGATCGCGTTCTGGAGCGCGAGGTTCGCAGCGGGATCCCCGCCTCCCTCCTTCGCGGCGACGATGATCGCGCGCGACAGCTTCGAGAACAGCTTTCCGCGCTTCGCGTCGGCCGCGCCCTTCTTGTGCTTGATCGACGACCACTTGCTATGCCCTGACACTCGACGCCTCCTCGACAGCCTGCAAGAACAGCTCGTGCACCCGCGTATCTTCTGTCAACTCGGGGTGGAACGACGCGACGACGAACCTCCCGTCGCGGACGAGCACCGGTTCGCCGTCGTGCTCGGCGAGCACCTCGACGTCCGGGCCGACCGCCCGCACGCGGGGCGCCCGGATGAAAACGCCGCGCAGCGGCACGTCGTCACCGGCGAGATCGAGGTCGGCTTCGAAGCTCGCGACCTGTCGGCCGTATGCGTTCCGTTCGACGTCGACGTCGACGAGCGCGAGGTGGTTCCGGTCGAGGACGATCATCCCGGCACACGTACCGAGCACCGGCGCGCCGAAGGAGCGGAGCGCTTCGTCGAGCCCGTAGAGCCGCATCAGACGCTTGAAGGTCGTCGACTCGCCGCCCGGAACGACGAGACCATCGAGGCCTTCGAGCTGCTCCGGCTTGCGCACCTCGACGACCTCGGCTCCGAGACGGCGGAGCATCGCCGCGTGCTCGCGGAAATTTCCCTGAACTGCCAGGACGCCGATCTTCACCGTGTTGATGCTAGTCAGCGAGCACCTCGTCGAGCCTGCTCACGGCACGTGCAAACATCCGCTCGAGCCAGCGCCGGCCCCCGAGCGCAAGCAGGAACCTGTCTGTCGGGGATGCGTGCTCGACCTGCGCGCCGAGCGTCACGCGGCTCCCGCTTTCGTGGGGCGCGATGTCCCAGCGGACAGCGGCGCGCGTTCCACCTGAGAGCTCGGCCGTGCCGCGGAGTGCGGCGTCCAGATCCGTGGCGATCACCCGTGTGCACGCCACGCGGCCGAGCCCGAACGGGCCGGCGATCCGGACGCGTTCGCCACGCCCGTCTGTGTCAAGCGCGTCCAGTTCGACGAAGCGCCCCTCGAGCCGCCAGTGGTTCCTCACGGCGCGTCACCGTTCCGGCACACAATCGTTCCTTCCTGACCGCCTCTTCGAGCCACGGCCGGGGTCAGACCCGGGCCGTGTCGGGTTTCGACATTCCAGCGAACCCGAGGGCGAATGGCAACGGCCGCGACCCGCGGCGCTTCTACGCCGGGCGGTGCGCCGTTACCAGCCGCGCGTTTCGAGCAGCTCTTCGGGCGCGAGCGCGGCAGCCGACAGGCCGCTCATCGCATCGCCGAGGCCCTGTGACACGCGCGCGAGGACCTCTGCGTCCTCGAAGTGCGTCGTCGCCTCGACGATCGCCTTCGCCCGCGTCGCGGGATCCGACGACTTGAAGATCCCCGAGCCGACGAACACGCCGTCGGCGCCGAGCTGCATGCAGAGCGCCGCGTCGGCCGGGGTCGCGATCCCGCCGGCGGTGAACGTCACGACCGGAAGGCGCCCGTTCTCCGCGACCCACCGCACGAGCTCGTACGGCGCGCGGAGCTCCTTCGCCTCGGCGAAGAGCTCTTCCGGGCGAAGCGCAGCGAGCCTGCGGATGTGCCCGAACACCGAGCGCATGTGCGTCACGGCGTTGACGATGTCCCCTGTGCCGGCCTCGCCCTTCGTGCGGATCATCGCCGCGCCCTCGGCGAGCCGGCGCAGCGCTTCCCCGAGGTTCGTGCACCCGCAGACGAACGGGATGGTGAACTGCCACTTGTCGATGTGGTGCGCCGTGTCGGCCGGCGTCAGCACCTCGGACTCGTCGATGTAGTCGACCTCGAGCGCCTCGAGGATCTGCGCCTCGACGAAGTGTCCGATCCGTGCCTTGGCCATCACCGGAATGCTGACCACTTCCTGGATCTCGCGGATCTTGTCGGGATCGGCCATCCGCGCGACACCCCCCTCACGGCGGATGTCTGCCGGAACACGCTCCAGCGCCATCACCGCGACGGCGCCCGCCTCTTCGGCGATCCGCGCCTGCTCGGCGGTGGTCACGTCCATGATCACGCCGCCCTTCAGCATCTCGGCGAGGCCGCTCTTGACCCGCATCGTCCCGAGCTCACGCATCGGCAGCGATTCTATCGAGAGCCCTGACCGGCTACCGCAAGCAGCCGAGGACGCGGTCGAGCTCGTCGCGCGGCGGCGTCACCGTCCACCGCAGCACCGCGTTCTTCTGCGACAGCATCACGTCGTCGAGGTGCGGACGGAGCTTCCGCGAGGCGAACCGACGGTACCCGCGCTTGATGTTCGCGGCCTCGCGGTCGTTGCTGCCGAAGCTGATCACGACCGCGTTGCCCTTTTCCCGCGCGACGATCGCCCCCTCCGGCGCCGACGACTCGATCGGTCCGAGATGCGACGCGTCGCTGACCCCGTAGCCGAGCTTCTTCAGGCACGGCGTCGTCGCCTTGACGGAGTAGTGGTTGTGGACGGGGTTGCCACAGCCGGCCGCCAGGATGACGGCCGCGATGAGCGGCGTCGACCGGCGCCTCATTCGGGCGACTGTAGCGAGTCGGCCGGAACGGCTTCCCGCGCGGCCGTCGCCGCCTGGGTTGCGGCCGCTCGTGCGCGCCGGACACGCTCGTCGCCTTCGGCCATTGAGAGGTTCACCTCGACGAGCCGCGCTGCCGCGGCCGCCGCGCCTGCGGCGAGCGCCGCCGCGGCCTGCGCGTCGGCCTCGACCTCGGGCGAGACGACGCGCGCAGCCGCCGTAGCGAGGAGCGCGACGTCGGCGGCGGTCTCCGCGATCGTGAGCGGCACCTCCGCGGCACGCTCGAGTGCGCTCCGCAGCGCAAAGTCCCGCCGCGCGTCCCCGCCGCCGGACGCCGCGGCGAGCGCCGCGACCGACGCCGCGTACGCGTCCGCGTCCCACTCGGCGAGGCCGACGAGCCGCCCGCGCAGCGCGAGCGCCTGCGCCGCAATGCCTCCTCCGCCGTCCTGCGTCGCGCGCGCGGTCAGTGCAATCACCGCTGCCGCGGTCGCCGCCGTCATCGCCGCCGCGGATCCGCTCGCTGCGAAAGGCTCCGGCGCCGCGAGGGTGTCGAGCCATTCTGCAACCGTCAGTTCGAGAAAGGGACGGGTCACCCCGCCGATTCTGACGCGCTAGCCGGAGGAGAGTCGGCGCCGCAGCGCGAGCCGCGCGAGCGGAAGCTCCTGAGCTGCCCGGACCCAGCCGTCCGGAGCCGGAGGGAGTAGGGCGAGAAGCCGGGCGACCGTCGTCTCGTCATAGCCGCTCATCGTTCTCTAGACGACGCCCGCCGTCGTTTTCTTCCCGTTGAGGATGTCTCGCAGCCGCGTGAGGCACCGCGAGATGCGACTGGCGATCGTGCCAGGCGGAAGCGAGAGCGCCGTGCCGATCGTCGCGTAGCTTTCGTCCCGGCAGAAGAAGCGATCGAGGATCTCCTGACAATGCTCGGGCGCAGCGCGCAACGCGTCGTGGACCGCCATTGCCTCCTCGACCTGGCCCAGCGTCTCGTCGACATCGACCGGCTCGAGCTCGTCTGCGACGACAGGCTCGCGTGAGGTCGCGCGCAGGCGGTCGACGCAGAGCCGGCGCGTGAGCTGCCCGAGCCATGGGAGGAAGGCCCCGTCGTCGCGGAGCTTCTTCAGGTGCTCGAAGGCGCG
>VAXB01000054.1 GCA_005883995.1 Actinomycetota bacterium
AACACGAGCGCGAAGAAGCTGACGCTTCCGCAGGCGGCGCTTCTCGCGGGACTTCCGGCCGATCCGAGCGGTTACGACCCGGCCACGAATCCCGCGCTCGCGCGGGCTCGGCGCGCGGAGGTCCTCCGCGCGATGCTCGCGCAGAACGACATCACTCAGGCCGACTTCCGGGCCGCCCTCCGCGCGCCGCTCCCGCGTCCTGCGGACGTGCGGCTGCCCGGTATCCAGGGACCGGCCCCGTACTTCGCGAACTACGTCAAGCAGCAGCTGATCTCGAAGTACGGGACCCGTCGGGTGTTCGGCGGCGGCTTGAACGTCGACACGACGCTCGACCTCCGGCTCCAGCGACTGGCGAGAAAGGCGATCCAATCCGTCCTGACCGAGCCGAGCGGCCCGTCGGCGGCTCTCGTGGCGATCCGGCCGCGCACGGGCGAAATCGTCGCCATGTACGGCGGCGACAACTTCCGTGCGAGCCAGTTCAACCTCGCCGTGCAGGGCGAGCGCCAGGCCGGCTCGTCGTTCAAGCCGTTCGTGCTCGCGACGGCGTTGCGCCAGGGAATCTCGCCGTCGACGACGTTCGCGTCGAAGCCGGTGTCGATCTTCATCGGCGACCGCTACTGGGTCGTCCACGACTTCGAGAACGAGTACGTCGGCTCGGCGAACCTGACGACGGCGACGATCATCTCCGACAACGCCGTCTATGCACAACTGACGAAGCTTGTCGGCCCGACGAATGTCGCTGCGATGGCGCACCGGCTCGGGATTACGCGGCACCTCAATCCCTATTTCGCGATCGGGCTCGGCGCCGACGCCGTCAGCCCGCTCGAGATGGCGCGCGCGTTCTCGACGTTCGCCGACGACGGCGCCCGTGTCGACGGGAGCGTCTTCGGGAACAGGCCGCGCGCCGTCACGCGCATCCAAAACGCGACCGGCGCCCTGCTGGACGACAATCGGCCGCTCCGGCGGCAGGTGCTCGCGTCGAACGACGACCGGCTTCTGACGAGCATCCTCGAGGGCGTCGTCCGCGAGGGAACGGGCAAGCAGGCGGCGCTCGCCGACCGCCCGGCGGCGGGAAAGACCGGCACCACCGAGAATTACGGCGACGCCTGGTTCGTCGGCTATACGCCCGAGCTCGCGACGGCCGTCTGGGTCGGCTACCCGAACAGCGTTCGTCCGATGACGACCGACTACCACGGACAGCCGGTCGCCGGCGGGACGTTCCCGGCCGAGATCTGGCACGCGTTCACGCAAGCGGCGCTCGCCGGCACGCCGCCGCAGCAGTTCCCGTCGTACAGCGTCCCGTATGCGAGCGCGAAGCGCGTCGCGTGGCGTGACGGCCGGCTGCAGATCGACGACGGCTACTGCCAGGACACGACGGAGGTCGATTATTTCGCCGGCACCGGCCCGCGGCGGACGGCGAACTGCCAGCCGAACGAGGTGGACATCCCGTCCGTCGTCGGCCAGCCGATCGCGCAGGCCCGCCAACGGCTTGCCGCCCAGCCCCTGAAGGCGAACATCGTCTACAAACCGGCGCGGCCGAAGCAGCGCACGAACGTCGTCGTCGCCCAGTTCCCGCGCAGCGGAAGGGCATCGTCGTTCTCGACGATCACCCTGGTCCTCGCGAAGCCGCTGGACGGCCTCGTCCCGCGCGTGCTCGGGCTTTCAGTCGGACGCGCGCGCGCCCGGCTGCGCGCCGCGAGGCTCGACGTCTCGGTGCCCGACGGCGCCGACGACAGCGCCGTCGTCGTTCGGCAGTCGCCTGTCGCCGGCGTCGCCGCCGCCCCGCACATGCGGGTCACGGTGACGGTGCGCGCAGCGCCCGGCTGAGAAACGGCGAGCCGCGAAGCGCGTAGCGCCAAGAGAGCTCCGTGGCCCGCGTGATTCCGATCCGCGGCCCGGTCACGATCTCAGGCACCTCGGCGCGTTCCTCGAGCCGAAACGGCGCTCGATCGAGCGCAAGCCCGTCGTGCTCGCGCGTGACCCCGAGCGCCTCGCACAGCTTCCCCGGCCCCGAGCACAGCGTGCGGAGGTCCTCGACCCCGCGCCGCGCCTGTTGCGCCGCGATTCCATGCGTGGGCTCGAGTGCCCGGACCAGCACTGCGTCCGGCACGCCGTCGGTGCCGCAGACGAAGTTGAGACACCAGTGAATCCCGTAGGAGCGGTAAACGTACGCGCGGCCGGATGGCCCGAACATCGACGCGTTCCTCGCCGTCTTCCCGCGATAGCCGTGGCTTGCCGGGTCTTCCTGGGCGTACGCCTCGACCTCGACGATGCGGCCGCCGACGCCGTCGACGAGCAGCGTCGCGCCGATCAGGTCCGGCGCCACCTCATGGACGCTGCGGGCGAAGAACTCGCGGTCGATCACGCCGGCACCGGTCGTTGCCGGACGAGGGCGGGAAATGCGAGCGCGACCACCCCGATCCCGAGCACGCACGCGAGGCCTCCCGAGACGATCGAGAACCGCAGGTTGACGAGCGCCGCAACCACCCCGGCCTCGACGTTCCCGAGCGCGGGAGCACTGGCAACCTGTGCCAGTTCGATCCCCGACAAGCGCCCTCGGAGCGCGTCCGGTGTGACCGCGAGCAGGATCGTCGACCGGAGCACGGCGCTGATGAAATCGGCCGCCCCGGCGATTGCCAGCAGCGGCAACGCGAACCAGAGCGCGGGGCTGAACCCGAACGCCGCAATCGCTGCGCCCCACACCGCGATCGCGACGCAGACGCCGAGACCCTGGCGGCGGACTCGGGTGATCCAGCCGGAGAGAACCGACGCGGCAAAGGCGCCGATCCAGGGTCCCGCGTACAGGAAGCCGACCGTCCGGGCGCCGCCGCCGAGGTGCTCTCCGAATGCGGGAAACAGCGCGGTCGGCATCCCGAAGACCATCGCGTTCGTGTCGGCGACGAGGATGCCCATCAACACCGGACGCGCGCGGACGAAACGGAGCCCTTCCGCGATCGCACGGAAGCTCGCGCGCTCGGCACCTGCCATGGGCGGAACGGCAGGGAGCAGCCAGATCGCGACCAGCGACGCACCGAACGTCGCAATGTCGAGGCCGTATGCGCCGGCGAGGCTGAATGCCGCGATCACGACACCGCCGAGTGCAGGGCCCGCGACGTGCGCGAGGTTGAACACCGTGTCCTCGACGGCGATCGCGGCCGTCAGCTGGTCGTTACCGACCAGCCCGGGCGTAAGCGCGTTTCGGGCCGGCCGTTGGAAGCCGTACGCAGCGGTCGAGAGCGCCTCGCAGAGAAAGAGCACCCAGACGTGCGCGTGCGGGAGCAGTGCGTTCGCAAGCAGACCCGCCGACACGACCGCGAGGGCGACGTCCGACAGGAGGAGGAGACGCCGCCGGTCGACCGCGTCCGCAACCGCCCCGGCATAGAGGGGGATCGTCAGGATCGGGACGAGCGCGGCAATCGAGAGAAGGCCGACGAGCAGTGTCGAGTGCGTCAGCGCATAGAGCTGGAACGCGATCGCGACGGTCGTGATCTGGCTGCCGATCGCCGAGATCCCGGTGCCGAACCACAGGCGCCGGAACGGCTGCGACGTGCGAAGCGGCGTGATGTCGACGGCGAGGCGCGCGAAGATGCCCGCTTGAGCGGGACGGTCCGGCTCGACGGTCGGGACATCCTCGTTCACGGCGGCGCAGCCTACCGCCGCGCCTCGTGCGTTCAGAACAGCCGGTTGGCCTCGTCCGGCCTGGCGGTTGCCTCGAGCAGACGGCGCGCGCGGCGCGACAGATCGCCGAGGTCGACGCGCCCCGCCTGCGTCTGCTCGACGAGCCTTTCGGCGAGATCGACCGCCTGGTCGACAAGCTGCGATCCGACGCCGGCGACGCCCTGTCCCATGTCGAGCAGGATCGTCCGCTCGGTCCGCGAGGCGACGATCGGGTCGGGGACGCCTTCGATCCAGACGCGCGTCCTGCGGCCGTGTCCCCGCTCCCCCTCGCCGAGCGGCTCGAGCGCGTAGATCTTGTCGGCGCGCGCGTACTTGCCGAAGCCGAGAAACACCATCCGATCGCCATCCGCCATGCAGCGATTATCGCGGACACGTTCGTGTACACGCGCGCGCGCACCCCCACCCTCAGAGGGTGGGGTTAAACCACCCGCCACCCTCTGCGATCGACGGTACCGGCTGCGGGCGTACGTGTCTGTGCCAGTCGTGCGCCGATGTTCAGGCGGTGTTCGGCGCGCCCGCCGAGCCGCACCGGGCGTCACGTGGCGCTTGCGCCGTCACTCGAAGAACGTGTCGTCGTGCAAGTACGGCGGCGCGCAGCTGCATAGGAACCGAAGCGGCGTCGACGCGCGGATCTCGTGCCACGCTCCCGGCGGGATCAGCGCAGCGTCGCCGGCCCCGACGCGCTGCGCCGTTCCGTCGACCTCCAGATCGCCGGCTCCTTCGAGCACGAAGTAGATCTCCTCGGTGTCGCGGTGATAGTGGCGCTGCGTCGAGCGCCCCGCCTCGAGCGTCGCCTCCGCGAGGCTCTGCAGCTCCGTGTGGTGCAGCTCGCGGATCGTCGACCCGTCCTTCGTGGTGAACGGCTCGGCGGTTGTGAGCGACGTGACGTTCACGCGGCGACTGCCGCTCGCAGCACCTCGGCGACGCGAACTTGATCGTCGGCGTCGATCTGGGTGTAGAACGGCAACGCGAGCGTCCGCGCAGCGATCCCCTCGGCGACGGGACAGAGCCCTTCGCCGAAGCCGTACTGCTCGCGCATGTACGGCTGGAGATGGATGCACGGGATATATTCCGCGGTCGCGACGCCGTCGCGTCGCAGCGATTCCATCACGCGCGCGCGGTCGATCTCGGCCGCGAGCGTTACGACGTAGACGAACCACGAGCGCTGATGGTCCGCGTCGTCGCTCCGCGGCGTCTCGATGCCGTCGATGCTGTCGAGCAGCTGGGCGTAGCGTGCGGCCGCGTCGGCGCGCAACTCCAGGATCCGGTCGAGCTTCTCGAGCTGCGCAAGGGCGATTGCAGCCTGGACATCGGTCCACCGGTAGTTGAACCCGACGCGAACGTGGTTGAACCAGCTGCCCTCGCCGTACGAGCGTCCCTGATTACGGAGGCTGACAACCTGGTCGCGCACGTCCTTCGAGTGCGTGACGACGACGCCGCCCTCGCCGGCGGTCATCTGCTTGTTCGGATAGAACGCGAAGACAGCGTCAGTGCCGTGCGAACCGAGCGGGCGACCCTTGTAGCGGGCGCCGAGCGCCTCGCAGGAATCCTCGATCAGCGTCAAGTCGTGGCGGGCGGCGATCGTGCGCAACTCGTCGAGCTCGGACGGATACCCGAACATGTCGACGGCCACGATGGCCTTCGTCCGCGGCGTGATCGCCGCCTCGACCGCGGCCGGGTCCATGTTCAGCGTCGACGGGTCGACGTCGGCGAAGACCGGCAACGCGCCCTCGAGGATGAAGCAGTTCGCGGATGCGACGAACGACAGCGGCGACGTGATCACTTCGTCCCCCGGCCCCAGCCCCGCGAGGTGACAGAGCATGTGGAGCCCGGCCGTGCCGCTCGAGACCGCGGCCGCGAACGGCGCGCCGACGCGTTCCGCGATCTCCTCCTCGAACCGCTCGATCCATGGGCCGAGCGACAGGCGGCCCGAGCGGAGCACCTCGAGCACGAGCTCTTCCTCGCGGTCGTCGATCCAGGGGCGCGAGAGCGGAAGCTCGCGCGTCGCTTCCGTCACGCTTCGGCTGGTGCCGGCGACGCGAACGCGTACTCGAGCCAGTGCGGCCAGCGATCGCTCTTGCCGCGGACGGTGTCGAGGTAGTTCTCCTGGATCTCGAGCGTCACCGGCCCGGGCGGGCCGACCAGGTGGTCGTCCACCTCGCGGATCGGCGTCACCTCGGCGGCCGTCCCGCACATGAAGACCTCGTCGGCCAGGTACAGGTCGGTGCGGATCAGGGGCTTCTCGATCACGCGATGCCCGAGATCCTGCGCGATCTGGATGATCGTGTCGCGTGTGATTCCGGGAAGGATCGACGCGGAGAGGTCAGGTGTGTAGATCGTCCCGTCCTTGACGAGGAAGATGTTCTCGCCGGAGCCGTCGGCGATGAAGCCGTCGTCCGTGAGCAGGATTGCCTCGTCGTAGCCGGCACGGTTCGCCTCCATCACCGCGAGCATCGAGTTCAGGTAGATCCCCGTCGCCTTCGCGACGTGCGGGATCACGTTCGGCCCGACGCGCTTCCACGACGAGACCTTCGCGCGGATGCCGGCCTTCTGACCCTCCTCGCCGAGATAAGCCCCCCACGGCCAGCTCATGATCGCGACGTCGACGGGATTCCCGACCGCCGAGACGCCCAGCTCGCCGTAGCCGTAGAAGGCGACCGGCCGGAGGTAGCACTCCGCGCGCCCGTTCGCGCCGATCAATTCGATACAAGCCGACTTGAGCTCGTCGAGCGAATACGGAAGATCCATGTACAGCAGCTTCGCGGAGTTCGCGAGCCGCCGAAGGTGATCGCTGAGGCGGAACACGGCGCTGCCCTTCGCCGTCTCGTACGCGCGGATGCCTTCGAAGACGCCGGAGCCATAGTGCAGGCCGTGCGTGCCGACGTGCACCTTCGCGTCGGCCCAGTCGATCAGCTCGCCGTTCATCCAGATCTTCTCGAGCGACTGCATCGGGCGTCTCCTCCGTTCATTGGGTGGCGGCCGCTGACGCGAATCCTACCCGCGGGCGTGGCTGTGAACCCTGGCCGGACGGCTAATCCGCGAGCAAATCGGCAGGTTGTGCGCGGACGACCCGTGCGAGCTGGGCCGGCGAGATGCCGACCACGTGCCGCGGCGAGCCGGCGTCCAGCCACACCGTCCGTTCGTTCAGGAGCGTGCGCTCGATCGTGACCGTGGCACCGCTGAACGGGAACATCGGCGGCTCGACCGGCCGCGCGTACACGCAACCGAGTTTGCTGCGGTCGACCACTGCGTCCAGCGGGACGACCGCAACGACGAGCCTGCCGTCACAGTCGTATGCACGCACGCGGGCGCCGGCGCCCGGAAACTCGCTCTCGCCGATCGCCAGCTCCTCGAGGCGCGCCTCGATTCCGGCGTTCCGGAACACGGCGGCGACTGCTTCGACTGGGGGTGGCCACACGGCGCAGACGCTATGCGAGTGCGCTCTCAGTCAAGCGCGATGAACCGCGCGTCGTCGAAATCCGACGCGAGCTGAGCGAGCAGCTCCTTCGGCGCCGGCTGGTCGATCGCCAAGACCATCAGGGCCTTCCCGCCCCGGCGCGTCCGCGACACCGCCATGTTCGCGATGTTGATCCCGGCGTCGCCGAACAGCGTGCCGACGCGGCCGATCACGCCTGGGACATCGTCGTAGCGAAAGAAAACGAGCAGCGGCGCGAGCTCCATGTCGATCTCGAACCCGAGCGCGCTGACGAGCCACAGGCGGTCGTCCTTACCGATCGTCGTTCCGGCAACGCGAAACTCCGCGCCGTCGGACACCGCCTCCACGCGGACGAGGTTCCGGTAGTCGCGCGAGGACCGGCGCCTCTCTTCGCGCACCTCGACGCCGCGCTCCGCCGCGATCATGGGCGCGTTGACGTAGTTCACCGGCTGATCCGCACGTCCCTGGAATGCACCATTCAACGCAGCGACCGTCAGCAGCCGGGTGTCGTACTGCGAAAGTCCGCCGAAGTACGTCAGCCGCAGCTCCGCGACGCGTCCCTCGGCAAGCTCCATCGCGAGGCGCCCGAGCTTCGCGGCGAGCGGAATGTAGGCGCCGAGCACCTCGAGGTCCTCCGCGCCGATGACCGGGATGTTGACCGCGTTCGTGACGAGGCCGCCCTCGAGCGCAGCCGCCACCTGCTCGGCGACGATCACGCCGGCGCGGTCCTGCGCCTCGTCGGTGGACGCCGCCAGGTGCGGTGTCACGACGACGTTGTCGAGCTCGAGCAGCGGGCCCGAATACGGCTCTGACGAAAAAACGTCGAGCGCAGCCCCGCCGACCTTCCCGCTCCGCAGCGCACGCACGAGCGCGTCCTCGTCGACGAGCTCACCGCGCGCGGCGTTGACGATGCGGGCGCCGTCGCGCATTGCCGCAAACGCGTCGTCGTCGATCGAGCCGCGCGTCTCGGGGGTCAGCGGAAGATGCAGCGTCAGGAAATCCGCCGTCGCGTAGACGTCCTCGGGCCGGTCGAGCCGCTCGGCGCCGAGCTCACGAAACCGTTCCGGCGCGACAAACGGGTCGTACGCGACGACGCGCATGCCGAGGCCGGACGCACGCCGTGCGACCTGCTGCCCGATCCGGCCGAACCCGAGCACGCCTAGCGTCTTGTCGGCCAGCTCCATCCCGCCCCACGCCTTGCGCTCCCAGCGGCCGTCCTTGAGCGCCGCGTGCGCCTGTGGGATGTTCCGCGCCAGCGCGACGAGCAGGCCGATCGTGTGCTCCGCCGCAGACACGACGGTCGACTCGGGAGCGTTCGCGACGACGATTCCGCGCCGCGTGGCTGCCTCGACGTCGACGTTGTCGACGCCGACACCGGCGCGCCCGATCACCTTGAGGCGCTTCGCCCGCGCGATCACGTCGGCCGTCAGCTTTGTCGCGGAGCGGATCACGATCGCGTCGTAGTCGCCGATCCGCTCGGCGAGGTCCGACTCGCGGTCGACGTCGACGTCGAACCGGCTCTCCAACAGGCGGATCCCGGCCTCGGCGATCTCCTCCCGGACGAGAACCCGCGGCCTGCTCAAACGGTCGCGTGCGACTCGTACGCCTCGAGCGCGCGGGTGACGGCGACGCCACGCTCGATGTCGGCACCCGCGTCAGCAAGCACGAGCTCGACGCCCGCGAGCGCAGTCGTGATGTCGAAGACGTCGAACCAACCGATGTGGCCGATCCGGAAGATCTTCCCCTTCAGGTCGCCCTGGCCGCCGGCGATCGTGATTCCCAACCGGTCGCGGAGCGACGAGACCACGTCGCCCGAGTCGACGCCGTCCGGCGCTCGGATCGCCGTGACGACCGCCGAGCGGTCTTCGTCGGGCGAGAAGAGCTGGAGCCCCATCGCCTTTACTCCCTCACGGCACGCACGGCCGAGGCGCGCATGCCGATCGAACGCTGCCTCGAGGCCTTCCTCGAGCAGCAGGCCGAGCGCCACGTCGAGCGCCTTGACGAGCGACACCGCCGGCGTGAACGGCGCGTCGAGCTTGGCCTGCGCCTTGCGCGTCCGTTCCCAGTCGAACACATAGCGCGGCGACGTCGCACGCGCCGCCTGCTCGAGCGCCGCGTCCGAGACGGAGTCGAAGGCAAGGCCGGGCGGGCACATCAGCGCCTTCTGCGACCCCGAGACGACGACGTCGATGCCCCAGGCATCCGTCTCCAGGGGGACGGCGCCCAGCGAGGAAACCGCGTCCACGACGACGAGCGCACCGGCGTCCTTCGCCACTGCGGCGAGCGCTTGCACGTCGGCGACGACGCCCGTCGACGTCTCGGAATGCACGAGGTAGACGACGCGCACGTCGCCTGCCTCCGCGAGCGCCGAGCGGAGGTCCTCGGGATCCGGCGTCTCGCCCCACTCCAGCCGGACGTGAACGACGTCGGCGCCGTACGCGCGGGTGAGGGCCGCCCAGCGCTCGCCGAAGTTGCCGGCCGAGACGACGAGAACACGGTCGCCCGGCGAGGTGAGGTTGGCCACCGCGGCCTCGAACGCACCCGTGCCAGAGGCCGTGAACAGGAGGACGTCGTTCGCCGTCCGGTACACCTCGCGCAGTCGCGCGAGCGAGCGCTCGTAGATGCCTTTGAAGTCGCGCGCGCGGTGATGGATCATCGGCTCCGCCAGCACTGCGAGCACCTCGGGCGGCACGGGAGTCGGGCCCGGCGTCAACAGGTAGCGCTTCTCCGCCATCTCGGTGAGCCTAGCGCGGGCCGTGGCCGGCGAGCGGTGCGCAGGTGCGCGAGTCGCCGAGGAGGCGTCCGCTCCGTGCCGCATAGGGTTCCGGCGTGGGCGCAGTCTTCGCGTTCGCTGCCGCGCTCGTCGCGCTGCGGCTCGGCGGCCGGCTTGCGGCACGGTGGCGCGCGCGCCGGGCGCCGGAGCTGCTCGCGTGGGCCGCGGCGCTGTTCGCGTACGCCGCCGCGGCCGCTTCGCTCGCCTGGGGCGCTTCGGCCGGTTGGGACACGCGCGCGTTCCGCGTCTACTACCTCTTTGGTGGCCTTCTGACGACGGTGCTCCTCGGCACGGGATCGGTGCTTCGCGCCGCCCCGCGCCTGCGCACTTCGGTCCAATCAGTCGTGCTCGTGTACTGCGGGGTTGCGATCGGCGTCGCGATGGGGGTTCCGGTCGCGCACATTGCGCCCGACGACATGCCGTCCGCGCGTGCGGCGCTCGAGCTGTTCCCCGCGCGCGTGCTTGCAGTCGTCGCGAACTCCGCCGGGACGCTCGCGGTCGTTGCAATCGCGTTGTGGACGTTCCGCGGACGCCCGCTCGGCAACGCGCTGATCCTCGCGGGCGTGGCGTGCGCCGCGCTCGGCAGCTCGCTGACGCCGTTCGGCGAAGCGGGAACCGCCGCTGCACTGGCGCTCGCGGCGGCATTTCTGTACGCCGGATTCGTGGCACCGCAGTCGTTTCAACCGCTCCGAGGTTTACTAACTTCGGTCCGGGGCACCCGTCTGACCCGCTAAGACCAACCAGCTGTCACGACTGCGGCACAGTCTCGAGGCAGCGCGGACCCGGGGGGGTTCTTCTCGTGCGGCTCAAAGTTCTCGTTCTACTACTTGCGTGCGCGTGCGGCCTGGCCGGCGCGCTTGTTGCGTCCGCGGGGGACCAGGGCGCGGCGCAGCAAACGCCCCTGCGGGAGACCGCGGCGCGACCGTCGCTCTCGCCGCAGACGGTGCAGCGGATCATCGACCGCTACCGCCGTGCGACATGGCACTGGGAGCGCGTCATGGGGCGTCCCGTGACGTTGTCGTTGCGGCGTCCGCCACGTCAGGCGATGCAGCGAATCCGCACGTGGAAGCGCGTTGCGACGTACGTGCACTGGCTTGCGAGCAGGCCGCCGCACCTCTATGCGTGGAACTGCATCCACCGCTACGAAGGCGCATGGACCGACAGCGGCTATCCGTACTACGGCGGCTTGCAGATGGACATCGGGTTCCAGCAGAGGTACGGCTCGTACCTACTCCGGAACAAGGGAACGGCCGATCGGTGGACGCCGCTCGAGCAGATGTGGGTCGCCGAGCGCGCGTACCGTGCCGGACGCGGGTTCTACCCGTGGCCGAACACGGCACGCGCCTGCGGCTTGCTCTGAGCGGCTAGCGCCGCACCTCCGCTCCGGTGTCCTCGGACGCCGTGTCGCGCGCGAGCGCGTCGTCGGCGCCGCCGGTCCCGAGCAACTCGTCGAACAGCGAGCGGTAGTGGACGAGCGACTGGCGCAGATCCTCGGTCGACGCCTGGCCGCGCTCGTTCGCGGACCACACCCCGTGCGCCGCGCGATAATGCTCCGCGACGTGCGGATGGTCGACGGAGATGTCGGCCGCGCGCTGCTCGAAATCGTCCGTCGGGTAGCCGCGGTCGCGCATCACCTGCTGCACGAGCGTGTCGGCTTCGCGAACCGCTCCACCCGGATTGTCGACGAAGCGCACCTGCACGTCGCGCCACTCGCCGGCGTAACGCTCGCGCGCAGCCGGCGCAAGCTCGCGAATGTCGAGCTGCTCGCGGCGCTCGCGCCGCTCCTCCAGGTCCCGTTCGGCCGCCTTGCGATCGCCGGTCGTTTCGACTGTCCGATCGTATTCCGGGCCGAAGCCTTCCTGCAGACCACGCGTCCGCCGTTTACGCGAAGCGCTCATCGCGATCATGCCGACCACGATCACCACCACTACCACCGCAATCAGGATCCATACCCACGTAGCCATCGATGCCTCCCTTGTTGATCGCCAGGAAATCGAAGGGGCACGTAGTCCGTATCCGCGTGTGCGGGACCGGAAACGGCTAGGCGGAGAGCTTTTCGCGGATCAGCTCGTTGACGAGCTTCGGATCCGCCTTTCCCTGCGTCTCGCGCATCACCTGCCCGACGAAGAACCCGAGCAAGCCCTCTTTCCCACCGCGATAGGAGTCGACCTGCGAGGGATTCGCGGCCAGGATCTTGTCGACGACTGGCGTGAGCTCCGATGTGTCGGCGATCGCCGTCTCCGCCAGGACGATCTTGGGATCGAGGATCACCGTCGCGCTGTTTGCGAAGGAGGCCGTCAAGGCGTCGCGCGTGATCGCGTCGCGCCTCTTGATGATCTCGACGAGCGCCGGCCCGTTCGCGGCGAGGGGCTCGACCGCCGCGAGCTGGTTCATCGCGACGTTCGCGGCCGTCGGCCAGTCGAGCCCGTGCTCGACGAGCAGCCGGGCCTTCCGCTCGTTCCCGGTCGTGACGAGATCGAGCGCCGTATCGAAACCGACGTCGGCAGTCAGCGCGTGGATGCGGTCGCCAGGGAGCTCCGGCACGTCGGCGCGCACGCACTCCACGAGCGCCGGCGCCGGCTCGAGCGGGACGAGGTCCGGTTCGGGGAAG
>VAXB01000055.1:0-20761 GCA_005883995.1 Actinomycetota bacterium
TTCCGGCTACGAGGAGCTCGAGCGGCTGGGCGAACGCTTGCTGGACGGCCGTTGTCGCGTCGTCGGCAGTCATGCCCCCGACGTCGATGCCGCCGATCGTCACCCCCAGCGGGATCGTCGCCGCAGGCGGCGGCGTGTCGTCGGCGCGAACCGCACCGGCGATTCCACCGGCAACGGCAAGCGAAGCGACCACAGCTATGCACAGGACGACGCGTCTCACGTCTTCAGACTCCCAAAGATCCGCGGATCGTTCGTGATGATACCGTCGGCGCCCGCAGCGACCAGCTCCTGAGCGAGCGCCGCGTCGTCGACCGTCCAGACGTATACCGCGGCGCCTGCTTCGTGGGCAACGCGAATCGTGTCGGCCGACGCGACGGAGTAGTGGAGCGTCGCGGCTGTCGCCTTCGCGTTCGCGAGCAGCTGCGGCAGCCGGCGGGGAAGCGATGTGCCGGTCGCCGCGACCGCTGCGCGAACGACCGGCGCGACGGCGCGTCGTTTTGCAACGCCGAAGCGGTCGCGCGACAACGTGTACGAACGGGGGATGTCGGGGGCGACCTCAGCCATCCGGCGTAGGCTGGACGCGTCGAACCCGCTGACCCAGGAGCGCTCAGCCACGGCGTGCCGCCGCACTGAACGGGCAACGGCCTCCTCCACGCCCCGGCGCTTCAGGTCGAGCTGGAGACCGACAGCCGGGAGCCGGTCGGCACAGAACGCGAGCGCCTCGTCGAGCGTCGGGAGCTGTGGTGCGACGCGGCGCAGCTCCTCGAGGCTCCGGCGCCGCAGGCTGCCGTGCGCCGTACCGTGCGCGACCTCGTGCAGGTCGTCGGAGTTCGCGAGCACGAGCGTCCCGTCGCGCAGCGGAAGCACGTCGAACTCGAGCATGTCGCAGCCGAGGTCGACTGCGAGCTGGAGCGCTTCGAGCGTGTTCTCCGGCGCGAGCGCGGATGCGCCCCGATGGCCGACGCGGGCGAACCGCCCCGGCGCCCGGCGCAATTCCACTGCTACCCCTCGACGCGCTTGATCACGACGACCGCGCAGTCGTCGGCGAGCTCGTTCTTGGCGAAGTCACGACAGTCGGCCAGGATCGTCTCCGCGAGGTCCTGCGCCGAGAGGTGGCGGCCGGCCGCGACGATCGCGTCCAGGCGCTCGAATCCGTACAGCTCGCCCTCGTGGCGCGCCTCGAGCACGCCGTCGGTGTACAGCACGACGGCGCCTCCAACCTCGAGCGAAGTCGATTGCTCGGCGTACGTCTGCCCCGGCTCGATCCCGAGCACGAGCCCGCGCACCTCGAGCGGATTGACGTCCCCCCCGGGCGTGACGACCCGTGGCGGCGGATGCCCGGCCCCCGCTCCGACGATCGCGCCCGTCGCGCCGTCGATGACGAGATACACCATCGTGATGAACTTGCCGGGCGCGATCTCGCCGACGACGACGTCGTTCGCGGCCGCGAGGAATTCGTTCGGCTCCGGGTGCTCGCGCGCGAGCGAACGGAACACGAACTTCGCCATTGCCATGTCGGCCGCGGCCTCGATTCCATGTCCGGTGACGTCGCCGAGAACGACGGCGAGCCGGCCGTCATCGAGGGCGACGAAGTCGTAGACGTCGCCCCCGACTTCCACGCGCGCGGACGACTGGTAGGCGTCGCCGACCTCGAGGCCCGCGAGCTCCGGCACCGAGCGCGGAAGCAGCGAACGCTGCATCGTGTCCGCGAATTCCTTCTGCTGCTGGTAGAGCCGGGCGTTGTCGATCGCCAGCGCGGCCTGACCGGCGATCGCCTCCGCGCGTGCGATCGTGTCCGCACTGATCGGCGCGTCGGGACGGAGCGACACGATCGTAAGCGCCGCGACGACGTCCGCCGTCGTCGCAATCGGGACGGCAACGCCGCTCCACCCGCGCTCGACGAACGGGATCATCCCGACCGCCGGCGGTCCGATCTGTTCGAGCGCAGACGGCGTGAGTCGGAAGCTCTCGCCCAGGCGGAAGAGCCGTTGCCACGGCTGGCCGAACGGCTCGCGCCGGCCGACGACGGTCCGGACGGCGTCCTCCGCCCGCGCATCGGTGATGCTCAGCGCCCGCGCCTCGAGCGCCTCCTGGCGCGCGTCTGGCATGCGGATCACAGCGACGTCGACGTCGAGCACCTCGGTCACGGTTCGTGCAACGGCTTCCAGCGTCGCGTCCAGCGACAGGCTCTGCGCGAACGACCGCGAGATCTCGTAGAGCGCACGAAGCTGACGCGCCGACGCACGCTCCGACTCGAGAGCGCGCTCGCGCTCGTCGCCGAGCCGTGTCGCCTGTTCGTGGAGCTGCGCGTTCTGTACCGCGACCGCGAGCTGCGTCGCGAGCGCACTCAGGAGTGACGTCTCGTTCGTCGTCAGTGACCGCGCGAGGGGAGGGAAGACCGCGAGCAGCCCGATCGGCTCGACTCGTACAGCGAGCGGCACCGCAACCGCGCCCTGAATCCCCGCCTCGGCCGGTGCGTCCGCCACGGACGCCAGCTTCGGATCGGCGGTCACGTCGGCGAACGCGGCAACGCCCCGGCCACGAAACGGGCCGAGCGCGAGCTCGAGGAGACGTTCTCCGACTCGCACGTGCGGCCCGGCAAGGCCGAGGCCCGCCGCCGCGACGAGCCGTCCGTCCTGCCGGAGGTAGACCGCGAGCCGCTCGACGCCGAGCAACTCGCCGACGCTCACAATCGCGGTCTCGAGCGTGTGCGCGAGCGACAGCTGCGAGATCGCCTGCCCGACGACACTGAGGAGGGCGCGCGTGCGGTCGAGCTCGGCAGCCATCGTCCGTGCGCGTCTGCCGGCGCGCAGCGCCTGCGCGGCGCGAACACCAAACGTCAGGAGCCGGTCGAGCTCGTCGTCGGATGGAGGATGCTGCGACGCGAAGAGCAGCTGGAGCGCGCCGATCGGCGGGTGACCGAGTTGAAGGGTCGCGGCGATTCCCGCACCCCGAGGGAGGCGCCCGGCGTCGCGCTCAACGGCGACCGGCTCCGAAGCGCGTAGCGCACGCCCCGCTGCCTCGCCTGCGTCGACGAGGGCAGCGTCAGCGGCACCGAGCCCGAAGGAGGCTGTCAGGACGACCGGTCCGTCGTCGTCGCTTCGCCACAGGAGCCCCGCGAGCGCACCCGTCGCCTCGACAGCGAGGCGCGTGACGTGCTCCGGAGCTCGGTCCTCGTCGGTCACCGCGACGAGCGCTTCGCCGGCGAGTGACAGCATCCCCGCGCCTGCGGCCCCCGGGCGCCGATCGTCGCCGAACGCGCGAACTGCGAGTGCGGCCTGGGCGGCCGCGAGCGCGGCGAGGCTGCGGTCGGCGTCGTCGAAGGACTCGCCGGCTCGCAGGAGCTCGATCGTCCCCGCGAACGTGGAAGCCACCATGATCGGCGCGACCAGCGACACCGTCGCGCGAAGCCGCTCGGCCGCGCGCCGGGTCACCACGGGCAGCGCCTCGATGCCGGCGCCGTCGCGGCCCTCGAGCTCGGACACCGGCACCCGCGTCGCCTCGAGCTCGGCCGCCACCGCCGGGGATCGGGTCGCGACGGCCACCGCGCGCAGCTGGTGATCGTCCTCGCGGATGCGGACTATCACGACATCGGCAGCGGCCGCACGCGCGAGCGCGTCCGCGAGCGGCTGGAGCGCATCGGTGAGCGTCGAGGCGCGCGCAGCCGCGACGCCCGCAGCAGCGAGGGCGTCGACGCCCGCAGCGGAGCGCTCGAACGCTCCGCCGGGCCGCGTTTCCCGGTGTCCAGGACGAACCGCCACTCGTCGACCGGTCCGAAGTATGAGCGAAACCTCTCCGGCGACGGCCAGGCGGGCCTTTAGACTCCCGACGTGGCCCAGGTCGCCCGCCGAGTCGTCGCGCCGCCGGACGATCCCCCCGTCGATCCTTCCGCAATCGACCGGGCGTATCGGGCGCATCGCGCGCGCCGTCGCGCCCGGGTCGAGCGCAACCGCGAGCGAGCACGGGCGCGGCTGCGCTTCCTCGTCGCGACCGTCGTCCTGATCGCGCTCGTGATCGCGCTCTCGATCGTGCTCTGGCGCGAAGTCCAGAGCGTGTTCGGCCTGTAGCCCCTCGTTTCCGGCCGTCAGGCCGTCAGAGCGGCTGTTGCTCGCGCGTGAACGGCGACCATGGCGTCGCCTCCCACTCCCTCCCCCCGCACATCGGGCACTGCGGCAGTTCGCGATGAACCGTCACGCCGTACTGACAGTGCGAGCAGTGATACTCGCCCTTCACCGAGGAGCCACTCGAGACGAACTCCACGTATTCGTCCGGAGCCACCCGCCACGATCCGACCTGCTCCATCGCGACCCCCTTGCCTCGTTCCCCTGCGGCGACGTACAGGCGCGTTGTTCCCCATACTGCGCCCTGTGGAAACCCCCGAGCCCTATCTCGAGCCGCCCGAGACCGACGACGACTGGCTCCAGCAGCAGCAGCAGCAGCCTCGCCCCGCGCGGCCGCTGAGCGGCGTCTGGGGCTGGGGCGGGCGCCTCACGTGGGTCTCCGGCCTGATCCTGACGATCTCCGCCTTCACCGGCTGGTACGCGGGCCGCGGCCAGGGGGTCACGACGGCGGTGATCGGTTGGCACACCGGCGCGCTAGGCAAGCTCGTGTTCTTCATCGGCCTTGCCGTTCTCGCGATCGTCGCCTTGCGCGAGTTCGGGATCGAATTGCCGGCGACCGTCCCCGAGAGCCTCGTCGTGATCGCGCTCGGCTCGCTCTCGACGATCTTCGTCCTCATCCGCCTCATCTCGATCCCCGACGCGTTCTTCGGCTGGCGTGGCCGCGGGATCGGGATCTTCATCAGCCTGATTGCGTCGCTCCTCGTGATCGCCGCCGGACTGCTGCGAGCATCAGAAGAGCTATGAGCGTCCCGAGCACCGCGCCGGCGATCACGATGAACGACAGCCCCTCGAACAGCGGATTGAGCGGCCCCGCCCGGTGGTGGACGAACCAGCGCTCTAGATGACGGTCGAATCCGATCAGGGATTCAGGCGGGGAGGATCTGCTTCGTCTGGTCGATCAGCGTGCGCAGGTCGAACGGCTTCCCGACGAAGCCCTGCGCTCCACGCTGCTCGGCCTCCCGCTCGGCGCTCGCCTCGAGCTGCCCGCTGAACATCACGACCGGGATCGAGCCGATCCCGTGCTGTTCCTGGACACGCCGGAGCATCTCCCAGCCGTCGACCTGCGGCATCATCACGTCCAGCAGGATCAGATCCGGTGCATCGTCGTCCACTGCGGCCAGGCCCTCCTCGGCATTCGCGGCCTCTCGCACCGTGTAGCCCTCCATCTCGAGGTTCACGCGGACGACCTCGCGCACCTGCGGGTCGTCGTCGACGACGAGGACGAGCGGGCCACGCGCGGGCTTTCCCGGGCCGGAGCGCTCGAGGAACGCGTCGAGGTCCGCGCGGCGGTGCCTTCCGGCGCATCGACCGGCGTCCACGAAGCGGTCGAGTTGCGTGACGGCGGCGGCCCGTACGGCGGCAGGGCGGTCACGACGGCCGTTGCGAATGTCGACGGTGAGATCGCGGCCGCGAAGCTCGTCGCCGCGTGACCTGAGGGAAACGACCCGTCGTGCGGCGCTGCGACGAGCGGCTTCGGTGCGGCGTACCGTGACGACGGGCGCTCGACGCCGAACACGTCCTTGAGCCCTGCTGCAGCGAGGTCGGCCACGACGACCGCGGCCGCGGTCAGGGCGAGGATCCCCCAGCGGCGCCACAGGATCGCGAGCACGAAAGCGATCACGATCCACACCGCGCCGGCGCGGCCGATGAACGACAGCCCCTCGAACAGCGGATTGAGCGGCCCCGCCCGGTGGTGGACGAACCAGCGCTCTAGATGACGGTCGAATCCGATCAGGGATTCAGGCGGGGAGGATCTGCTTCGTCTGGTCGATCAGCGTGCGCAGGTCGAACGGCTTCCCGACGAAGCCCTGCGCTCCACGCTGCTCGGCCTCCCGCTCGGCGCTCGCCTCGAGCTGCCCGCTGAACATCACGACCGGGATCGAGCCGATCCCGTGCTGTTCCTGGACACGCCGGAGCATCTCCCAGCCGTCGACCTGCGGCATCATCACGTCCAGCAGGATCAGATCCGGTGCATCGTCGTCCACTGCGGCCAGGCCCTCCTCGGCATTCGCGGCCTCTCGCACCGTGTAGCCCTCCATCTCGAGGTTCACGCGGACGACCTCGCGCACCTGCGGGTCGTCGTCGACGACGAGGACGAGCGGGCCACGCGCGGGCTTTCCCGGGCCGGAGCGCTCGAGGAACGCGTCGAGGTCCGCGCGGCGGTACCGCCGGTGGCCGCCGGGCGTGTAGAACGCGGGAACCCGGCCGACGTCAGACCACTTGCGGATCGTGCTCTGGGCCACGCCGAGGTATTTCGCAGCCTGGCCGAGCGTCATCCACTCGGTCTGGGCCCCAGCCGGCCGCCGCTGTCCGGGGTCGCGATACGCCATCGCCCCGCGAATCTAACCGAACTTGCTGCTTTTTACTCCC
The DNA here is from genome assembly GCA_005883995.1 of Actinomycetota bacterium. Lineage (GTDB taxonomy): Bacteria > Actinomycetota > Thermoleophilia > Gaiellales > Gaiellaceae > 3-1-20CM-4-69-9. Next base: position 6,492 of record VAXB01000055.1, read on the forward strand.
CTCACGGCGTGATCGTCGATCCAGGCGGCACCGTGGGGAGGCTGACCGTGCGTTCGAGCGTGATCGAGCCGCCCGGCTTCGGGTTGTCGTGGAGCGCCTCTCCAAGCGCGATCCCGAGCGCGAAGACGACCAGGATCACCGCCGCGCGGATCCCCCAACGAACCAACTCCTGTCGCCGTCTCTGCCGCCGCCGAGCTTGCCGCTCGAGCGGCGAGAGGGCGTTCACGGCGTGTAGTCGACAGCGCCGCGCTGGTACTGGTGGAACGCGGCGCCCTGCACGTCTGCGAGATGCCGCGGCCATCCCGGGGTTGCGGCGCGTTCCTCGACGGCCTCCGCCGCCCAGCGGTCTGCAGCTGCGTAGGCGTCGGCGAGATCGTCGAGCGTGAAGGACTGGCCGACGCGCTTGCGCAGCTCGTCGAGGACAACTTCCAGCTGCGCGAGCAGCCGCGGCTTGAGCGCATCGTCGCGCGCCGCCTCGTCGAACCGGCGGTTCGCCTCCTCCCACTCCTGCCGCACGGTGTCGAGCGCCACCACAGGACGGAAGACCTTACTCACTGCAACAGGCGCGCGGCCAAAGCGGCCCGAGCTCCCGGAGGATCCTGTCGCCGAGCTCGTACCCCGGCCGCGCCAGCGCGAAGGCGATATGAGCGTGCAGGCACTTCAGGCTCCCCCCGGTGCTCCGCGCGCCGGCGATTCCGGCGTCGAGCTCCGGGCGCAATCTGCGCTGTTCGTCGTTCGCGCGTTCCAGGCTCGTGGCGAGAGCCGCGTTGTCGCGCGCAGCGCGCGTCCACCGGTCGACGCCACCCTCGGCTTCGAGTCGGGAGACTTGCGCGACGAGGTGGCGGCACGTCACCCAGTACATCGTCGGGAACGGCGCGCCGCGGTCGTCGAACGGCGCCTGCTCCGTCACGGCCGGACGGCCGAACGGACAGCGGACGACGACGCTCCGAAACGCGCGCGGCGTACGGCCGATCTGACGCGCGACCACGTCACGGTCGTCCTCCACTCGTTCAGGCTACTTGCTGTGTGCGCGCAGCCAGGCGGCGATGCCCTTGACGATGTAGAGCCGCTCGCCGGGCTTCACGTATCCGAGCTGCCGCGCCGCGCGGGCGAGCGCGTCGAGGCTCGACGACGCCGCCAGCCGCCGGGTCAAATCGCGCTTCTGCGCAGCGAGCTGCGCAACCTCGGTGCGCGTCGTGCCGAGCTCGCTCCGCGTAGAGAAGTACGCCTGAAGCGGGTGGTAGTAGAAGTAGCCCACGGTCGCGATCACGACGACGGCCGACCAGCGGCGGACGAGTGTCGTGACGGGCGGACGGCGCGTGCGCTTCGCAGGCATGGCCGCTCATTCGCGGAGCAGGCCCCAGGTTCCTACTAGGAGGCCTGATGTGAAATGTCGAGCACTCGCGGCTGGTGGCGGAGACGCGGCGCATCTCGCCCGGCTCGGGCTTACCCGTAGGACCTGCTACGCGCCGCGCCCGACTCGACCGAGCTGCCTGGTCTCAGCCATCCCCGCGAGCACCCACACTCCACATCAGGCCTCTAAACGACGTCGACCTTGATCACGTTGGTCGAGCCGGGGATGTTCACGGCCGTGCCCGCCGTGATCACGACGGTGTCACCTGCGTCGACGATCCCGCTCTCGCGCGCGGTGTCCGTCGCATGCCGCCAGAGGTCCTCGACGTTTTCCGTCTCCGGGAACCAGCGGGGCGTCAGGCCCCACTCGAGCGCCATCTGCTGGACCGCCCACTGATGGTGCGACAACCCGAGGATCGGCCGACGCGGGCGGAGCCGCGCGACCGCAGATGCTGTCTTGCCGGTGAACGTGGGCACGATCATCGCGCGTGCCCCGAGCGCCTCCGCGATGTCGCAGGCGGCGTTCGACATCGCGTTGCCGATCGTCGGATCCTCGGTCGCCTCGGGGATCTGGTGGCGGTAGTTCAGGCTCGGCTCGACGGCGCGCGCGATCCGGTCCATCGTCGCGACCGCCTGTACCGGATACTCGCCCACGGCCGTCTCGCCCGACAGCATGACCGCGGACGTGCCGTCGAGGATCGCGTTGGCGACGTCGCTCGCCTCGGCGCGTGTCGGCTCGGGGTGGTGAACCATCGATTCGAGCATCTGCGTCGCGGTGATCACCGGCTTGCCGCGTTCGAGGGCGCGGAGGATGATCCGCTTCTGCAGGAGGGGGACCATCGCAGGACCGATCTCCACGCCGAGATCGCCGCGCGCGACCATGACGGCGTCCGATTCGTAGAGCACCGACTCGAGCGCGTCGACTGCCTCTGCCTTCTCGATCTTCGCGATCACGTGCGCGGGCGAGCCCGCCTGCTCGAGCAGCGCCTTCAGGTCGCGGACGTCGGCCGCGGACCGCACGAACGACAGCGCGACGTAATCGACCCCGACCTGCAGCGCGAATTCGAGGTCGGCGAGGTCCTTCCGCGTCAGCGACGGGATCGGAATCGGAACGCCCGGAAGGTTGACGCCCTTGTGCGCGCTGACAGGGCCGCCAACCACGATCGCGCACCGGGCGCGGTCGCCCTCCACCTCCTCGACCTTCAGCCGGACGAGACCGTCGTCGATCAGGACGTCGTGCCCCGGTCGGAGGACCTCGCCGATCGCGGCCGGAGCGATCGGGAGCTCGCCGTTCGGCGCCTCGTCCGCGCAGACGATCGTGATGTCTTCACCCGGCCGGAGCTGCAACGGCTGGCCGAGGTCGCCGACCCGGATCTTCGGCCCCTGGAGATCGCCGATCAGCGCGAGCGGCCGCCCGACCTCCTCCTGCACAGCCCGCACGAGCTCGGCGCGCGCGGCGTGATCGGCGTGAGACCCGTGGGAGAGGTTCAGCCGTGCGGCGTCGATGCCGGCGTCGACGAGCGCTCGAAGCGATGCAGCGTCCGCGCACGCGGGGCCGATGGTCGCGACGATCTTCGTGCGGCGCGGAATGACGGCGGCCATCCTTGTGAGAGTAGCGGCGCCGTCAGTCGTGAGAAAGCGCGTGCGCGAACGCGCGACGTCCCGGGTAGACGGCACGCGCGCCGAGCTCCTCCTCGATGCGAAGAAGCTGGTTGTACTTCGCGACGCGATCGGTCCGGGAGGGCGCGCCGGTCTTGATCTGGCCCGCGTTCGTCGCAACCGCGAGGTCGGCGATCGTCGTGTCCTCCGTCTCCCCGGAGCGGTGCGAGATCACGGTGGCGTAGCGGTTCGCGCGTGCAAGCTCGATCGCATCGAGTGTCTCGGTGAGCGTCCCGATCTGGTTGACCTTGAGGAGGATCGCGTTCGCGGCGCCCTCGTCGATGCCGCGACGAAGGCGATCCGGATTCGTTACGAAGATGTCGTCGCCGACGAGCTGGACGCGGTCACCGAGCTCGCGCGTCAGTGCGGTCCACGTCGTCCAGTCGTCCTCGGCGAGCGGATCCTCGATCGAGACGATCGGATACCGGTCGACGAGGTCGGCGTAAAAGGCGACCATTCCCGCGCCGTCGACCTCGCGGCCTTCGAAGCGGTACAAGCCGTCGCCGAAGAACTCGGTCGACGCGGGGTCGAGCGCGATCGCGATCCGATCGCGGTGGCCTGCTCGCTCGGCGGCAGCGAGGATCGACTCGATCGCTGCCTCCGTCGACGGGAGGTCCGGCGCGAAGCCGCCCTCGTCGCCGACGGCGGTCGCGAGCCCGCGCTCGTGCAGGAGGTTCTTGAGCGCGTGGAAGGTCTCCGAGCCCATTCGCAGCGCCTCCGCGAACGAAGGCGCGTCGAGCGGCACGAGCATGAACTCCTGGAAGTCGATCGAATTCTGCGCGTGCGCGCCGCCATTGATCACGTTCAGCATCGGGACCGGCAGCGTCCGTGCATCGTCGCCGCCGAGCGACCGGAAGAGTGAGAGGCCCTGGTCGACGGCGGTCGCCTTCGCGGTCGCGAGCGACACGCCGAGGATCGCGTTCGCGCCGAGCCGTGACTTGTTCGGCGTGCCGTCGAGCTCGATCAGACGCCGGTCAACCGCTTCCTGATCGCCGGCGTCGAGGCCGCGCACTGCGGCCGCGATCTCACCGTCGACATTCGCAACGGCCGTCGTGACCGCCCTGCCGCCGTACGGGCCGCCGCCGTCACGCAACTCGACCGCTTCGTGGACGCCGGTCGATGCGCCGGAAGGCACCGCCGCGCGACCGAGGGCGCCCGACTCGAGGCGCACCTCCGCCTCGAGGGTCGGGTTCCCGCGGGAATCGAGCACCTGCCGCGCGTGGACACCCGTGATCAAGGTCATCCGACGGTGGCCTTCGCCCGGTCGAAGTACTCGTCCTGCTGCTCGAGCGGCAGCTCCGTCCACGACTTCCCCTCGTCGGCGGCGAAGCGCTCCGCCCGCTCGACGCGGTCGACGAAACGCCGCGTCATCGCGCGCAGCGCGAGCTCGGGATCGACGTTCAGCCGGCGCGCGACGTTGACGGCGGCGAACAGGACGTCCCCCATCTCCTCGAACACGTGCGGCGGCGGTTCCGTCTCGGGCCGCACGTCGCCGCCGGCTTCCGCAATCGCCTCCTTGAGCTCGCGGACCTCGTCGTCGAGATCGGCAATCGCGCCCGCGGTGTCCGGGTACTCGAAGTTGACGGCAGCCGCGCGCCGCTGGACCTTCCGTGCGTACAACAGCGACGGGAACGACTCGGAGACGTCGTGGAAGATCCCTGCGCGCCCCTCGTCCTCGCGCTTGATCTGTTCCCACCGCTCGCGGACGCGGCCGGGCGTTCGCGCCTCGGCGTCGCCGAAGACGTGCGGGTGGCGCCGTACGAGCTTCCCGTGGACGCCGCGTGCGACCTGCTCGAGGCCGGGTCCGCCGCGCTCCTCGAGCAGCAGCGACAGAAAGTAGACCTGGAAGAGCAGGTCACCCAGCTCGTCGGCGAGCTTCGCATCGTCGTCGGCGACCGCCGCGTCGGCCACCTCGAATGCTTCCTCGACCGTGTGCGGCACGATCGTGCGTGCCGTCTGCTCGCGGTCCCACGGACAGTCGCGCCGCAGCCGCTGCGTCAGAGTCTGAAGGTCCTCGAGCGAGCGCCCGAGGTCGTTCACGTCGTCGTCGTCGGGGTGCCCGCGACGCCGAGACAGGGGTCCGGCGACGGCTTGTAACCGGCGGCGAACGAGATCTTGCCCGGCTTGCAGAACTGCTTCTTCGTGTCGTCGACCCATTTCGTCATCAGCTCGTTCTTCTTCTTCTGCTCGAGCTGCTGCTGGATCGAGCTCTTGACTCTCGACAGCGGCGTCGATGCCGGCGCCTTGATCGGGGAGAGCGCCTGGATGATGTGCCAGCCGAACTGCGTCTTCACCGGCTGCGAGAGCTGGCCGGTCTTGAGCGAGAAGGCAGTCTTGTCGAACGGCGGAACCGTCTGGCCGCGCGTGATCGTGAGCTTGCCGCCTTTCGAGGCGGAGCCTGGGTCCTTCGAGTACTTCTTCGCGAGCGCCGCGAAGTTCTTGCCGTTGTTCGCGGCGAGCTCGGCGTAGAGACGATCGGCGAGCGCCTTCTGGTTCGCGTTCACCAGGATGTGACGGACGTCACGGCTCGCCTTCTGCTGGTACGCCGCCTTGTTCTGGTTGTAGTAGGCGGCGATCTGCGCCGTGGTCACGTGCACGCTCGAGGTCACCTTCTTGTACAGCGCCTCCGAGATGAGCTGCGCCCGGACTTCGTCCTTCGCCTGGTCGTCGGTGAGGCCTTGCTTCTTCAGCGCGTCCTCGTACTTCTTGTCGTTGCCGCCGTAGAACTGCTTCTTGAGCGTCTGGATCCGGTCGTCCACCTGCTTGTCAGAGATGTTGATCCCCAGGTCCTTCGCCTTCTGCTCGAACTCGGCGCGCTGAAGCAAGAATGAGACGGCCTGCCCCTGGAGCTGGTTGTACTGGCTCGTGCCGGGCTTCGGGAACGGGCGCTTGTCCGCTTGGTAGCTCTTCTGTGCACGGTTCAGCAGTGCGACGAGCTGCGCCTTCGACACCTTCAGGCTGCCGACGGTCGCGACGTCGCCCGAGCCGAGGCTCGCGTTTCCACCCCCGCCGCCGCATGCGGCGAGCACGAGGACGACGAGCAGCGAAAGGACGACGAGCAGTGAGTGTCGTTTCATGAAAAAGGCGCCATCAGCAGCGGAATCGTTCACGCCGCCTGGCGCGCTTCGAGTATAGCATCGACCAGCCGGAGCGCCTGCGGAAACCCGTTCTCGCGCAGTGTGATCTCGCGATTCGCGACCGTGTAGACCGCGGTCGAGACCTTGTTCCGTAGGGCACGAAGCTCGCCCGAGCCGAGGACGACCTGGCCGACGCTTGCCCGGCCGCCGCGGAAGACGAAGTAGTCGGCGCCCAGCTGCGCCAGCTTGAGCTTCGCCTCCTGGATCAGGAAGAGGTTCTCGACGGGCTCCGGCAGCGGCCCGAAGCGGTCCTCGGTCGCCGCCTCGAGCTCGCGGAGCTCGCCGTCCGAGTCGGATAGGGCGAGACGCCGATGGAGATCGATCTTAAGCGCCTCCGAGCCGATGTAGTCGGCCGGCACATACGCGTCGACGCGGGCGTCGACGCGCACCGGCCGCACCGCGACGCGGCGCTCTCCGCTCAGCTCGGCAACCGCCTCGGCCAGCAGTTCGACATAGAGCTCGAACCCGAGCGCCGCGACGTGGCCCGACTGCTCGTCCCCGAGCAGGTTCCCGGCGCCGCGGATCTCGAGATCGCGCATGGCAATCGCGAACCCGGCGCCGAGTTCCGTGTGGTCGGCGAGCGTCGACAGCCGCGCCCGCGCCTCCGCCGTCAGCTCCGACATGTCCGGGTAGAACAGGTACGCGTGCGCGGTCACGTCGGAACGTCCGACGCGTCCACGGATCTGGTAGAGCTGCGAAAGACCGAGCGTGTCGGCGCGCTCGACGACCAGCGTGTTCGCCTGCGGGATGTCGAGGCCGGACTCGATGATCGTCGTCGACACGAGCACGTCCGCGTCGCCGCGCAGGAAGGCGTGCATCTTCTCCTCCAGCTCGCGTTCGCGCATCTGGCCGTGCGCGACAAGGAAGCGAAGCGACGGGCACAGCTGCTGGAGCTTCTCGGCGACCTCGTTGATCGTCTCGACCCGGTTGTGCAGGTAGAACGACTGCCCCTCCCGTTCGTGCTCGCGCTCGAGCGCCTGCCTGACCAGGTCTTCGTCGTATTCGGCCACGGTCGTGCGGATCGGCCGGCGACCCTCCGGCGGCGTCTCGATGATCGAGATGTCGCGGAGGCCGGAGAGCGACATGTGCAGCGTGCGCGGGATCGGGGTCGCGCTCAGCGTCAGCACGTCGACCTCGAGCCGCAGCGAGCGCAGCAGCTCCTTCTGCGCGACGCCGAAGCGCTGCTCCTCGTCGAGGACGACGAGGCCGAGCTCCTTCGGGATCACGTCGCGGGACAGGATCCGGTGCGTGCCGATCAGGACCTCGACCTTGCCGGCCTGGAAGTCGGCCAGCACCTGTTTGACGTCCTTCGGCGGGCGGAAGCGCGAGACCATCTCGACGCGGACCGGGAAGTCGCGGTAGCGCGCGCGGAACGTGTGCCAGTGCTGCTCGGCGAGGATCGTCGTCGGCGCGAGCATCAGCACCTGCTTGCCGTTGACCGCGACGGCGAACGCGGCCCGGATCGCGACCTCGGTCTTGCCGAAGCCGACGTCGCCGCAGACGAGGCGGTCCATCGGGCGCGGCGCCTCCAGGTCCTCCTTGACCGCCTCGATCGCGTTCTGCTGGTCGGGCGTCTCACGGTAGGGGAACTCGGACTCCAACCGCTCGAGCCAGTCGTTCCGGAGGTCGTACGGCACGCCGGGCGCCTGCTGCCGTTTCGCATAGAGCGCGAGCAATTCGCCGGCGAGCTCGCGCACGCTCTCGCGCGCCCGCGTCTTCAGGTTGTCCCACGCCTTCCCGCCGAGCTTCGACAGGGCGGGCGCCGTCGAGTCGGCGCCGATGTAGCGCGAGACCTTTCCGAGCTGCTCGTGCGGGACGTACAGCCGGTCGTCCCCGCGGAACGCGAGCAGGAGGTAGTCGCGCGTGACGCCGGCGACCGTCTTCGTCTCGAACCCGAGCAGCTTCCCAACGCCGTGGTCCTCGTGGACGACGTAGTCGCCGGTGCGGAGGTCGGCAAACGACTGCAGCGCCCTGCCGCCGATGCGCCGTTCCCTCGGCGGCCGCCGCCGGAAGACCTGCGTGTCGGGCAGGAGCACGAGGCCGAGATCGCGCCAGACGAGACCGCGCCGCGCCGGCGTCACGGCGAACATCAGTTCCGCGTCCCTTGAAAGCGAGGTCGCATCCTCTTCGAGGACGCGTGCGTGGACCCGCCGCAGGAGGTTCTGCTGGCGCATTGCCTCGCCGCGGTGGGGGAACGCGACGACGACCCGGTGTCCCGCGCGAACGAACGCCGCGAGCTCGTTCTCTGCCTCCGCAAGCCCGCGGGCGACGAGCGCCGGCCTCTGAGCCTCGAACGCGAACGCCTGGCCCGCCGGCAGCGTGCTCAGTTGCGCGGCGCCGCGAAGCGACACGGCGTCGAGCCCTTCTTCCTCCCAGAGGCGGCGGACATCGTCGGGCTCCCAGACGAGATCGATGCCGCGGGGCAGGGCCGGGACGAGGTCGCGCGGAATCGGAACCGGCTCGTCGTCGTCGACGAGGACGGGCTCGACGAGATCGAGCCGCCGCTCGGTCGCGGGGTAGATCGTCGCGTCGTCGACGGCATGCAGTGCGCGCTGCGTGAACGGCGAGAACGCCCGCATACCTTCGATCTCGTCACCCCAGAACTCGACGCGCAACGGCTCGCGCCCCGTCGTCGGGAAGACGTCGACGAGCCCGCCGCGCACGGCGAACTGCCCGCGCTCGTCCGCGCGCTCGACCCGCTCGTAGCCGGCAAGCGCGAGCGCCTCGGCCAGCGCCTCGAGCGAGAGCTCCGCTCCCGACGCGATGCGCACCGGCTCCGGCCGCTGCGCCGCAGGCGGCAGCGGCTCGGCAACGGCGGCGGCCGACGCGCAAACGAGGCCGCCGCGCGCGAGCACGTCAAGAGCGCGCGCGCGCTCGCCGACGAGATGCGGCGGCGGCTCGAGCCCCGAACCCCAGTGCACGCCGCGGCTCGGAAACAGGGCGACGCGCGCGTCGCCGACGAACCAACCGGCAGCCTCGGCCGCGTCGCGTGCGTCGGCGTCTTCCGGCAGGAGAGCGACGAGGCCGCGGTCCAGCTCCTCGTGCAGCGCCGCAAGCACGAGCGGCAGGGCGGGGTCGGAGACGCGCGCGGCCGCCGGAAACGCTGCGGCATACGAGCGCAGGCGCTCGCTCTCCCGCAACTCGCGGACGAACGGATGAAGGATCGGACGGTCCATCAAGAAAGGCGGAACCCGCCGGTTCCGCTCGTGTCATCGTAGCCGCGGCCGTGTCGACTCACCCCGTCCCGCTGCGTCGCAATCGCGACTTCGTCCTGCTCCAGACCGGCCAGGCGCTCTCGTCGATTGGTTCGGAGTCGGCGACGGTCGCGTACACGCTCCTCGTCCGCTCGCTGACGCACTCGCCGGCGAAGGCGGGACTGACGGGGTTCGCCCGTCTCGTGCCGTGGGTGCTGTTCGCGCTGCCGGCCGGCGTCGCCGCAGACCGCTGGAACCGCAAGTGGTTGATGATCGTGGCCGACGTCGTGCGTGCCGTCGCGCTCGGAGCGCTCGGGATCAGCGTGGCGACGGGACACGTGTCGTTCGCACAGGTCCCGCTCGTCGCCTTCGTCGAAGGGACTGCCTACGTCGTCTTCAACATCGCCGAGATCGGCGCGATGCGGTCCGTCGTGCCGAGCGCGCAGCTGCAACGCGCCTTCGCGACCGAGCAGGCCCGCCTGTCGGCCGTCTACCTCGCCGGACCGCCGGTCGGCGGTTTCCTGTTCGGGATCAGCCGGTCGCTGCCGTTTCTCGCGGACGCGATCTCCTACGCGTTCTCGACCGTGACGCTGCTCGCCATGCGGACGCCGTTCCAGGAGGCACGCGAGGACGAAGAGCCGGTTCCGATCCTCGTGCAGATTCGCGAGGGCCTGACGTGGTTGTGGAAGCACACATTCCTGCGGACCTGCGCGTTGCTCTTCGCGGGTACGAACTTCGCGTTCGGAGCGCTCGAGTTGACGTTGATCGTCGTCGGCCGGCGGCAGGGCCTGAGCGGCGCTGCGATCGGCGGGCTCCTCGCGATCGTCGGCGCGATGGCCTTGGCAGGGTCGCTGGCAGCGCCGCGGCTGATGCGCACGTTCTCGATGCGCACGGTGATCATCGGGAACATGTGGCTCGCGGTCCCGGTCGCCGCATTCCTGTTCCACGCGACCGCGCTCGTCCTGGTGGCCTCGACGGCTCCGCTCTTTTTCTTCAACCCGACGCTAAACGCGATGATCATCGGGTACCGCGTCGCGATCGTCCCGGACCGCCTACAGGGTCGCGTCAACAGCGTCGCGCGGTCGCTCGCGCTTCTCGCGCTGCCGCTCGGCCCCGTCGTCGCGGGGGTTCTCCTTGGGGCCTTCTCGGCGCGCGCCACCGTCGGGTGCCTCGCCGCGTTCCTCGTCGCGCTGGCGATCGCGGCGACGGCGAGCAGGTCGATCCGCGGTGCGCCGACGTTCGAAGAGGCGGTGGCCGCGGTCAGTTGAACTGCGCCTGCGTCCGCTCGAGCCCCTCGGCGTCCAGGCTCTCGACGGCGTCGGCAGCCCGCGCGACGATCGTGTCCGCGTCGTCCGCCGGCTCGAAGTCGGCGAGCACGTAGTCGGCAAGCGGGCGCGGATCGCCGCGTCCTGGACGCCCGACGCCGATCCGCAGGCGCAGGAAGTCCTGCGTCTTCAGGTGCTGCGCGATCGAGCGCAGCCCGTTGTGACCGGCGAGGCCGCCGCCCTTCCGGGCCTGCAGGCGACCGAGGTCGAGGTCGCCCTCGTCGTGCACGATCAGGACCGCGTCGGGCTCGACCTTGTAGAACCGCGCCGCGGCCGAGACCGAGCGGCCCGACTCGTTCATGTACGTCTCGGGCTTCAGGAGCGCGACGCGATGCCCGTCGACACGGATTTCGGAGACCTGGCCGTTGAACTTCGATTTCCACGAGCCGTCGTGCCGTCGGGCGAGCTCGTCGACGACCATCCACCCCACGTTGTGGCGCGTGCGTGCGTACTCGCGGCCGGGGTTGCCGAGGCCGACGACGAGCAGGTCGAGCGACGAGGCGCGGTCGCCCCGGCGCCACGGAAGGCGCACGGCGGTCTAGCCCTCGGCGGTGCCGGATGACCCGGCGGCGTCGGCCGCGGGCTCCTCCGGCTGGTCGGCCGCGCCCTCCGGCCGCTCCTCGGCGGGCACTTCGCCCTCCGGCACTTCCTCGCCTTCCTCGGTGACCTCTTCCGGCTCCACCTCGCGGGTCGGCAGGCCCACGGTGGCGAGCACGGTCTCCTCGGGATCGTCGAGGAAGGTCACTCCCTCGATCGCGCCGAGATCGGCGATGCGGAGCGTGTCGCCGATCGCCATGTTCGAGACGTCGAGGTCGATGTGCTCCGGGATCTCCATCGGCAGCGCTTCGACGTTGATCTCGCGCTGCACCTGCGACAGGACGCCGCCTTCCTTCGCACCCGCAGGCTCGCCGACGAGCTGGATGTTGACCACGGCCTGGATCGGCTGGTCGAGGCGCACCTCGTGAAAGTCGACGTGCGAGATGTGGCCGCGCAGCGGATCCTGCTGGTAGTCCTTCAGGATCGACGCGTGCGTCGTCTGCTGCCCCTCGAGGACGACGTCGAGGATCGCGTTCAGCCCGCCGGAGCCGGTCAGCACCCGCCGCAGCTCGCGCTCCGGCACGCAGATGGCGTACGGCTGCTTGCCCTTGCCGTAGAGCACCCCCGGGATCAGCCCTTCCTTCCGCAGCCGCCGCGCGTCGGCAGAGCCGCGCCGGTCGCGCTTCCGCACCTCGAGCTTGACGCGTTCACCCGCCATGACGGCGGCGAAGTGTAGCTACTTGCGGATGTGCAAGTTGATTCCGAGCAGGACGAGCGGCCAGAGGAAGATCGCGAAGATCGCCGACAGGACGCCGCGCCACCCGTTCACGTGTGTGAAGTAGTGATGGGATGCGGCGATCGCGACGCCGACACCGACGTAGACGATCGCCAGCAGACTGATACCGCCTCCGCGCCTCATGTGATTGGCGTACCGCGTTCGCAAGATCGGAAACGCCACGGACGCCGACGCACCGCGCGGCGGCCGCACGTTCCGTCAATCTGCGGGTGCGCGCGTTCGCGCGACTAGAAGAGCGCGTTCATGTCGCCGAAGATCGCCGACACGGAATCGTCGGAGAAGACGTTGTGAATCGTCTCGGCGAGGATGTCGGCGACCGTGAGAACGGTGACGCGCTCCGGCTTCGTGAGCGGGTCGATCGGAACCGTGTCGGTGACGACGACGCTGTCGAGCGGACTGTCCTCGATTCGCTCGATCGCCGGCGGCGAGAAGATCGCATGCGTCGCGCACGCGTAGACCTTCGTCGCACCGGCGGCCTTCACGAACTCGGCGCCCGCGACAAGCGTCCCCGCCGTGTCGACCATGTCGTCGGTCATCACGGCGCACTTCCCGGCGACGTCGCCGATGATGTTCGTGATCCGCGCGACGTTGTGCGCCGGACGGTCCTTCTGGAGCACCGCGAGATCGCCGCCGATCATCTCGGCGAACTTCGACGCGAGGCGTGTCCGTCCGGTGTCGGGCGCGACGGCGACGAGCTCCTCCGGCATGCCGAGGTCGCGGAAGTACTGCGCCAGCATCGGCAGCGCCGTCATGTGGTCGACGGGCACGTCGAAGAAGCCCTGGATCTGGCCGGCGTGCAGGTCCATCGTCAGCACGCGATCGGCGCCGGCGGTCTGGATCATCTCGGCGACGAGCTTCGCGGTGATCGGCTCGCGTGGCCGCGACTTCTTGTCCTGGCGCGAATACGGGTACAGCGGTAGCACCGCGGTGATCCGCTTCGCGGAGGCGAGTTTCGCGGCGTCGACCATGATCAGGAGCTCCATCAGGTTCTGGTCGACCGGCTTGCACGATGTCTGGACGATGTAGAGGTCCGCGCCGCGGATCGACTCCTCGTAGCGGCAGTACGTATTCCCGTCCGCGAACGTGCGCAGCGTGACGTCCCCGACCTGGATCCCGAGCTTCTCGGCGATGCGCGCGGCGAGCTCCGGGTGCGAGCGTCCGGAGAACAGCATCAGCCGCCGCGAAGGGCCGCGCTCGATCCAGTGCTCGGGTCGGACCTCGGCTTTCGCCTCGGCGACCTCGAGCCCGGGCAGGCGCGTCAGCTCAGTTGTCGCGCTTTCCACGGAGATAACCCTCTTTTGTGATCTGCCGGGGTGGGAATCCTGCCAGCGATTCGGGAGGGACATCTTCTGTTATGTACGTCCCGCCCGCAATCCATGCGTCGTCTCCGATCTCGACCGGTGCCTGGAAGCCATTGTGGATGCCGGTCCTGACGTTCTTGCCGAACGTGGTTCGGCCCTTGGGCCGCCCCGGCTGGTGCGGGAAGTTCGCCGTGATGTTCCCGGCGGCGACATTCGCGCCTTCGCCGACGTCGGCGTCACCGAGGTACGAGAGGTGCGGGACCTTCGCGCCCTCGCCGACGCGCGTGTTCTTCAACTCGACGAAGGTGCCGGCCTTCGCGCCCGCGGCGAGCACCGTGCCGGGCCGGAGGTAGCAGAACGGCCCGACCGTGACGCCGCGCCCGATCTCGGCATCGACTGCGACGACATGCGGGCCGACCTCGGCGCCGGTCAGCACGCGGGTCTTTCCGCGGAGAACCGTGAACGGGTGGATCGTGGAATCGGCTTCGATCTCGACGTCGGGCTCGATCCAGGTGCTCTGCGGGTCGACGATCGTGACGCCCGCGAGCATGTGCTCCCGGTTGACGCGATCGCGGAGCTTCGCCCCGGCGTCGGCGAGCTCGACGCGGTTGTTCACGCCGTCGAGGTCGCCCGGATCGGACGCAGTCGCCACGCCGACATTCTCGCCGTCTTCGCGGAGCAACCGCACGACGTCCGTCAGGTACAGCTCTCCCTGTGCGTTTTGCGGACGGAGCCGGTCGATTACGGGCCAGAGCTTCGAGCCGGAAAAGACGTAGATCGACGAGTTCACCTCGCGCAGCTGGAGCTGCTCCGGCGTCGCGTCCGCGGCTTCGACGATCGCGTCGAGCGACCCGTCGGGCGCGCGGACGATGCGGCCGTACGCTCGCGGGTCGTCCGGCTCGAACGCGAGCACAGTCGCGGCGGCTGCTCCGGCGTCGTGCTCGTCGACGAGCTGCCGGAGAAGCTCG
>VAXB01000055.1:20848-36360 GCA_005883995.1 Actinomycetota bacterium
CGCGCGCGGCGTCGAGCACCCAATCGAGCAGCCGCCGGCCCAGCAGCGGGTGGAGATGCTTCGGCGTGGCCGACTTCATCCGGGTTCCCTGCCCGGCGGCCATGACGATCGCGGCGAGGCTCATTCCGAAGGCTGGGGCGCCAGGATTCGAACCTGGGATCGCGGGACCAAAACCCGCTGCCTTACCACTTGGCTACGCCCCACCGGCGTTCATTGCGCTCGCAGTCTCGCAGGCGGCCGTGGCGGCGCAGCCCCACCGGCGTTTCCGCGCGAAGTGTCGGAGCGATCGCGAATGCGGCCTACGTGTGCCGAAGGTCCGAGAAGAGATACACGAGCGCGACGATCGCGAACAGCACGACCAGGACGAGCGCGATCGCGCCGACGACGAACGCGAGGATCACTACGAGCAGAGCCATGACCTGCGAAGCCGCGACGACCCAGAGAATCTGGCGTCCCGCGTCCCAGTGCAGGCGATCGCGCAGGGCCATGTACACGAGGAGCACGAGCCCGGCGATGACAACGACGGTCCAGCGCGAGATGTCGCCGCGAACGGCAACGACGATCCCTTCCAGCACCGCAATCCACAGGGCGAGGCGCAGGCGGCGCTCCCGGAGCCAACGGCTCGCCCGGCTCGAATGCGCCTCGATCGCTGGGTGCCCGAGCGGCGAGCCGGCCATGCGTCAAACGTACCACGCAGGTGCCGTCAGCCAGGTTCCGCCGAGACGGCGCAGGCGCTCCCGCGCCGCGACGGCCGTACGGCGGTGGAGGAACAATCCGTACACCGCCGGGCCTGCGCCGGTGACGTCCGCGCGGAACGCTCCTTCCTGCAGCATTCGCTCCGCGAGCGGCGACGACGCGAGGTCGTTCGGCGGCAGCGAAGCGAGGTCTCGGGAACGGCGAACCTGCCCGAGCGCTGCGTCGAGCGCCTGCCGGCGGTCGGCGAAACCAACGTCGCCGCCGCGCTCGTCGAACCGTTGGTAGACCGCCGCGGTCGATTCCTTCGCGGCGCCGTGCGGCACGACGAGCAGCACCCAGTAATCCTGCGGGAGGTCGACCGGCTCGAGCACGGTCCCGTCACCGGTCCCGAACTGCGGCCCGTCACGGAGGAAGAACGGGACGTCGGCGCCGAGTGCGGCGGCGATCTCGTCGAGCCGGTCGCGAGGGAGAGGCCTCGGCAGGAGCGCATTTCCGAGTTGCAGCGCCGCGGCGGCGTCGGCGCTGCCGCCCCCTAGGCCAGCTGCGACGGGAATCCGCTTCTCGAGGCGCGCGGCCAGACGCGTGCCGTCACTCGAGAGCGCCTCGAGCGCCGCGCGAACGAGCGTGTCGTCGGCGAATCCATCGACCGCCGTCGTGTCCGAGACGCGCACCTCGAGGCGGTCGGTCAGCGCGATCCGTTGGTAGAGCGTCGCGACCTCGTGCTTCCCGTCATCCCGACGCGGGCCGACGACGAGTGCGAGGTTGAGCTTCGCCGCTGCACTGCCGCGGATCACGACAGCGCGTGCGCGAGTGCGACGAACTCGCCCGGCCCAAGCTCCTCGGCGCGGACGGCGGCGCCGCGGCCGATCTCTCCAAGCGCGGCCGCCGCCTCCGCGCGGGAGACCACGCCGCTCAGCTCGAGGGAATTGGCGAGGGTTTTCCGACGGTGTGCAAATGCTCCCGCCACGACGCGCTTCACGCGCGGGTAGTCAGGCGGCAGCTCGGTCCGTTGAAAAGCGACGAGCGCCGAGTCGACGTTCGGGCGCGGTCTGAAGACGCTCCGCGCGACGGGATGGAAGCCGACCTTCTCCGTCACGAGCTGAAGCAGCACGGACACCGCGCCGTACGCCTTCGTCGAGGGATCGGCGAAGAAGCGGTCGGCCACCTCGCGTTGCACCATCACGCACCAGAGCGAGATGGCGCGTAGACGGTCGAGGCTCTCGACGACGATCGGCGTCGCAACGTTGTACGGAAGATTCGCCACGATTTTCGTCGCCCCCGGCGCTTCCGCGGCCAGGTCGAGCTCGAGCGCGTCGCCGAACCGCACGACGACGTTCTGGCGTCCGGACAACCGTTCAGCGAGCGGTTGCTCGAGCGACGGGTCGAGCTCGACGGCGAAGACATGGTCGACGCGATCTGCGAGGTAGCGAGTAAGGATGCCGAGCCCGGGGCCGATCTCGAGCACAACATCGTCGGGACCGAGGCGCGCGAGGCGGCCGATCACGCCGAGGATGTTCTCGTCGACGAGAAAGCGCTGGCCGAGCCCTTTCTTCGCGAACACGCTCACGGAAGGGCGAACACCCTGGCTGCATTCGCGCCGATTCGCTCGGCGAGCTCGGCAGGATCGTCCCCCCGCGTCGCGGCCAGCGCCGCAAGCGTGTGCACCACGTGAGCCGGCTCGTTTCTGGCGCCGCGCACCGGCTGCGGCGCGAGGTACGGGCAGTCGGTCTCGGCAAGGATTCGGTCGGCGGGTACGGCGCGGGCCGCGGTCCGGAGCTCGTCCGCCTTGGGGTAAGTGACGTTCCCGGCGAACGAAACGTAGTAGTCGCGCTCGAGCGCGACCGGCAACAGCTCGGGCGACGAGAAGCAATGCAAGACGACGGGGCCCGCGAAGCGATCGAGCATTGCCGCTGTCTCGGCCTCGGCTGCGCGGCAGTGGACGATCACCGGCTTCCCGAGCTCCGCGGCGAGCTCGAGTTGCTCCTCGAAGACGCGCCGCTGGTCCTCGTGCGGTGCGTAATCGCGAAAGAAGTCGAGCCCGATCTCACCGACGGCGACGACGTCGCCCCCGACGACGGCGCGTGCGTCCTCGCCGTCGGCCGCCTGGTGCGGGTGGACGCCGGCCGCGATCCAGACGCCGCCTTCGGCGGCGGCGATCGCACGTGTCGCACGCGCCGACGCGGCCCCGGACCCGATCGCGACGACCCGGTCGACGCCCACTCTCCGCGCCCGGTCGAGCGCGGCCGGCGCATCGTCGAGCGCGTCGAGGTGCGCGTGGGTGTCGATCACACGGGATCGAGCTTCTTGAACAACGGCGTCGGCTCGCGGAGCTTTTGCCCTTCGGGCGGCGCGCTCGGCCCCCAGCCGCGCCGCCACGTCGCATAGTCGCCGGTGAGGACCGTGTGCGTCTCGCCTCCTGGCTCCGGCACGTCGCGGAAGGCAAGCTCGCCGGCGAGCACGTCGTCGTAGCCGAGCAACGCGTGCACGACCTGGCTCGAGAAGGGAAGGAACGGCGTGAACAGGACCTTCAGGCTGTCGACGCACCGCAATGAGACGTTGAGGACCGTCGCAGCTCGCGCACGGTCGCTCTTGATCGTCGACCACGGTGCCTGTTCCGAGATGTACTGGTTCGCCAGCGTCGAGGCACGCATCGCTTCGGCGAGCGCCGCGCGAAACCGCGCCTGCTCGATCAGGTCGCCGACCGTCGCGAAGACGGCGGCGACGCCGTCGAGGACCGCGTTGTCGGCGTCGGTGAGCTCGCCGGCCGCCGGAACCTCGCCGAAGTTCCTGTGCGCGTTCGTCAGCGTGCGGTTGACGAGGTTGCCCCAGTTCGCGAGCAGCTCCTCGTTGTTGCGCCGGACGAACTCGGCCCACGTGAATGCCGAGTCCTGGGTCTCCGGGCCCGCCGCCGTCAGGTAGTAGCGCACGGGATCGGGGTCGTAGTGGTCGAGGACCTCGCGAAGATTGACGCCGACCCCGCGGCTCGCCGACATCTGCGCGTCCTCCATCGTCAGGAACTCGCTCGCGACGACCTCGTCCGGGAGGTGCAGCGGCGCACTCCCGCCGCCAACCTCGCCGCCCTTGTCGTACCCGAGCAGCATGCTCGGCCAGATGATCGTGTGGAAGACGATGTTGTCCTTGCCCATGAAGTACGCGTGCGTGGCATCGTCGTTCTGCCACCACGCACGCCACGAGTCGGCGTCGCCGCGCGCCGCCGCGCACTCGATTGACGCCGAGAGATAGCCGATCACGGCGTCGAACCAGACGTAGATGCGCTTCGTGTCCTCGGGGTACCCCTCGACCGGGACGGGGATGCCCCAGTCGATGTCGCGCGTCATCGCGCGCGGCTTCAGCTCGTCGACCAGCGCGAGCGAGAAGTTCCGCACGTTCGGCCGCCAGCTCTTCTTCGACTCGATCCAGGGACGGAGCCGGTCCGCGAACGCGGGCAGATTGAGGAAGAGGTGCGTCGTCTCGCGGAACTCCGGGGTCGACCCGTCGATGATCGAACGGGGCTCGATCAGATCGGAGGGATCGAGCTGGTTCCCACAGTTGTCGCACTGGTCGCCGCGTGCCTGCGGGTAGCCGCAGATCGGGCACGTGCCTTCGATGTAACGATCGGGGAGCGTGTTCCCGGTCGACGGGGAAAATGCGCCCAGCGTCGTCTGCTCGACGAGCCAGCCATGGTCGTACAGCGTGCGAAAGATGTCGCGGGTGACAGCCGCGTGGTTGCGTGTCGTCGTCCGCGTGAAGCAGTCGTAGCTGATGCCGAGGTCGCGAAGATCCTCGCGCGTCTGCCGGTTGTAGCGCTCGGCGAGCTCATGCGGCGAGACGCCTTCCCGGTCGGCGGACACCATCACCGGCGTCCCGTGCTCGTCGGTCCCGCTGACCATCATCACGTCGTCGCCCTTCAGGCGGTGGTAGCGCGCGTAGATGTCTGCCGGGACCGCGAACCCCACCACGTGGCCGAGATGCCGAGGGCCGCTCGCATACGGCCAGGCCGGAGCGACGAGAATCTTCCGCGAGCCCGAGATGCGTTCCGGTTGCGACATCCGCACCGATGATACGAGCCGGTCGACGCTCCCCTCGACGGCGCCGCCTGATCAACGCGAACAGCGCACCCGCCACGGACACCGCGATTGCGAGGAGCGCGAGCACCGGCGCGAGCGGCGAGCGTGCGGCTGCCGACGAGCCTGGAGTCTCGATCGCGGTTCGCGGAGCGCGCACCGGTGACGTCGCTACGACGCCGGACGCGGCGCTCGCGGACGACGCACCAGTTGCCGCGCGCGGAGAGCGGCGCGTCTGCACATCCGCTCCACCGGCGCGTCCGCCCGAGGCCGACGTGCGCGCAACCGAGTCGTCCGCCGCATCGATGGCCGGAAGCGGAGCGACGGCGATGTCCAGTGACGGCTGCGCCGCGACATGGATCGGCGCCCGCGAGACGGCGGATCCCTCGGGGACCGCGGCGTTCGCGCTCGGCGCCGCCGAGCCCGCTCCAGCACCGGCGTCCGCCGCGTGCCCCGTCGACGACGCCGTCAGGGTGGCCCTCTGCGCCCGACCCACGGCGGACGACGACACGCCCGTCGCCGCAGGCGCCGTCGCCGGAGCGGCCGACGCCGGCTGCGCCGGCGCCGATGCCGCGACCGAGGGAGTCGCCGTAGCCGCGGCGACAGCGGGTCGCGCCGGCGCGTCGGCAGTAGAGGACGGCAAGGCCGGCGCAGCGGCTGCGGGGGCAGGAAGCGCCGGCGCCACCCCACTCGCGGCGCCTGAGGCCGGAACATCGCTCGCTGCAGGACGCGGTTGCGGCTCGGCCGTGCGCGTCGGCAGGAATGCCAGCGGGTCGACGTAGCCCTGCGGCTTGCTGGTCGTTCGCAGCCCGAAATACACGAAGCCCTCGTCTCCTGCCGTCGCCACCGCCGCGCCCTCTGCGACGCGGTCGCCGCGGCCGACGCCGATCGTGCCGAGGTGCAGGAGAGTCGCCGTATAGCCGCCCGGTGTCTCGAGCGACACTGTCTTTCCCCCACCGGGGACGGTCCCGACGAATGTGACCGTCCCTTCCGCCGGAGCGCGCACGGCAGCGCGTTCGGGGGCGGCGATTTCGAGCCCGCGATGCTGCCCGGCCGCATACGGATGGGCAGGATCGAACGAGAATGGGCGCAGGACGTCGCCGTCGACGGGCCACGTCCATGCAGCCGCCGCAGTCGGTAGCGCGAGCACGAAGAGGAACAACAGGACCGCGAGCCGTCGCACAGAGACCTCCTTGTTGTCAGTTTGGCGAACGAGATCGACGGTAGCGACACGTCGATGTGTTGTCAATACTGGCTACAAAGTACGGCGGTACAGCGTGTTCCGTGCAACCCCGGTCAGGTTCGAGACGATCTCGGCGGCGCGTCGCCGCGGCAGCCCGGCGTCGACGAGATGGGCGACGGCGCGTAACGACGCCTCGACGTCGTCCTCGACCGAGCCCCGCGAACGCGCCGACGGGGCGAGCACGAGCGTGATCTCTCCCTTCGGCGGCTCGGCGAAGCGCAGCGCGACTTCGCGCAACGTTCCGCGCATGACCTCCTCGTGCAGCTTCGTCAGCTCCCGGCAGACCGCAGCCTCGCGCGTCTCGTCGTCTGCGGCGAGTGTCCGCAGGGTCCGCGGCAGCCGCTGCGGCGACTCGAAGGCGACGACGGCCGTGTCGCGCAGCGCGCGCACGAGCTCGGCAACCGCGGAGGCGCCGCGCGGGAGGAAGCCGACGAAGGCGTACCGCTCGACCGGAAGGCCGCTCGCGGCGAGCGCGGTCTCGACGGCCGACGGTCCGGGGAGAACGGTTACGGGCACGCCGGCCGCACGGGCGGCGGCGACGAGGCGCGTCCCGGGATCGCTGATCGTCGGCATCCCGGCGTCCGTGACGAGCGCCACACGTTCGCCGGCGACGAGCCGCGGAACCAGCTCCGCGGTCCGCTTCGCCTCGTTGTGCTCGTGGTAGGACAGCAGGCGCGCGCCACTGATCTCGTGCCGCTCGAGCAGCCGCCGCGTGTGCCGCGTGTCCTCGCAGAGGATCACGCCGGCGCCTCGAAGCTCCGCCAGGAGACGGAGCGTGACGTCCTCGAGGTTGCCGATCGGCGTCGCACAGACGGCGAGCGGCATCAGCCGCCGTTTGCGGCCGAGGCGGCGTCGAACGCGACGAGCCCGGCGCCGATGAGGCCTGCCGCCGTCCCGAGCTCGGCACGAACGATCCGAACACGGCCGCCGTCGGGCGCGAGCGCCTCGCGGCGCATCACCTCGCGGGCGGGATCGAGCAGGAAATCGCCGGCTGCGGCGAATCCCCCGCCGATCACCACGAGCTCCGGATTGAAGATGTTCACGAGCGAGCCGATCCCTGCTCCGAGCCGCCTGCCCATCCCGGCGAGCAGTTCCCGCGCCGTCGGGTCGCCCTCGCTCGCGAGCCGCACGAGGCGGTGGGCATCGGCGGCGGGGCCAAATGCCTCCTGCGCGAGCTTCGTCGCCGCAGTCCCGGTGACGTATCCCTCCAGATGACCACGCCCCGTACACGTGCCCTGGCACGGCAGCCCGTCGTACTCGATCACGATGTGGCCGAACTCGGCCCAGCCCCGGTACAGCTTCCCGTCGATCACGACGCCGCCGCCGCAGCCCGTCCCGAGCGTCAGCATCACCATCGTCTCGGCCCCGCGGCCGGCGCCCGCCACGAACTCGGCATAGGTCGCGGCGTTCGCGTCGTTCTCGATGCCGACCGGAAGGTTGAACCGCTCCGCCATCCGGCTGCGCAGGTCGAGGCCCTGCAGCGGGATGTTGACCGAGCCTTCGACCCGACCCGTCTTCTGGTCGAGACGTGACGGGATTCCGAACCCGAGCGCCACCACCGAGTCGTCGAGCAGCTCCTCGACTGCCGCGCCGACGCCCGCCAGAACCGCCTCCTGCGACTCGAGCGGCGTCGGCGTCTCGCGTCGATGCTCGACCGAGCCGTCGCGCGTGACGATCCCCGTGAGGATCTTGGTTCCGCCGAGGTCGACGCCGATGACGCGCGGCTCACGCAATCCGGCTGGCTACCCTACTGCGTCAATGGCCGGGGTAGACAAGCCCTATCGCGTCTACCGCGGCGGGCGCGCCAAGGGCAAGGTCCCGCTCGAGCGACCGGATCGATCGGCGCGGGGCAACGGCCGCGTGCCGCCGCAGCCGAAGGTGCGACGCCCGCGCCGCCGCTGGAGCTGGCGGCGCCGGATCCTCGTCGGCCTGCTCGTGCTGATCGTCGTGCTGATCGTGTGGGCCGTCGCCGGGTTCCTCGCCTTCCGTTCCGGCGTCAAAGCTGCGAACAGCCGGCTGCCGGTCGACGTGCGCTCGACGCTGCGCAAGGACAACGGCGCACTGCTGAACAACGCGAGCAACATCCTGCTGCTCGGCACGGACCACATGAACAACGATCAGCGGATCTCCGACTTCCACTCCGACTCGATCATGCTGCTCCGCATCGACCCGAGCAGGCATCGGCTCGTGTACCTGTCCGTCCCGCGCGATTTGCGTGTCCCGATTCCGGGCCATGGCCTCGACAAGGTGAACGCGGCGACCCAGATCGGCGGCCCCGCCCTCGCGGTGCGCACGATCTCGGGCTTCACGGGTCTGCCGGTCAACCACGTCCTGATCATCGACTTCCACCACTTCCGCGAGCTCATCGACAGCATCGGCGGAATCACGGTGAACGTGCCGGAGCGGATCCTGTCGAACCCGTTCGACTGCCCGTACACGCCCGCACGCTGCAGCAGGTGGAAAGGGTGGCGCTTCGCCAAGGGCCCTCAGCACATGGACGGATGGCGCGCGCAGATCTACTCGCTCATCCGCGAGAACCAGTTGAACGCTGCGGACAACGACATCACGCGCGGCGAGCGCCAGCAAGCCGTCCTGCGCGCAGTGATCCAGAAGCTGACGAGCGTGTCGACGTTCTTGAAGTTGCCGTTGGGACATGAAGCGCGCGCCGGCGTCGAAGGCGCTCCACTGCCGACTCGGGGGCAACAGCGACCCGGCCGGGAGCTCCGACATCATCCCGTCGGAGGACAACCGCCCGGTGATCGGAATGGTCACCGGGGCGTCGGCGCCACAGCCGCCGCGACCGGGCACCGGCTTCTACGGTCCCGGGTGCATCGTCGGGACCGGCAGCTTCCATTGATGGGTATCGGCGCGACCCGCGGTCGCAGCCGGTCCTGAATCAGGCCTCGGCGGCCTTCTTCTCGGCCGGCTTGTCGCCGCTCTTCTCGCCCGTGTCGGAGGACGTGCTCGACCCGTCGCCCGATTCCTTCGCGTCCTTCTTCCCACCCTTCCCGCGGCCGTAGTCGGTCGTGTAGAAACCCGAGCCGCGGAAATGGACTGGGACGGGATAGAGGACCGTCTGCACGGGGGACGCGCCGCAGACTTCGCAGCGCTCCGGAGACGGATCGGCGATCCGTTTGAAGAGTTCGAAGACGTGGCCCTTCGGACACTTGTATTCGTACGTCGGCACGAGGAAGAACAACGCTAGCAGCGCCTTCGGCGCGGATAGCGTTCCCGAAAGGATCCGACGATGATCGACGTTGCAGCACGCGGCCTGTCCTTCGGCGCCTCCGATACGCGCGACATCCCCGCCCGCTGGTTCTGGGCCGGGGTCGCGGTCATCGCGGCCGGGGTCGCCTCGCTGCTCGCCGTTTTGCTCGATGCGTGGCCGCCGCACGAGGATGAGGCGCTCGCGTTGTTCGTCGGCCGCGGCTCGCTTCCGCACGTCGTCCACACCGTGATCGCCGTGCGTGGCGGCGCGCCGCTGCACTTCGCGCTCGCCTGGGCCGTGGTCCACCTCGGCGGCGGCCTGACGGCGCTCCGCGTCGTCTCGCTGCTCTTCGCCGTCGCGAGCATCCCGCTGATCGCGCTCCTCGGCACTCGGCTCGCCGACCGCGTCGTCGGGCTTGTCGCCGCCCTGCTCGCCGCCGGCACGTGGGTACTGCTGTTCCACGGGATCTTCGGGCGGATGTACTCGCTGTTCTTGTTCACGAGCACGCTGTCGTTCCTCCTGCTGCTCGTCGCGCTCGACCGGGGGGGACGCCGACGCTTCGGACTCTGGGCCGTCGCTGCGCTCGCGACGCTCGCGACGCATCCATACGGGGTCCTCGTTCTCGCGGCCCAGGCGGTGTACATCGTCCTCCGCGGCGACCGGCGGCGCGACGCAGCCGTCACGCTCGGCGCGATCGCGGTCGCTGCGATCCCGTTCTGGTGGGCTGACGTCGTGCTCCGCGGCCGTTTCGGCGTCGGGGTCGGCGGCGGCGGATCCCGGCTCGGTTCACCGAGCGCCGTCGCGCACTACTTCTGGTGGGTGAGCGGCGACTTCGCTGCCGGGCACCACGCGTGGTCCGCGCCCGTACTGATCGTCGCCGCGGCGGGATTCGTGCTCCTCGCGCTCCGCCGTCGCACCGGCGCGCTGCTCACGGCGTGCGTGATCCTCGTCCCGGCGCTTGCCTTCATGCTCGCTCGCCTGCACGCAACCGCTTCGCCCGAGGCCCGCCATTTGATCTTCGCGCTGCCGTTCTTCTCCACATTGCTCGCGACGACCCTCGTCGACGTCGCGCGACTCCGGCCGCTCGTGACGGCGCCGCGCGCAATCGCGGCGCTCGGCGCACTGCTCCTAGGCGAGGTGCGGTGGGCGCACGAGAAGACGCCGCTGCTCTTCGACGGCCCGCCGGCAGCGGAGGTGCAGGCGCGGTCCGACGCTTCGGCGTGGCTCGCGTCGCGTGCGCGACGCGACGACGTGCTGCTCGGATACGAGCCGCTCTACCTGACGGCATGGGAGAAGAACCGTTCGTTCTCGAAGCACGTGTTGCCGCGTGCGGACCCGATTCTGATGGCGTCCGCGCTCGAGCGGCTGACCACACCTCTAGGCCGCGGCGTCTGGGTCCTCGACGCGAGCGATTCGACGAACACATGGAAACGTCCGAGGATCCGGTACGCCGTGCCGCAGCCGGGCCGACTCTTCGAGGCGCACGCGTTCGGGCCGTATCTCGTGGTCAGGACACGGCGCGCGGTCCGGACACGCGCTCGGTACGTCGCCGCGGCCGAGGCCGTGATGCGCCTCGGTAAGTCGCTCGCGATCGGGGATGCCGACGTGAACCTGAACACGCTCGTCGGCGCGGGTCGGCGGATCTACGGCGAATCAGGTTCGCGCTCGAGCTCGCGCTCCCGCTCGACTATCTCGCGGTAGCACGGCGCGCCCTCGAACGCGGCAAGCCCCTGCGGCGTTCGGCGCGCCGGCCCGCGGCGCGGACGACGGCGGCGCGCGGCCGCGATCGCCGCGGACGCGCCGACGACGCCGCCGATCACGAACGATGAGAACCGCCCGCCCCTGCTTTCGGCGTCCATGGGACGATTGTCGCTGATGCGGATCGTCTGCCTCGGCGACCTCCTTCTGGACGTGATCGTGCGGCTCGACGAGCCGCTCGCCTTCGGCGCGGACGCACTCGCGCAGACGAACGCCGGTGCGGGCGGCCAGGCGGCGAACGTGGCGGCGTGGACCGCGGCGCTGGGCGCCGACGCTCGGTTCGTCGGCAAGCGCGCGGACGACGCAGGCGGACGCGTCGTCGACGACCAGCTTCGGGCGCGCGGAGTCGAGGTCGTCGGGCCGATCGTGAGCGGCCACAACGGCGTCGTCGTCTCGCTCGTGGGCCCGGACGGCGACCGGACGATGGCCTCCGATCGCGGCGTCGCACCCGACCTCGAACCGCGCGACCTCGATGCCGCGTGGTTCGCGGACGCCGACGTGCTCCACCTGTCCGGCTACTCGCTCATGCGCTCGCCGATCGATGCGTCGGCTTTGCACGCCGCGAAGGTTGCGCGCAACGGCGGCGCGCGGGTGAGCGTCGACCTCTCGGCCTGGACACGGATCCGCGACTTCGGGCCTGCAGCGTTCCGCGCCCGGCTCGAGGAGCTCGAGCCCGACCTGGTCTTCGCGAACGAGCCGGAGTGGGAGATCGTCGGCGGCGCGTATGCGCTCGCGCGAACGTCGGTGATCAAGCGCGGCGCGCGCGGGATTCGCGTCGTCGGGGAATGCTCGGCCGAGCTGCCGGCGCAAGCGGCGAACGTGGTCGACGCGACCGGTGCGGGCGACGCGCTCGCGGCCGGGTTCCTCGTCGGCGGACCGGAGCTCGCCCTCGCAACCGCGGCGCGCTGCATCTCGCAACTCGGGACGATGCCGTGATGGGGCCCCAGGATCGAGATCTCGGCGTGATCCGCGTCGCGCCCGAGGTTCGCGAGGCCGCCGCCGTCGTCGCGCTCGAGACGACGCTGGTGGCGCACGGCTTCCCGCCCGGCGAGGGCGTCGAGGTCGGGCTCGAGTCGGAGCGCCGCGTGCGCGCCGGCGGTGCGGTTCCGGCCACGATCGGCGTGCTCGGCGGCGAGATCGTGGTGGGGCTGACGGCGGAGGAGCTCGAACGCTTCGGCGCCGACGCGCGCAAGGTCGGCCCGCGCGACCTGGCCGCGTGCGTCGTGCAGCGGGCGACCGGCGCGACGACCGTCGGCGGAACGCTCGCGGTCTGCCGGGCCGTCGGCATCCGCTTCATGGGCACGGGCGGCCTAGGCGGTGTCCACCGCGGCTGGAACGCGAACGTCGACGTCTCCGCCGACCTGGGCGAGCTAGCCAGAAGCCGGACGGTCGTCGTGTCCGCGGGGATCAAGTCCCTGCTGGATGTTCCGGCGACGGCCGAAGTGCTCGAGACGCTCGGCGTGCCGGTGCTGGGGTTCCAGACGGACGAGCTTCCCCTGTTCTACGCCGCACGCGGCGGCCCCCGCGTGTCCGCGCGCGTCGATTCTGCCGAGGAGGCGGCGCGCGTCGCGCGCGCCCACTGGGACTTGGACGGAGGGGGTCTCCTGCTCGCCAGGCCGCCCGACGACAGCCTCGACGACGTTGAGCCCCTGATCGACGAGGCGCTGCGCGAAGCACACGCGCAGGGGATCAGCGGTCAGCAGGTGACGCCGTTCGTCCTCTCGTTCCTCCACGAGCGAAGCGGCGGCGCGACGCTCCGCGCGAACCGCGAGCTCGTCGCGGCGAATGCGCAGCTCGCCGCTGAGACCGCTGTCAAGTACGCGCAGACGGTCTAAAGGTCGCGCCGGCGGAAGGCGAGGAGCGCGGTGACACCCACGAGCACGAAGAAGGCCGCCGCCCACAGACGCACAGGCCAGCCGTGGACGTACGCGCCCCCGAACGGCCCGAGCTGCAGGAGAAATCCGGTCAGGCCCGTCGTCGAAGACGTCAGTTGGCGCAGCGCGTCCTGGTACAGCGCCTCGAAAGGAGTCAGGTAGGCGGCAACGGTCGACGCGTGCCTGATCGCGGTCGAGCCGATCACGTGCCCGATCGTCCCGAGCAGTCCGGCAACGAGCCCGGCACCGAAGAGCATGAAGATCGCGATCCCGTTCGCGGTCGACGAGAGGAAGATCGAGCCGAGCAGCGCGAGCGCAGTCACGATCGCGACAGCGCATGCGACCTCCACCGCCGGCGTCGCGATCCGGTCGGGCCACCAGTGCATCGTCAGGCCCGTGATCACGACGGCTGCGAGGTCGACGACGATCACGTACGGCGCTGTCACGGCGACCGCGCCGAGGAATCGCGCGACCAGGAATGTCGATCTGCCGACGGGCCGGACGACGAGGGGCTGCAGCAAGCCCCGCTCCGCGTCGCCACGGACGGCGCCGAGCGTCAGGAACACCGCGAGGACGACGCCGAGGAACATCGTCGCGAACAGCGCGAGGCCTCCGAGAAAGGCCGAGGCGAACGTCCGCGCGTCGACCGGAACGTCCTGCGGCACCTGCAGCGTGCGCAGTTCGCCGTGGACGTAGTGGTTCGCCACCCAGAAGAGGACGAGGAAGACCGCCGTCAGGAGCAGCACGACAGCGAAGACGCGGCGCCGCAGTGCCTCGCGCAGCACGTAGCCGACGATCACCGGGATCGCGCTCAAGAAGTCTCGCCCCCGACGGCTTCGAGGTAGACGTCCTCGAGGGTCGACTGCCGCGTCCGCGCGCCGTACACGAGCTCGCCGGCCGCAACCGCGTCGGCGACGACGCGCGGGACGTCCTCGCGCGTTCCCTCGACCATCCGCGTCCCGCGGTCCGTCTCGAGCTCGATCCCGCGCGGCCGCGACAGTTCGTCCGGCGTCCCAGCCGCCACGACCTTGCCGCCGAGCAGGATCACGACGTGGTCGCAGACAAGCTCGATCTCGCTCAGCAGGTGGGAGTTCAGCAGGACGGAGATCCCGCGCGCTCGCAGCTCCTCGAGCAGCGTCCGGACGGTTCGCCGGCCGACGGGGTCGAGCGCGCTCGTCGGCTCGTCGAGCAGCAGCAGGCGCGGCGTCCCGACGAGCGCCTGGGCGACGCCGAGTCGCTGCTGCATTCCTTTCGACATCTCTTCCACCCGCCGACCGCGCGCCTCGCGCAACGCAACCAGCTCCAGCAGGTCGGTTCGCTCGCGCTCGCCGCCCGAGGAGCCGCTCAGCCGCTGGTGGAGGACGAGGACTTCATCCGCGCTCATCCAGCCCGGGAATCGGAACAGTTCCGCGAGGTAACCGATCCGGGCGCGTGCAGCCGTCGAGCCTGCCGGAGCGCCGCAGATTTCCGCCGTGCCGGCGGTCTGGCGCACGAGGCCGCATGCGATCTTGACCAGCGTGGACTTCCCCGCTCCGTTCGGTCCGAGCAATCCGACGAGCTCGCCTTCGACGACCTCGAGGTCGACGCCGCCGAGCGCCGTGACCGCGCCGTAGCGCTTTGCGAGATCGCGGACGGCAAGCGCAGCGGGCATCGCGCGAGCCTAGCCACGCGAGGCGTACAGTCCTCGGCGGATGCCGCGCGGGTACGAAGAGGGACCGGTCGCCGAGGAGGCACAGGCGCGGCTGGACGCGCTCGAACGCGGTGAGACCCTCGATGCCCGGGGCGGCCCGGAGCTACGGCCTGCCGTCTTCGGCTCGACCGAGGCGGAGCCGGAGCCGCACTTCATCGGCTGGGCGGACGAGGTCGATGGCGATGCGCTCTTCGACAGCGGCGAAGCCTGGGGGATCTCGATCCGCCGCGTCCGTCGGTAGGAGCATCGGTCGCCGAAAATAGGCCGATCGGCCCATTGCGCCCGCCCACCGGCGTCCGACAACGTGGACGGGTGCATGTATTGACGAAAACCGAGCTGCTCGCGTCGATCCTCGCGATGATCGTGCTCGAGGTCTACCACCTGAAGTGGATCTGGCTCAGCGAATGGGGCTGCCGCAAGTGCCAACGCAAGAACCTCGACTGCGCTTGCGACGGGCGCTGGTTGAAGTACTTCTAGACGCGCGCGCCTCCTAGCTCGAAGAGGGGCCAGACGCTGCCACCGCTCTTCGGGCGCTTCGCGCTGTCGTGACGTTTCTCGACGCGGCGCCCCACTCGCATCGGAAAGGTCTGACCCTCAACTCATCCGCGCGCGCCGCCCGCGGCCTAGCCGACGGCCCCGAGGAACTCGTCGATCGTCAGGGCGGTGAGCGTTCGGATTTTCGTCGAGCCGCGTGCGCCGAGTGCGACCGAGACACGCGCGATCGCCGCCGCGTCGGGCGCCTCGACGACGTTGACGAAGTCGTACTCTCCGAGCGTCGCCCACTGGTGGAGCACCTTTGCGCCGAGCTCCTCCACGTCGTGGTTCACCTCGCGCAGACGGTCAGGGTTCGACTTCAGCGTCTGAACGCCCTGCGCCGTCAGGCTCGAAAGCAGGATGTACGTGGGCATCGCGGCTCCTCCTCGGTCGGGGAAACGAGTCTATGACGCGGGCGTTCTGGTCGACGTAGAGCAGCGCCGCG
>VAXB01000134.1 GCA_005883995.1 Actinomycetota bacterium
GACCGCCGGCGCGGCCTGACCCCCGCGGGCATGCCTACGGGTAATTCGCGACGTCGACCGGCTGGTCGGCGTTCGCGGCGGTCGACGACCCGCCGACCCCGTTGATGACGGAGAGGATCCCGCCGCTTCCGTGCGTCGCGTCCAGGAAGACGGTGAGGATGTCGTGGAACTGGACGCCGGGTGTGGTGGGCGCCTGGAACGCCTGCGTTGCGAAGATCGGCACGCCCTGGTTGAAGAACGAGTAGCTCCCCATCCCGTAGCCCTGGAAGCTCGTCACGTTCGGTGACACGAGGAATGCCGCGAAGCCGTCGGTCGTCGGGCTCGACATCCACGCCGCCTGCGACGGCGGGTCGTACGGCATTTCATTCTGGAAGAAGACGACATTGCCGTTCTGCCCGTTCCAGATCACCTCGAACTTCTGGTAGTGCTCGACGAACAGGCCGTACGCAGACACGTTGTCGCCGTTGACGACAACGCCCGTGTCGGCCGTGTTGCTGTTCCAGCCGACGCCGGCGCCGTGGTCTGCGCGCCATGCCCAGATATCGTCGAGGATCGCGTTGTCGGCGTTGACCACCAGGCTCGTCGTCGCGCGTCCCGGCTCGGCTCCGCCGATCCGGAAGAAGACGTCCGCGAGCAGCGTCGGGTCGTTGCGGTCGTGCGTCCCGCCGGCGTTGCTCCCGCCGACCTGGACGAGCACCGGCGAGTTGACGGGGCCGGCGTCGACGATCAGGCCGGAGATCTTGATCCCGGGCACGCTCGCGGTCTCGAGCGCGGCGGTCCCGTTCGTCGGGATCAGCGTGGCGAAGCCGAGACCGAGCACGACCGTCTTCGGGTTGACGACCCGGATCGGCTCGGCGAGGTGGTAGACGCCCGGCGTCAGCAGGAGGTTCCGGCCACGGGCGAGCGCGGCATTGATCGCGGTGACGGACGTCGCTGGATCGGCGACGAAGAAGCGGCTGATCGGGATCGACGTCCCCGCCTCGGTTCCGGCCTCATAGTTCGGGCCGACGGAGTCTCGCTGCACAGCCGGGACGAACACGGTGTAGTTCCCCGCGGCATCGACAGTCAGGAACGGCGGCTCTTCCGAGACGCGCGTTGTCGCGACATTGGTGTACTGGTTCGTCCCGGGCCCGAAGCTCGTGGGAGGCGCGCCGTTGTCACCGAGGAACACCTGGTTCCAGACGCCGTTCGACCACGTGCCGATGTTGCTGTTGCGCGTGAAGTACTGCTGCTGACCGAAGCTGCCGACGAAGCCGTTGAGCTCGTCGTTGGCGAAGAAGCCTCCGCTGACGAAGCCGCGGTTGCAGTAGTCCTGCAGGATCAGGGCGCCGTTGACGATGACGCTTCGCATCGGCGCGGCCTGCGACACGCCCCACAGGTCGTTCGAGTTGTTGCACCCGGGGTCCTCGCCGGTCGGCGGCGCGTAGGCGGGCGGCGAGCTCGGCAGATGGACGTTCAGCGTCAGGTTCGAAACCGATCGCCAGAAGTTGTTCAACCCGTCGCACGGTCCCGACCCGTCGCACTGGTTGAAGACGTCGATCGCCCCGTTGACGACGACGTCATTCGGTGTCGCGCCCAGCCCGGCGATCTGCGTGTAGTAGCCGAGCTGGAAGACGAGCGGGTGGGCGGCCGACCCGTACGTGCCCGGTTCGAAGAAGAGGGCGTAGCGCTGCGCGCCGAACTGGTTATGGACCTGCTGGGTCGAAATCGCGTCCAGCTCCGCCTGGACGGTCGCCTGCGGCGTTGACGGGCTGAACACGACGACGTTCGGCCCTAGATCCGGCAACGCGGCCGACGCAGGGCCGGCACCGAGCAGCGCTGCGGCGGCGGCAAGCGCGACCAGGCCTCCGGCGAGCCGACAGCGGCGCATGGTTGCTCTCATAAAAATTCCCCCCTCGGATCGTCTGCGGACCCCGACGATAGCGCGCGGCACGTGCGCGTGAGCAGGCTCGGACCGGCGGTCAAGCGGTCTCAGCGGGCACCTCGTCCCAGAGGCGAAATGCCCCGGTGAAGGCGTTGTTGTTCGCTCCAAGCCGCGCGTTGGGCGGCAGCTCGTCGAGCTTCTTCGCGTTTCCGCCGCCGAGCACGACGTAGTCGGGCTCGAGCGCCGCCTGCAGTCGTTCGACCGTCTCGGCAACGGCCGCACTCCACTTCTTCTTGCCGAGGCGTTGCCTGCCGCGCTCGCCGACGTAGTCCTCGAACGTCGCTTTGCGGAAGGGGAGGTGGCCCAGCTCCATCGGCTCGACGATCCCGCCGGCGACCACCGCCGATCCCATCCCCGTGCCGAAGCCGAGGAACAGCATCTTGCCGCCTTCGTAGCTCCCGAGCGCCTGCATCGCCGCGTCGTTGACGACTCTTGTCGGCTTGCCGAAGGCGGCCTCGAAATCGAACCCGACCCAACCTCGACCGAGGTTCACGGGCTCGGCGAGGATCTCGCCGGCACGGACAGGGGAGGGCACGCCGACCGACACCACGTCGTACGACCAGCCGGCGGTCGAGGCGAGCGCGCCCCTCACCATCTCCGACGCGGTCAGGTCCGGCCCGGAATCGAAACGCCGCGATTCGGCTCCAGCTTCGGAGGTCAGCATTTTGACGTGGGAGCCACCCACGTCCAGCGCCAGGACTACGCGGTCAGGCACCGCTCCGCCGACTCAGCGTGCTTCTTCGTCAGCGGTTCGTTCGGCAGCGGGAACGGCTTCGAGGCGCTCGTCCGGGATCGGCTTGCCGCTTTCGATCGAGAGGCCGTATGTCCCGGCATCGACTCGTTGCTCGGCGCGCGCAACCGCGGCAAGCTCCTCGCGCAAGTTGTCTGCGAGACCCTCGTCGAGTTCGTCCTGCGAGAGGTCGGAGGCGAGGTTGCCGGGATCGTCCTCGTCCGCCGGCTCGCCGGTCTCCTGATGCCCGAGATCACGAAGCGCCCGCTCGATGCGCGCCCGCTCTGCCGCCAGCAATTCGCGCGCGCGGTCTGGATCCACGCTCGGACCCTATCCCATCTGCAATGCGACTACTGCGGCGGCGCCGCAAATGCGACCTCGTCCACGTAGCACCAGCTCCATTCCTCACCGCGCTCCGCGGAACGGATGATCGGGTGTCCGCTCTCACGTCCGTGTGCGGTCGCGTGCTTCTTCGGCGACGAGTCGCAGCAGCCGATCTTCCCGCACGTCATGCACATGCGCAGATGCACCCACCCGCTGTCGATCTTCAGGCATTCCTCGCAGCCGTCGATTCGCGCCGGTAGCGCGGTCACCTCGATCTGGTCGAGATGGCTACAGATGCTTTGACCTGCGGACATCGTTCTCCTCTCGCTTCGTCGTGACGTTAGCTTGCGGCCGTGCGTCCGCGACCATCAGGGCAACGGCGAAGTCCCCCAGGTGGTCGGTCCACAACGATTCGACACGCAAGCCGCTCTGCTCGACTTCGCGAACGAATTCCTCCGAACGAAATTTGGCGCTGATCTCGACGCGGAGCGGCTCGTCCTGCTCGAACGCGACGTCGATTTCGAGAGCGTCGATCCTGACCGCGTGCGCGCCACGCGCACGCAACTCGATCGCCATCCACTCGTGGTCGGGATCCCAACGGGGCTCATAGACGAAGCGGGCCTGGTCGAACGACGCGGCGAGCTCATCGTTGACCGCAGCGAGCGCGTTGCGGACGAACGCCTCCGTGACGCCGCGGCTGTCGTTGTAGGCAGCTTCGAGACGCCGCACGTCCTTGACGAGGTCGATCCCGAGCAGAAAACCGTCGTCCGGGCCAAGCGCGTCGGCCACCGCTCCGAGCAGCGTGGCGCGCTGCGCCGGATACAGGTTCCCGATCGTGCTCCCCAGGAACGCGATCAGGCGGCGCCCGCCAAGCGGCAGCAGGCCGAGGTCGCGCTCGAAATCTCCGACAAACGCATCGACGGAGAGTCGTGGGTACACCTCGGCGATCGTGTGTGCACTGGCCCGCAGCGCGTCCTCGCTGACGTCGAGCGCAACGAAGCGCTCGAGCGTGCCGGCCGCGTCGAGTGCGTCGAGGAGGAGCCGCGTGTTCGTTGCGGAGCCCGGCCCTAGTTCGACGAGGGTGCTCGCCGGCGTGCGCTCTGCGATCGCGCGTGCGTGAGCGTGCAGGATGTCGCGTTCGCGGTGCGGCAGGTAGTACTCCGGGAGCCGCGTGACTTCCTCGTACATTCGCGAGCCGCGCGCGTCATATAGCCAGGTCGGTGGCAACGCTTTGACTTCGCCCTGCAAGCTTTGTCGCGTTGCCTCGTAGAGCGCCGAGCGGCGAGCGTGACCGTCGCGCA
>VAXB01000135.1 GCA_005883995.1 Actinomycetota bacterium
CGCTGCGCGGTCCGGAGGGACTCGCAAGCGGACCGGCACCACGAGACGCTCGACCGGTTCGACGACGTCGCGCTCGCGCGCCGCGTCGACGAGATCGTCGTCGGGCAGCAGCTCGCGCAGCACCAGCGGCACCCGAAAGCGGAGCACCGGGACGCGCAGCACGGGCACGCGCAGCACCGGCACGCGCAGCCGCAGCACCACCGGCCGCTCGACCGGAACGCGCAGCCGCAGCACGACCGGCCGGTCGACCGGAACGCGGGCCCGCAGCACGACGGGCACGCGCAGCCGCAGCACGACGGGCACGCGGAGCCGCAGCACAACCGGCACGCGCGGGCGCAGCACGGCCTCGCGTAGCCGCAGCACAACCGGCACCCGCGGGCGGAGCACGGCATCGCGGAGCCGCAGCACGAGCAGCAGCGGCACGAAAACCGGCGGTCGGATGACCGTCCGCGCCGCGGGTACACGCGGCGGTCGCGCATCGGCACGCTCGAGCTCCGGATCTGCCGGAAGCACTGCAGCCGCACGTCGCGGTGGCCGTGCGTCGAGCGGTCGCAGCACAAGCAGCCGCAGCACGGGGACCCGGAGCCGGAGCACCGGCACGCGGAGCACCGGCACGCGCGGCCGGAGCACCTCGGGCCGCAGCACGAGCAGCCGCAGCACGACGTCGCGCAGCGGCAGCAGCTCCACACGTCGCCCGAGCACGAACGGGCGCCGCAAGAACACGCGGCGTACCAGCTCGAGCTAGAGCAGCGTCCTCCTGAACCGAGAAAGGCCCCGCATCAGCGGGGCCTTTCTCTTGCGCCTCGTCAGCGAATGCCCGTGTCGATCGAGAAGTCGACCGTCCGCATCCGGCCGGCGACGACCCGAACCTGCGCCGGCGCGAGCGCGCGGCCAAGCTTTCCCGCGTGCAGCGCGCGGACGGAGTACATGCCCGGGCGCAAGACGATTCGGTACGTGCCCAGCCGTGTCGTCGTCGTCCTCGCGGCATCTGCGCCGGCGTGGGAGAAGACCAGGGTCACGTTCGCGGCGGGCGCCTCGCAGGGGCTCCCGGCCTGGCAGATCGGCGTCGTCGGCCCGCGCATGACGACGCCATGGAGCCCAGTCGCCGTGCCGGCGTCTGCACACACGGCGGCGGCAGCGGCAGCGGACACGACGAGGGTGCAGGCGATCTTCCGCACGCCCCGATCGTAGTTGCTGCTCGGAAAGTTCGGGGCCGCCGTGCCGGCACCGTCACCTCCGTCGACGTCGTCACGCTGGGTCGCTGAACCGTCCTCGGATTCCGCCCGGCACCGGATTGATCATTCCAGCGCCGCAAAGCTGCTGGAAACTGCGCGGAACGGTCGCCGCCGTCCTCCCGCACGCCATACGCTCTGAGCATGCTCCTCTGTCCCGCCTGCGGCCGCGACAATCCCGACGGCGCCCGTTTCTGCAACGCCTGCGCCGCGCCGCTCTCCGACGGCACCGTCCGCGTGCGCGAAGAGCGGAAGATCGTCAGCGTCCTCTTCGTCGACCTCGTCGGGTTCACCGCTCGTTCGGAACGGCTCGATCCTGAGGACGTCCGCGCGATCCTGCGGCCGTACTACACCCGCGTCCGGTCCGAGATCGAGGGCTTCGGCGGCACGGTCGAGAAGTTCATCGGCGACGCAGTCATGGCCGTCTTCGGCGCGCCCGTCGCCCACGGCGACGACCCGGAGCGCGCCGTGCGCGCGGCGCTCGCTGTGCGCGCCGCCGTCGACGAGTTGAATGCCGGCGACCCCGAGCTCGCACTCCAGGTGCGGCTCGCGGTGAACACGGGCGAAGCGATCGTCGCCGTCGGAGCGGACGCCGATCGCGGCGAGGGGATAGTCGCCGGTGACGTCGTCAACACCGCGTCCCGGCTCCAGACTGCGGCACCGACGAACGGCATCCTCGTCGGCGAAGGAACCTACCGCGCGACACGCGCCCTGTTCGAGTACCGCGAGGTGGACCCGTTCGCGGTGAAGGGGAAGGCCGAGCCTGTGCGCGCGTGGCTCGCCGTCGCCGCGCGAGCGGCACCCGGCGAGCGTGCCGCGAGCACCGCGCCGATGCTCGGGCGCGTGCACGAAGTCGCGGTGCTTCACCGAATCTTCGACGGTGTCGTCTCCGACCGTCGGCCGCACCTCGTGACGGTCGTCGGCGACGCAGGCATCGGCAAGACGCGTCTGGCGACGGAGTTCACCGACCAGCTCGCGGGCGAAGGAATCCGTGTCCTGCGCGGGCGCTCGCTCCCGTACGGGGTGAGCACGCTCTACGGCGCGTTCACGCAGCACGTGAAGCAATTCGCCGGCATCTACGCGAGCGACGACATCTCGTCCGGCGCCGAAAAGCTCCGAGCCGCTCTCGTCGGGCTGGTCGGCGCGCACGCGGCCGAAGAGCTTGCGTCGCACCTCGAGCTGCTGACCGGGTTACGCACGGAGGGCGAGGTCGCCGACCGCCAGATCCTGTTCCTCGCGGCACGGCGGTTCATCGAGGCGCTCGCGCGCGATCAGCCCACGGTGCTCGTTTTCGAGGACATCCACTGGGCGGACAGCGGGACGCACGACCTGCTGGAAGCGCTCGCGTCGCGGATCCGGGACGTGCCGTTGATGCTGCTCGCGCTGGCGCGGCCGGATCTCCTGCTCGCGCGCCCGGGCTGGGGCGGCGGTCTCCCGGCGTACACGGCGCTCCCGCTCGAGACACTCGGGCAACGGGATGCAAACGACCTGGCGGACCGTCTGCTCGGCGGCATCCACGCAGACGTGCATCGAGCGATCGACACCGCGGAGGGAAACCCGCTGTTCATCGAGGAGCTCGTCGCGTCCGTCCTCGAGCGGCGCGACCTCGCCGGCGAGACGCTGCCGACGACGATCCGCGAGCTCGTCTCCGCACGCCTCGACGCGTTACCAGCATCGGAGCGGACGGTTCTCCTCGACGCGTCAGTCGTGGGCAAGGTGTTCTGGCGCGGCGCACTCGAGCAACTCGACGGCGACGCCGCCGGCCTTTCGGCGGTGCTTGACTCCCTCGAGGCGCGCGACCTGATCCGGCGCGAGTCGTTTTCGTGGATCGAGCAAGACGAGCAGTTCACGTTCAAGCATGCGGTGATCCGTGACGTCGCGTACGCGACGCTCCCGCGGACACGCCGGAAGTCGCTGCACGCCGGGGTCGCGGCATTCCTGGAGGACGCGACGGCCAGCTCCGCGGCGACGGCAACAGCGCTGGCGCAACACTGGCGCGAGGCGGGCGACGTCGCGCGTGCGCGGCCGTATCTCCTGGTCGCCGCCGATCAGGCGTTCCGCGGCTGGGCGAAGGACGAAGCCGCCGTGCTCTACGCCCAGGCGCTCGAGCTGATCTCAGCGACCACGGAGCCAAAATTGCGAGGCGAAGTTGCGCGGAAGCGTGCACTCGCGATCGCGTCGATCATCCACATCGAAGACGCGCAATCGCTCGCGCGGCGCCAGGAGCCGGAATCTAGGCCTGCGGCGGGAAGTCCGCCGGCGTGACGTCGCCGACGACCTCGTACAGCGCCTTGATGTTGTGCTGCCCCAATCGCTCTGCGTGCTTGCGGACGATCTCCTCGCTCGGCGCGGCGTAGACGCAGAACGTCATCACGCCGCCGCCGTCGTTGACGACGACGTGGCTGTGCTCCCACGTGATCTCGGGGAATTCCTGCTCCGTGAGCTGACGCGAGCGCCGACCGACGCTGGGCATCTCGGTCTCGCCGACGTCGAAATGGCGTTCGATGAGGAATCTGGGCATCCTGCTCCTTTGCTTCGGGGTTACGTTCGCATGCTCGGCGCGAACGACGTGTCGACTGCCGGAGGGTCGGTGAGGGTCTGGAGAACGACGCAGTAGCGCTCGGTGCGCTCACGGAGGCCCGCGAGCTGCTCCTCGGTTGCGTCCGGCGCGTCGATCTCGAAGGCGAGCCGGATTGCGTCGAAGCCCACCCTCGCGTCTCGATTTACACCGAGCGTGCCGGCGAGGTCGACGTCGCCCTCGACGACGACGCGCACGTCGACGACGGGGATCTCCATCGCGCTGGCGAGCATCTGGTACGTGAGCTGCGCGCACGCCGCGAGCGCGCCGAGGAGGAGATCGCCGGAGCAGGCCGCCGTCCCCGCGCCGCCAACGCCCGGGTGCGCCTGCGCGTCGTAGATCGTCCTGCCGAGGTCGACCGAGCAGGCGATCGGCGTGTCGGCGGTCGCGCCGCGCGCGACGAGGGTGATCCGCGAGGCGCTCGGGTCCTCTCTGTACCGCTCCTTGAGCGGTTTCTGGGCGGTGCGTAGG
>VAXB01000056.1 GCA_005883995.1 Actinomycetota bacterium
CGGCCTGCCGGACGGCGTCGTCAACGTCGTCTACGGCGCCGGAGACGTCGGTGCGGAGCTCGTCACGCATCCTGGCGTCGACGGCGTCGGGTTCGTCGGATCCCATACGACGGCGGAGAAGATCGTGCGTGCGGTCGGTCTCAAGCGGACGCTGATCGAAGCAAGCGGCAACGGGCCGGTGATCGTCTGCGAGGACGCCGATCTCGCCCGCGCGGCCCAGGGCGCGGTCTTCGGCGGCTTCTTCTGCGCAGGGCAGGTCTGCTGTGCGACCGAGCGCGTCCTCGTCCACGAACGTGCGCACGACGCGTTCCTCGAGGAAGTGGTGAAGGTCGCGGGCGAATGGCCGCTCGGGGATCCGCTCGACGACGCCACGCGCGTCGGCCCGATCAACAACGAGCCGACCGCGCACAAGATGGACGCGCATCTCGAGGACGCGCTGTCGAAGGGTGCGACCGTCGTCGTCGGCGGGTCGCGCGCAGGCGGGTTCCCGACCGGCCTCTACTACGAGCCGACCGTGGTGACCGATGTCGGGACGGACACGCTGATCAACCGCGAGGAGACCTTCGGCCCGATCGTCCCGTTGATCCGCGTGCGTTCAGACGACGAGGCGCTACGGATCGCGAACGACTCGCACCTCGGGCTCCAGGCCGCGGTCTACACCTCGAGCCTCAGCCGCGCGTTCGCGTACACCGACAACCTGCGGGTGGGCAACGTCGTCGTCAACGACTCGACCGACTACTGGGAGGCACACGAGCCGTTCGGCGGCGCGGCCGGCACGCAGAGCGGCTGGGGCCGGATCGGCGGCCGCTACACGATGCTCGACATGAGCGA
Source organism: Actinomycetota bacterium (assembly GCA_005883995.1). GTDB lineage: Bacteria > Actinomycetota > Thermoleophilia > Gaiellales > Gaiellaceae > 3-1-20CM-4-69-9. The sequence continues at coordinate 832 of VAXB01000056.1, forward strand.
TCTGAAGACCGTGGTGCTGGACGTGGGCGGGCTCGCGTAGCCGCGGCTGTCGCCTCCTACGAATCGAAAGTGACGACGAGCGACGCGATGCGTCCGTCGCGCGACGTCACGCGCGTCACACCGGCGACGGCCGCCGGATCACGAAGCCACCCGTAGCGCGCCGTCAGCGGATCCCCCTCCTCCACGGCGAACACGAGCACCTGATCGTCGGGCGGCTGCGCGCGGTACGCGGCCGCGATCGCGTCACGGCCGTCGAACGGACCGACCGGAACGCCCTCGAACACAAGGCGAGCGTCGTCTGCGAACCACTCCGCGAGCGGCTCCCAGTCGCCGGTGCGGACGCATTCGTTGTGCGCGCCGACGTAGTCGTGCAGCAGCAGCACCTCCTGCGCCACGCTTGCCTCCTCGGCGAGGAGGGAGAACAGGACACCGTCGACCCAGTCGCCGTGCCGCCGGTACGCGCGGCGCCGAACGCCCTCGCGGACGTAGCCGACGCGCTCTGCGTGCGCAATCGCGCGCGCGTTGAAGCCGTAGATCTCGAGCTGGAGGCGGTGGTAGCCGAGGTCGTGCACCAGATGCTGCTGGAAGCGTCGCGCAGCGTCATCTGCGACCCGGCGGCCGCGGAACGACGGGTGCACAGCGAGGCGCTCGAGGTGCGCAATCCGAGAACGGCGGTTCGCGAGCTCGAAGCCGAGCCCGCCGGCACGCTCCCCATCGACCTCGATCACGAACCGGCCGTAGTCGTGCGGCTCGCGCTCCGAGCGCGCCACTTCCTCGGCGACAGCGTCCGTGTCCTTGGCCGAGACCGCGCCAAGGAACGGCTCTACGTCCTCGTCGGTGACGAGCTCGACGAGGAAGTCGACGTCGCCCGTGCGCGCGCGGCGGATCGCGATCGTCACGGCGTCTGGGTTGCCGGCACGCGCCGCGGCAGGCGCAGGAGCCCCGACCCGAGCCCGATGCCAAGCAGGATCAGTGCCATCCCGATCACCTCCTCCGCCGTCAGCGGCTCGCCGAGCAGGACCGCGCCGTAGACGAGCGCGATCGGCGGCATCAGGTACGTGACGAGGCTCGCGCGCGCCGCACCGTGGTCGCGCAGGATCCTGAAGAGGAGCAGTTGCGCGATCCCGGTTCCGGCCAGGCCGAGCGCAGCGGTCGACGTGAGCGGCTTCCAGCCGCCGAGGTCGCCCGGAACCTGGAGGAGCGATAACGGCAGCATCAGCAGCGCGCCGTAGAGGACGGAGGCAGCTGCGAGAACCGGCCCGCTGAACCGAGCCGTCTCCCGCTGGCCGAAGAGGCCGCCGGCGGCATAGGACAGCGAGGCAAGGACCACGGCGAGCGTCCCGGCTACGGCCCAGGCGCCGCCGCGCGGGTGGACGCCGGCGAGGACGCCGATGCCGACGATCCCGATCAGGAGGCCGGCAAGACGCGCCCCACCGGTTCGCTCACCCGGTGCGAACTGGAGTGCGAGCAGGAACACGAAGAGCGGCACCGAGGCGTTCGCGATCGCCGCCACGCCAGAATCGATGTGCTTCTCGCCCCACGTGATCAGCGCGAATGGGATGGAGACGTTGATCGCGCCCAGCACGATTCCGGGGACGACCGCTCGGCGCAACTCGCGCAGCTCACCGCGCCAGACCAGAAACGCGACCAGAATCGGCGCAGCGAAGAGCAGCCGGAGCTCGACGAGCGCGAACGGCTCGAAGGCGCGCACCCCGACCTTGATGAAGAGGTACGACGCGCCCCAGATCGCGGACAGCGTGAGCAGGAGGACGGGGTAGCTTCGCGTCACGTCGCCGAGGCTAGCCGCCGCCTCCACCGCAGCGCCCCCGTCCCCAGACCGACGCCGCCGAGGACGAGCGCGAGCCCGCCGACGGCCGCCAAGGTCAGCGGCTCGCCGAGCAGGAGGACGCCGTAGGCGAGCGCGATCGCGGGGACGAGGTACGTGATCAGGATCGAGCGCGATGCCCCCGCGCCGGCGAGCAGGGCGTAGTACAGGACGTAGCCGACGCTCGTCCCGCCGATGCTCAACGCGAACAGCGCGCCGACGACCTCCCAGCTCGGGAAGTGCGAGGGGAGCTGGAAGAGCGCGAACGGCACGAGTGCGACGGCGGCGGCCGCGAGCGCGCCGGTTGCCGACACGAGGGGCGGGACTCGGACGAGCGCACGTGCGCTGTACAGCGCCGCGACCGCGTAGCAGAGGGCGGAGAACGTCACGGCGAGCGCGGCAAGCGTCTCGCCGCTCGGCTGCGCCCCGACGAGCAATGCGACGCCGCCGAAGCCGACGAGCAGCCCGACGAGTCGCGCCCCGGTGACGACCTCCGCGCGGCTGAAGCGGAGCGCAAGCAGCGCCGTGAAGAGCGGCGCCGATGCCTGGATCACAGCGGCGAGACCGGAGTCGATCCGCGTCTCCGCCCACGAGAGCGACACGATGGGAATCGCCGAGTTCACGAGCCCGATCAAAACGAGCGGCCGCCACGCCGCGCGCGCCTCCGCGACGGCGACCCGCGGCCCGAGCTTCGCGAGCGTCAGCGGGAGGAGCACGAGCGCACCGATCCCGAGGCGAAGGCAGACGAGCGTGGTCGGCGCGAGCTCGCGGACGCCGATCTTGATGAACATGAACGACGCTCCCCAGAGCGCCGCGAGTGCAGCGAGCATCAACAGGTGGCGGCGGCTCACGAGGACTTGAACGTATCCGGGGCTCGTCTGCCTTCCCGGCTACACTCGATTGCTTGACGCAGGTCGCGCCAGAACAGCCGCTGCATCGTGCTCTGGGGCTGACCGATGCGGAGCTCGACCGGATCCGCGACCTGCTCGATCGCGACCCGAACGACTTCGAGCTCGCGGTCTTTTCTCTGCTCTGGTCTGAGCACTGCGGCTACAAGCATTCGGCGCTTCTCCTCAAACGGCTTCCGTCGAAGGGGGAACGCGTGCTGCAGGGCCCGGGTGAGAACGCCGGCGTGATCGACGTGGGCGACGGCGAGGCCGTGGCGTTCAAGGTCGAGTCGCACAACCACCCGTCCGCCGTCGAGCCGTTCCAGGGCGCGGCCACGGGAGTCGGCGGGATCATCCGGGACATCGTGGCGATGGGCGCCCGCCCGATCGCGCTGCTCGACGGCCTGCGTTTCGCCGACGACGGCTGGCAGTTCCAGCGCGCCGTCGGCGGCATCGGCCATTACGGCAACTGCGTCGGGATTCCGACCGTCGGGGGCGAGGCCGTCTTCGACGCGGCGTACGCCGGGAACCCGCTCGTGAACGCGATGTGCGTCGGGCTGCTCCCGAAGGAACGTGTCCAGACGGCGCGTGCCACGGCGGTCGGAGCTCACGTCGTCCTCTACGGCGCGACGACCGGCCGCGACGGAATCGGCGGCGCGTCCGTCCTCGCGAGCGCCGAGCTCGGCGAGGACGAGCCCGACAAGCGGCCGACCGTGCAGATCGGCGATCCGTTCACCGGCAAGAAATTGATCGAGGCCTCGCTCGAGCTCGTCGACGGCGGCCTCGTCGAGTCGCTGCAGGATTGCGGCGCCGCCGGCCTTGCCTCGTCGCTCGCGGAGATGGCGCGCGACGGCGCCGGCATCGACGTGCACCTCGACCGCGTCCCGCTGCGCGAGAGCGACATGGAGCCGTGGGAGATCATGATCTCGGAGTCCCAGGAACGGATGGTCGCCGTCGTCCGGCCGCAGATGCTCGACGCGGTCCGTGCCGTGTGCGCGAAATGGGAGCTGCCGTGCAGCCCGATCGGCGAGGTCACCGACAGAGGCGACCTGCGCGCGCTCGTCGACGGCGAGGTCGTCGGCGAGATCCCGGCGGCGCTGCTGACCGACGAGTGCCCGCGGTACGAGCTCGAACGCGAGCCCGGCCCTGCGGCGAGCGTCGCCCCCACGCCCGCGAACCTCACCTCCAAGCGGTCGATCTACGAGCGCTACGACCACCGCGTCGGGTCGCGCACGGTGCGCCGCCCAGGCTTCGACGCCGCTGTCCTCCGGTTGCGTCCGTTGCTGCGCGGCCTGGCCGTCTCGCTGCAGGGGCCGCCGCCGGGGGAGCGAGATCCCTTCCGTGCCGGCGTTCTCGCGGTGCTCGGCGCGGCGCGCAACGTCGCGTGCGCCGGCGGCGAGCCGCTCGCGCTCACGGACTGCCTCAACTTCGGCTCGCCCGAGAAGACGGAGATCGCCTGGGAGCTCGAGCAGGCGATCGAGGGAATTGCCCGGGCGGCCGAGGCGCTCGGGATCCCGGTCGTCTCGGGGAACGTCTCGCTCTACAACGACACCGACGGCCGGTCGATCCCGCCGACACCGGTCGTCGGCTGCGTCGGGGTCGTCCCGGACGTCCGCATGATCCCGGGCGCCTGGCAGCGAGGCGACGCCGTCCTCGTTGCGACGGCGCCGGGGGAACTCGACCTCGCCGCTGAGTCTGCGCTCGTTCGCTACGTCTGGAAGGCTGGGCCGGTGCTGACGCTCGCGCACGACGTGTCCCATGGAGGCGTCGAGCAAGCGGTGCGCGAGGCGGCCGAGTGGAGCGGCCTCGAGGCCGACGTCGAGCTTCCGCAAGGCGGCCGCGGCGGCGGCCAGGTGCTGCTCGCGTGCGCTCCCGAAGACGTCGAGCGGCTCGGGACGAAAAACGTGGCGCGGATCGGCGCGGTGCGCTGATGTGCGGCCTGTTCGGGATCCGCTCGAGCGAGCGCGACGTCGCGCGGATCACCTATTTCGGCCTGTTCGCGCTCCAGCATCGTGGACAGGAGTCCGCCGGCATCGCCGTTTCCGACCGCGGCCGCGTGACGGCGCTCCGGGACATGGGGCTCGTGACGCAGGTGTTCGACGAGCAGAAGCTGCGCGGCCTGCACGGCGAGATTGCGATCGGGCACACGCGCTACTCGACCACCGGCTCGTCGCAGTGGTGGAACGCGCAGCCGCTCGTCCAGCACGGCACCGCGCGGACCGTCGCCCTCGGGCACAACGGCAACCTCACGAATGCGGCCGCGCTCCGCGCCGAGCTGGCGGAGCAGGGACATCGGCTTGCGACGAGCGCGGACACCGAGGTGATCGCGGCGCTGATCGCGAACGACGAGGCGCCGCTGCAGGAAGCGATCGCGAACACGATGCGCAAGCTCGACGGCGCGTTCTCGGTGGTCGTCCTCTCCGAGGGAAAGCTCGCGGCGTTCCGCGACCCCCGCGGGATGCGCCCGCTCTGCCTCGGCCGCCTGGACGACGACTGGGTCGTCGCGTCGGAGACGTGCGCGCTCGACCTCGTCGGCGCAGAGGTCGACCGCGAGATCCGGCCCGGCGAGCTGATCGTGGTCGACGAGACGGGAGCGTACGCGGAGCAGGCGGTCCCGCTCGACGGGGGCGGCGCGCTCTGCATCTTCGAGTTCTTCTACCTCGCACGGCCGGACTCGCGGCTGAGCGGCGTCGAAGTGCACGGCGCGCGCGTGCGCATGGGCGAGCGCCTCGCCGAAGAGGCGCCGGTCGACGCGGACCTCGTGCTGCCGATCCCGGACTCCGGGACCCCCGCCGCGATCGGCTTCTCGCGCGGGCTGAACATCCCGTTCAGCGAGGGGCTGATCAAGAACCGTTACGTCGGGCGGACGTTCATCCAGCCCGACCAGGGGCTGCGCGAACAGGGCATCAAGCTCAAGTTCAACCCGCTCGCAGAGGTGAAGGGGAAGCGCGTCGTCGTGGTGGACGACTCGATCGTGCGCGGTAACACGACGCGGCAGATCGTGCAGATGCTGTTCGAGGCCGGCGCGGCGGAGGTCCACGTCCGCGTGTCGTCGCCGCCCGTGATCGGCCAGTGCTTCTACGGGATCGACCTCGCCGATCCGGCGGAGCTGATCGCGGCCGGAAAGAGCGTCGAAGAGATCCGGGAGCACATCGGGGCGACGTCCCTCGCGTACCCCTCGCTCGAAGGGCTTCAGGCGTCGACGCGCCGACCGGAATCGCAGTTCTGCCGCGCATGCCTCACGCGCGACTACCCGACGGCCGTGCCGGCCGAGGGCGCGAAGCTCCGCTTCGAGCCCGCTCGCGCGTAACGCCGAACTCGGCGACAGCCACGTTGACCCACTGCACGGCGCTGTTGGCGTAGCCGCCGACGTTCCACGTTGCCGCGAGCGGCTGCGCGTTTCCCACGGCGTCGCGCGCCCGGGATCCGACGCGGTGGGCACCGGGACGTGCTTCCCACTCGTACGTCCAGCCGCGCCACGCCCAACGGCCGAGATCGTCGGCGGCGAGCTGCGCGGGCTCCCAGGTCGCACCGCCGTCGACGCTGATCTCGACATGCTCGATCGGCGCCTGGCCGGACCAGGCGCGGCCTTCGAGGACGCAGATACCCGCTCGGAGCGTCCGGGCCCGCGTCAGAAACTCGGGAATCCCGGGCGGCACGAGGAGGGAGCGCGGAACCATCCTCTGCACGGCCTCACCGTCGTCGTCCTCGTGCGCACGCATGCGGTACGCACGAGACTGCTGGTACCCGGCGAACGGCTCCGCGAGGACTGTCACGCGCGACAGCCATTTGACGTTGGTCATCCCGTACCAGCCCGGGACGACGAGGCGAAGCGGATACCCGTGCTGCGGCAGGAGCGGCGCGCTGTTCATCTCGTAGGCGAGCACCACCTCGTCTCGCATCGCCTCCTCGAGCGGGAGGCTTCGTGCGTATTCCTGCGCCACGTCCCCCTCGATGCCGCGGTCGAGCCCCGTGAACACGATCTCGACCGCACTGTCCTCGACTCGCGCCTCCTCGAGCACGGAGCGCATCGAGATGCCGCGCCAGCGCGCGGTCCCGACGGCGTCGCGGAGCCACGGCTGCGAGACGACGTGCGGATCGAAGAGCGCACGACCGTTCCCCGCGCATTCCATCGTCACGGCGACCTCGACCGCCTCACGCGCGCGTAGGTCGTCGAGCGTGAGCCGCTGCGGCTGCGCGACCGCACCCTCGACATCGAGCGCCCACGCCCCGGCGTCGACGAACGGGATGTCGTAGTGGATCAGGAGGTAATGGAGGCCGGCCGGCGTGATCGGATGCCGCAGGGCCTCGAGTGGCATCCCGTGGTTGCGCGCGGCGAGCTGGAGCTCCTCGAGGCTGATCACCGTGCGCCGACGATACAACCGCGTCGTCGGCGCGGCACCGGCGAAAAGGGAGGGGCCGGCGGCCGGCCGGCGCCCTCCCGTCGAGCTCCGCTAGCGCTCGAGCACGCGCGAGGCCTTCGCAATCCCGCGCGAGATCAGGTACGCCGCCGTGATCCAGCCGAACGTGGTCGCCCATCCGTGTGCGTCGTAGTTGTCGGACGCGAGGGCGACGATCCCGAGGATGATCGACGCGAGCACCCAGACGACGGCCTCGGCGTTGCCAGGGGTCGGCATCAGCGCGCCGATGTTGATCGTGGGGCCGGGGCGGCCGTAGTCGAATCCGCCCCCTCCGGCGCCGGTCGTGCTGCCGGATTGCTGGTTCTCCGGAGGTGTCGTTGCCATCTTTCTCCTTTCGTCAGGCCGCAGCGAGCCCCGGCGTGTGAACGACCTCGAGCTTGATCCCGTCGGGGTCGTAGAAGAAGAACGCGTAATACCCGGGTGAGTATGTGTACTCCTGCGGCTCGCTCTCGATCTCGACCGCCTGGCCGCGTACCCACTCCGCGACCTCGTCAACCTGCGTCCGCGACGCCACTTCGAACGCGAGGTGGTGCAACCCGATCGCGTATCGATCGTGCGGAAGGTCGGCCTGCGCCTCACGACGCCCGACCGAGTCGACGGCGCCGCCCAGGTACCAGATCGTCTCTCCGCGCTCGCCCTCGACCTCGCTCACGCGGGTGTACCCGAGCGGGCCGAGCAGCTCGCTGTAAAACGGCAGGCTCCGCTCGATCGAGGAGACGACCAGATCGACGTGATGGACGCCCGGCGACTGCACAGTGACCTCTCTCGTTCACCGCGCCGACGAGCGTTCCTCCGCACATCCCCGGACCGAAAGCGCCGCGTGGCGGCGCCCGTGCTTCTACATTGCGCGCCGTGCACCTCTTCCACTACCACCTGGTCACCAGCAAGGTCCGCGAGGTCGAGGCCCGATACCACGGCAAGCTCGGGTTCGACCTCGTCGCCCGGCACGGCCGGATCGGCGAGGACATGACGTCGTTCGAGCCCGGCCGTGGCTGGCGCGAGCTCGACGAGCTCGGGTTCAAGCTTCGGCTGACGGAGCTCGAGCGAGGCGCCGTGAACGTGGTCGTGCAACCGGGCCAGTGGGAGCTTCCGCGCGTCGACCACCTCGGCTTCGCGCTGGACGACGACGAGTTCGTCGAGACGCTCGCGCGCGCCGAGATGCGCGAGCTTCGCGTCCAGGAGCACGGCGGCCGGCGCACGTTCGTCTCGACGAATGCCGGCTACCGGCTCGAGCTCCACCCGCCGCGAGAGTGGCTCGACGAGCTGCTCGAAGGGGAGCGCGAGCTGCGGCTCGCGGAGCTGCACCTGCGCGCCGACGACCCCGAGCTCAAGGCGGCGTCGCTCGGCGAGCTGCTCGCGGTGCCGTACACGAGCACATCGGTCGAGATCGGCGGCGTCGTCGTTCACTTCGTCCCCGACGGCCCTCAGGGGCGGCCGCAGCTGCACGCCGAACTGTTCGTGTAGCACGCGCTCCGCTCGGCCGCGTCGCACACGCGCCTGTCCAAAAGAGCGAATTTACAGCGCGTTCGTGCTCGGGCATCGTGGCCGACATGAAAAAACACGCAGCAATTGTCGCCGCGGTCGTCGCTCTGTGCGCGCCGAGCGTGGCATCGGCGACGAACTGGGAGCACTACGGCTGGCTGCCGAACGGGTACGACGCGCAGTGTCTTTGGTACCCGACGTACGGCCAGTGCAGCGGGTGGAACTACTGGGTGTTGAACGACGGCCACGTGTACACAGGCGGCCCGGCGCTCACCGGGTTCGAGAACTACGCCACGATCCGCGGCCGCTGGACCTATGCAGGGCAGTACGCGTACACGCACCCCCTGGACTTCGGGATGCCGTCGTACGTGAAGGCGCAGATGACGAACTACAGCGGGATCCCGGCGTGGGTCGAGTCATGGGCGGGTGCGTGATGAAGCGCATCACGTCATTCGTGCTGATCCTGCTCGTGGCGGCGGCGATCGTCGCAGCGCAGGCGCAGCCGAGGCACAGCGGCCTTGCGAGCATCGCCAACGTCGGGCACGGCAAGGTGCAGCTTGCGCGCTCGATGCGGCTCGAGTTGGAGCGCGCGGGCATCGCGCCGCGGGCACGGTTGCTCGCGGTGCGCGGAAGGAAGAGCTTCGTCCGGCTGGGCGGACCGGGAAACGACCACTGCTACGGCGTCAACAAAAAGGGCAACGGGTCCCCGTTCGGGGTCACGTGCTGGAACGACTTCCCCTCGGCTACGCACCCGATCCTCGACCTCTCGACATTCGGGGCGGACGGCGGCGGGCCCGTGCACGTGCTCGACGCGCAGGGAATCGCGGCGGACGGCGTCGCAAGCGTCGTGTTCACCGATGCAGGCGGTGCGGTCGTCGGCCGGGCGCCTGTCACGGCGAACGTCTACGCGGCGGCCGGCGTGCCCGTGTCGGCCGTCCGGATCGTGGCCCTCGACGCAGAAGGGAGGATGCTGTTCGCGGTCCCGAAGTAAGCCTCCGGGCCGCCCTCTAGACTCTGCTCTCTGAGCGGAGGCGGAAAGACGTACGAGAGCGCCGGGGTCTCGCTTGCGAAGGCGGAGGAGATCGTCGATCGGCTCCGCAGCGCAGTCGAGTCCACCGGCGCTCGCGGCTTCGGCACATTCGCCGGCGTCTACCCACTCGACGACCGCCGCCTCCTCGCGGCGTCGACGGACAGCGTCGGGTCGAAGCTGATGCTGTCGCGGCGCGCCGAGCGCCTGCGTTGGGCGGGGATGGATCTGGCGGCGCACTGCATCAACGACGTCCTCTGCTCTGGTGCCGATCCCCTCTTCTTGCTCGATTACGTCGCAGCCGCGCGCATCGACCTCGAGCAGGTGGCAGAGTTGGTCGAGGGCGCGGCGACCGTCTGCCGAAGGGCCGGCTGCATGCTGATCGGCGGCGAGACCGCGGAGCTTCCCGGCATCTATCGCGACGACGAGCTGGACTTCGCCGGCACCTGCGTGGGCGTCGTCGGCCGTGACGACCTGATCGACGGCACACGCTGCGCCCCGGGTGACGCGGTCGTCGGCTTCTTGTCGAGCGGCCTCCACACGAACGGCTTCACGCTCGTGCGGACGTTGGTCGGCGATGACGACTTCGACCCGGACCTGCTGCTCGCGCCCCACACGCTGTACCTCGACGCGATACGCGAACTTCGCGCACGGGCAGACGTGAAGGCGCTCGCGCACGTCACAGGTGGCGGGATCGTCGGCAACCTGTCCCGCGTCCTGCCGGCCGACGTCGAGGCACGCATCGACTGGGATGCATGGGAGCGCCCGCGGGTCTTCGGCTGGCTGACCGAGCAAGGGATCGACGAGGACGAGCAGCGCCGCGTCTTCAATGTTGGGATCGGTATGTGCGCCGTCGTCGCCGACCCTCCCCCGGGCGCGCTCGTGATCGGCGAGCTTCGGTGATCGGTGTCCTCGTCAGCGGCGAGGGGTCGAACCTGCAGGCGTTGATCGACGCGGGGCTCTCGATCGCATGCGTGGCGTCGAATAAGGACGGCGTGCGAGCGCTCGAACGGGCGCGCGCCGCCGGCATCCCCACGCGCGTCTTCCCGCTCGAGCACTACACGGATCGCGCGCACCGCGACTCGGAGCTCGCCGACTGGCTCCAGCTTCGGGGCGTTGACCTCGTCGTCCTTGCGGGCTACATGCATCTGCTGACGGAGCCGTTCCTCGAGCGGTTCCCCGACCGGATCGTCAACGTCCACCCGTCGCTCCTGCCGGAGTTCCCGGGCAAACAGGCGATCGTCGACGCCCTGGACGCCGGAGTTGCGACGACCGGCGTGACCGTCCACTACGTCGATGACGGCATCGACACCGGCCGCGTGATCCGCCAGGTGCCGGTTCCGGTCGACCCGAAGGAGACGCTCGTCGACCGCATCCATGCGGTCGAGCACAGACTGCTACCGGAGGTGGTGAGGGAACTCTGCGCCGCGCACTGATTTCCTGTTACGACAAGACCGGGCTCGAGGGATTGGCGCGCGGCCTGGCGGAGCTCGGTTTCGAGCTCGTGGCAAGCGGCGGGACGGCGGACTTCCTCGAGCGTCAGGTCGGTGTCGACGTGGAGCGGGTCGAGGAGCTGACCGGCGTCGCCGAGATGCTCGGCGGCCGCGTGAAGACGCTCCACCCGGCGATCCACGCTGCGATCCTCGCGCGACGCGATCGCGACGATGATCTCGCCGCGCTCGACGAGCACGAGATCCGGCCGTTCGACCTCGTCTGCGTCAACCTCTATCCCTTCAGCGAGGTCGCGGGTCGGTTCGGGGCCCGCGAAGAAGACGCGGTCGAGATGATCGACGTCGGAGGTCCGTCGATGCTCCGCGGCGCGGCGAAGAACTTCGCCCACGTCGCTCCCGTGTGCAGACCGCAGCGGTACGACTCCGTGCTGGCCGAGCTCCGGGCTCGCGGGGAGCTCTCGCTCGCAACGCGTCGTGCGCTCGCCGCGGAAGCGTTCGCCACGACGGCGGCATACGAGACGGCAATCGCGCGCTGGTTCGGCGACGTCGAGTCGCTCCCGGACCAGCTGTCGCTGTCGTTCACCAAGGTGAGCGACCTCCGCTACGGCGAGAACCCCCACCAGCGCGCTGCGTACTACGCCGAGGACGGGGCGCGCGTGCACCTGCTGTCACGCGTCGAGCAGCTGCACGGGAAGGAGCTGTCGCTGATCAACCTGCTGGACCTCTCGGCAGCGACGATCGGGGAAGCGTACGAACGCGCGCTCGCATCCGATCCCGTGTCAGCGTTCGGGATGGTCTGTGCAGTGAACCGCCCCGTGACGGGCGCACTGGGGGAGGCGCTCGCTCAACGGTTCGTCGACGTCGTGTTCGCGCCGGATTACGAGAGCGACGCGCTCGACGCGTTGCAGCGCAAGGAGGCGATCCGGATCCTCCGCGATCGTGAGCGGCGCGGGCTGCCGCGGGCGGAGCGCGATTTCAAGCGCGTCATCGGCGGGATGCTCGTGCAGGATCGCGACGCCGACATCGACGACCGCGAGTCGATGCAGGTGGCATGCGGCGCGCCGGACGAGCGCACGTGGGGAGACCTCGTCTTCGCGTGGCGGGTCTGCAAGCACGTCGGCTCGAACGCGATCGTGGTCGTGAAGGAGCTCGCGACGATCGGGATCGGCGGCGGGCAGACGTCCCGCGTCGATTCCGTCAACCTGGCGCTGGCGAAGGCGCGCGAGCACGGCCACGACCTCCGCGGCGCGGTGCTCGCGTCCGACGCGTTCTTCCCCTTCGCGGACGGCCCCGAGGCCGCGCTTGCCGCCGGCATCACCGCGATCATCCAGCCCGGAGGCGCGAAGCGCGACGACGAGGTCACCGCCGCAGTTCGCGGCTCCGGCGGGACGATGGTGCTCACCGGTCGGCGCCACTTCCGCCACTAGGACTACAGCTTGTCGGGCGGCGCCATCCGGTACACGAACGGACCGAGGCCGTTCTGGTTGATCGCGAAGAACATCCCGAGCATCGCCTCCTGTGCGCGCGCGTTCTCGAGGCCGCCCGCGTACACGGGCTCGTAGCCGGCGTCGCGGTTGAGCTGCTCGACGACCGCGCGGGCCTCCTCGTCGCCCGTCCAGATGTTGCTCGGGCGCGCGCGGGTGTTCTTCAGCTGCTCGTACGCCCGCGCGAAGTTGAGGTTGAACGACTTCGCCGTCGGTCCGTTCGTCTTCGACTTGAGGAATTCCGCGTTCGACTGAAAGCCCGACGGCGGCTCGTTCCCGATCAGGTTCGTCGCGTCGATCGTCGTCTTTCCCTCAAGCCCCTGCACGTTCTCGATCGCGTCGGCGAGCGCAGGCCCCGGCACCGCGAACAGCACCGCATCGGCGCCCGAGACGTCGCCACTCTCCTTCCCGATCTCGTTGACCTCGTGGCCGGCGTCGCGCCAAAACCGCGCGAGCCCGCCGCCGACGTTCCCCCTGCCGACGACTGCGATCTTCATTTGTCCCTCCGTTCGTCGCTCGCCGATTCAACGTCGGCCCGCGGAGACTATTCCCGCTCGATCCCGCAGCGACTCGTCGGAGGCTCGGGCATAATGCGCTCGCTCCAGGGGTGGAGCATTTCTACTGAGGAAGGGGAGAGATGAGAAAGACATTGACCCTGCTCGTGCTCGGGGCTGCGGCGGTCGCCGTCGCGCTCGCCGGTGCACGGGCGACGAACGGACGTGCCGCCGCCGGGCTCCGGCTCGTGCCGCAGGCGGTGATGGCGCCGGAAACGCCGTCGGTCCGTGCTGACGGGGCCGCGCCGGCATGTACGGCACCGGATGCCGACCCGAGCGGCACCACGAAGACGTACGCATGGCTCCACTGCTACACGGCGCAGCAGATCCGCGCCGCATACGGGGTCGACCAGGTCGCGAACAAGGGCGACGGCCAGACGATCGTGCTCGTCGACTCGTACGGCAGCCCGACCGCGACGGCTGACCTGCAGCACTTCCACGACGTCTTTTTCCCGTCGGAGCCGAAGCCGAACTTCGACGAGGTCTATCCGCAGGGATCACCCGACTACAAGAACGTCGGGAACGGCCAGTCGGGGTCCAGCGGCGCAGCCGGCTGGTCCGGAGAGGCGACCCTCGACATCGAGTGGGCGTATGCGATCGCGCCGCACGCGCACATCGTGCTGCTCGCGGTCCCGCCGGCCGAGACCGAGGGGGTTCAGGGCTTCCCGAACCTCTTCAAGGCGATCCAGTGGGCGATCGACAAGTACCCGCCCGGAACCGTCTTCTCGCAGAGCTTCGGCGTCACCGAGCAGACGTTCGGGGGCGCGGCGAGCGGCCAGACGGCGCGGTTCGACGCGGTCTACCAGGCCGCGGCGACCAAGGGCGACACGGTCCTCGCCTCGAGCGGCGACAGCGGGACGGCCGACGTCCTGAAGCAGAAGCGTGACACCCGCACGGCCACGTTCCCGGTCGTGGGCTGGCCGGCATCGAGCCCGTGGGTGACCGCCGTCGGCGGCACGCAGCTTCAGTACGGCTGGACGTGGGACCCGACGAGCGACGTGCCGTTCACGTCTGACGGGGATTACAACCCCGCGTACTTCAACTACACGAACGGTGGCGACAACGAGGTCGTGTGGAACGAGTCGTGGCTCCCGGCAGCGACCGGCGGCGGGCCGAGCGCCATCTACAGCCGTCCGTCGGGGCAGTCGAGCGTCGCCGACATCATCGGCACCAACGCACGCGGCGTCCCGGACCTGTCCTGGAACGCGGCCGTGAACGGCGGCGTCCTGGTCTGGATCACCGCGTTCCCGCAGTACCAGAGGGCCGGCTGGCACGTCTACGGTGGGACGAGCGCCGCATCGCCGCAGGTGGCCGGCCTGATCGCGCTGGCGAACGAGCAGCAGGCGGCGGACCAAAAGGCGCCGCTAGGGAACGTCGCACCCCTGCTGTACAAGGTCGGCAGCACCTCGGCGTTCCGCGACATCATCCCGACAACCGAGGGCACGGCCGCAAGCGGCGTGCTCGACTCGAACCAGATGTGGGACTACAACGGCGACGGTCTCCTCGTCACCCGCGATCCGGTTTCGGGTTGGCCGGTTCGGACGGGCTGGGACATGACGACGGGCTTCGGCTCGCCAAGGGCGGCGGCGTTCATCGCCGCCGTTCGCGCGGCGCGCAATACGCCGTAGTCCCGCGGGGAGGTGAGGCGCCGCTCCGGCGGCGCCTCACCGAGCCGTAAGCTTCTCGGCGTGCCGCGCGACTACCCGACCATCCTGGAGCTCGTCGGCCACACGCCGATCGTGAGGCTCGACCGAGGCGGCCGAGCGCGACGGGAAGCTGCGGCCAGGCGGCACGATCGTCGAACCGACTTCCGGCAACACGGGCGTCGGCCTCGCGATCGCCGCTGCTTCGAAGGGCTACCGCTGCATCTTCGTCATGCCGGACAAGATGTCGCTGGAGAAGATCTCGATGCTCCGAGCGTATGGCGCGGACGTCGTGATCACGCCGACCGCGGTCGAGCACGACTCACCCGAGTCGTACTACTCCGTCTCGTCGCGGCTCGCGGAGGAGATCCCCGGCGGCTTCAAGCCCGACCAGTACTCGAACATGGCGAACCCACAAGCGCACTACGAGGTGACGGGGCCCGAGATCTGGGAGCAGACCGGCGGCGAGATCGATGCGATCGTGATCTCGGTCGGGACGGGCGGCACGATCTCCGGCGTCGGGCGCTATTTCAAGGAACGCAAGCCCGAGGTCCTGATCGTCGGCGCCGACCCGGAGGGATCCGTCTACACAGCGCACGACGACAAGGACGTGCACCCGTACCTCGTCGAGGGCATCGGCAAGGACACGTGGCCGCAGACGATGGATCCAGAGGTCGTCGACGAGTGGGTGCGCGTCTCGGACCGCGACTCGTTCCTCACCGCGCGCGCCCTCGCCCGCGACGAAGGGCTTTTGGTCGGCGGCTCCGGTGGGACGACGGTGTGGGCAGCGCTCGAGCTCGCGAAGCGGTTCGGCCCCGACGCGACGATCCTGACGATGATCCCCGACTCGGGGCGGTCGTACATGTCGAAGTTCTACGACGAGAACTGGATGCTCGAGCACGGGTTCGCCGAGCGCCGTACGCCGCCGCCGACCGTCGCAGAGCTGCTCGGCTCGAAGCACATGGAAGAGACGGAGGTTCCGGTGCTGGTGACGATCGCCGCACACCAGAAGGTCGGCGAGGCGATCGACGTGATGCAGCGGTACTCGATCTCGCAGCTTCCGGTCGTGCGCGACGGCAGCGTCGGCTCGCTCGCCGACGTGATCGGCTCGCTCCAGGACCGCGACCTGCTCGACCGCGTCTTCAAGAACCCCGACGCGCTGCACGAGGACGTGGCCGCAGCGATGCAACCGCCGCTCGCCGCGATCGACGCGTCGCAGACGCTCGATCAGGTCTTTTCGACGCTGAGCGGGCGCACGAACGCGGTCGTCGTCGCCGAAAGCGGCAGGCCGATCGGCGTCCTGACCCGCTCTGACCTGCTCGAGTTCCTCGCGCACCGACGCAGCACGCTCGCCTGATCCGAGCGGCGGCGCTCGGCGCCGCGGCAATTCTCTGCAGTGCGTGCGGCGGCGGCGGTCGTCACGCGGCGCAGCCTCGCATGCACTGCGTCGGCTCCGGCGCGCCCACGATCGTGCTTGAAGCAGGGCTTGACGCGACACACGCGTCGTGGGCGAACGTCCAACCGGCGCTCGCGCGCATCACGCGGACCTGCAGCTACGACCGTCTGCGCGGTAAGCGCAGCGTGGACGCCGACCTCCGCGACCTGACGACGCTTCTGGCGCGTAGCCACGCGCGTTCCCCCTACGTCTTCGTCGGCCACTCGTTCGGCGGTGTCCTCGCTTACCTCTATGCCGCGCGACACCGCCGGAAGGTGAAGGGCGCCGTGCTCGTCGACGCCGAGAGCCCCTGGCAGACGCGCGCCTTTCTTCGCGCGCTCGGCCACCCCCGGCGAGGCGAAGCTGCGGTGGCGAAGCGGCTCCGCGCGTTCCTCGTGACGTCACCGCCGAATGCCGAAGGCGTGAATGTCACGCGAGCGCTCGCCGAGGCGCGTTCCGCCGGCCCGCTCCGACACATCCCGCTCGTCGTGATCGAGGCAGGCCTCGAGAACAGCCCCTCACTGCCGGTGCGCCTCAAGTTCCTCTTCGACCGGACCTGGTTCCTCCTCCAGGCGCGCCTCGCACGGCTGTCGTCGGACCACATCCACGTCGTCGCGCCGACCAGCGGCCACGACGTGATTGCGGCGAGCGGCGCTCCCGGGCTCGTCGTCGCCGCCACCGACGCGGTCGTCCACGCGGTTCGCGCCCACCGTCCGCTGCAGGCATGCGCCGACGTGTTCGCGCAGTTTCCCGCTCAATGCGTCAGTGGTTGAGACCGCTCCCGTTGGTCGACGCACGGCGTGAGAGCGCCTGCTCGAGCGTGATTGCCTCGGCGGCGCGCTCGAGCAGCTTCGAAACGACGTCGAGACGATCGGGCTCGGAGCAAAGCTCGAGCAGCTCCTGCTTGCGTTCGGTCCCGAAGTCGACCCGCGCGGCGAGCTCGAAAGACAACACGCCGGAGTCGGTATCGGGCTCCTCGATCTCCGTCTCGACCGCACGCCCGAGCGCCCGGTATAGCTCGAGCGCACGCTCGCGCGCCGGCCGCTCGGACACACGTCCGTCGTCCTCCACCCGCTCGACGTGGGCAGTCCGGAACGTGCGTCCGCTCGTCTCGGTGATGACGCGGAACCGGTCGCGACCCTCGACCGCGATGTTCAGCCGGCCGTCGTCGAACCGATCGATCACGTCGACCACGGAGGCGCGCGTCCCGACGCTGCGCATCCCGTCGTCGTCCTCGAAGATGAGGCCGAACTCCCGATCGTGGTCGAGGCAATCGCTGACCAGATCCTGGTAGCGCGGCTCGAAGATGTGCAGCGGCACCCGTTCGGTCGGGACGAGCACGATCCCGAGCGGAAACACACCGAGCTCCTCCGTCACGGCCGCTCTGCCTCCGTCTGCATCGGTCGATCGTAGTGGTCTGGCTACGATGGCCGCGTGGCGACCGAACCTCTTCAGGCGCTGCTCCAGCGCGCGTTTCCGGACGCGACGGATCTGCATGTCGAAGACCGCACCGGCGGCGGCGACCACTTCCAGGTCTCGGTGACAAGCGCCCGGTTCAACGGCCTCCCGCTGCTGGAGCAACACCGTCTCGTCAACGACGCGCTCGCGGATCCGCTGCGCGACGGGACGATCCACGAACTCCGAATCAAGACGAAAGGAACGACATGAGCGAGCTACGCCAGCAGATCCAGGGCGTGATCGAGAACGAGCCGGTCGCGCTGTTCATGAAAGGCACGCCGCAGTTCGTGATGTGCGGCAATTCCGACCGCGCGCTCCGCGCGCTGCGCGACGCCGGCGCACCGGTGACGGCAGTCGACGTCCTTCCCGACCCGGCGATTCGACAGGAGCTGTCGGCCGTGTCGGGGTGGCCGACCATCCCCCAGGTCTTCGTCAACGGCGAGCTGATCGGCGGCGCCGACATCGTCGAAGAGCTGGCGGCGACTGGCGAGCTCGAGCAGAAGCTGGAGTCGGCGCTCGGGCCGGAGTACCGGTCCGCGCGCGCGGAGCAGGTCGTCGGCGTCGCGCGGGCCTAGCCGACCTCCAGCTCCGGCAACGCCGCAAGCTATTCTCCGCGCGTGAGCTTGCCCGGTCCGGGGGAGGCCGCGCCTGCGGACGTCCTGGCGCGGTTGCAGGCCGTGGTCGACGCGGCCCTCGTCCACCTGTCGCTCGACGATCTCCTCGACGAGCTCCTGACGCGCGTCCGCGACGCGCTCGACGCCGACACATGCGCCGTCCTGCTCCTCGACGAGGACGGGCTGGAGCTCGTCGCGCGTGCGGCGAAAGGCATCGAAGAGGAGGTCGAGCAGGGGGTGCGGATCCCGATGGGCAGGGGGTTCGCCGGACGGATTGCGGCGACGCGTCGCCCGGTGATCATCGAGGACGTCGATCACTCATACGTCCTGAACCCGATTCTGCGCGAGAAGGGAATCAAGTCGCTGCTCGGCGCGCCACTGGTCGTCGAAGGACGCATCCTCGGAGTTGTCCACGTCGGCACCCTTGTTCCGCGGGTGTTCACGGACGAGGATATGTCGCTGCTCCAGGTCGTTGCGCAGCGGGTCGCACTCGCGATCGACCGTTCCCTTGCGCACGAGCGCGTCGTTCAGATGACGGAGGTTCAGCGCGATTTCGTCGCGCTCGCCGCACACGAGCTGCGGACGCCCGCCACCACCGTCTACGGGCTCGCGGCAACGCTGCACGAGCGTCGTGACGATCTGCCGCCGGAGACGGTCGAGCAACTCGAGAACACGCTCTACGAGCAGGCCGACCGCATGCGACGCCTGGTCGACCAACTGCTCGACCTCTCACGTCTCGACGCCGAGCGCATCCATGTCGCGCCGCAGCGAGTGCCTCTGAGACGCTGCCTCGAGGACATCGTCCGGTCTGCCGCAGCGGAATCGCGCGACCAGGTCGAGGTCGCCGTGCCGGACGGGCTCGACGTCCTCGCCGACCCGACGACACTGGAGCGCGTGGTCGCGAACCTCGTGGGGAACGCGCTGCGCTACGGAGCCCCGCCGGTCGTGGTCACTGCCGAGCAATCCGACAACCACGTCCGTATCTACGTCGAAGACCACGGCGAGGGAATCTCCGACGACTTCGTGCCGTACCTGTTCGAGCGCTTCCGACGGAGCGAGGACTCGACGACGAAGGCCGCCGGAACGGGGCTCGGCCTCGCAATCGCCCGCGCGCACGCGCGCGCCCACGGCGGAGATGTCTTTTACCGTGGGGAAGGGCGCGGCGCGCGCTTCGAGCTCGTGCTCCCCGCGCAGCCGCTCACGGGCGGCTGACGCCGACCCAGCGGAAGCCGATCGGGGCAATTACGCCGCCCGACAGGAGCGCGTCCTCGAGGGGCTCGGTCGCCGGGCCGTTGAGCCAGCGGTAGAGGTACGGCCGCGGCTCGTAGAGCATCTCGCCGAAGCGCGACCGGAACGCCGCCAGCAGGTCGCCGGACGGCACGAGCCCTGTGTGGCGGCAACGCCAGTCGTCGAGGTCGGGCGGCCCGACCGGATCCACGCCCGCTGCGCGGAGTAACGCATGTTGGGCCTCGTACCAGTCCTGCGTCGGCGGATCGATGCGGTCCCAGGCGAACTCGTCGAGCACGACCAGCTTTGTGATGCGCGCCAGCTTCTCGACCGCAGCGCCGAGCGGATGCACGTGGTGGAACACGCGCTCCGCGACGACGGCGTCGAACGGCTCATCGCGGAGCTCCTCGAATCGCAGTTGCCGGAACCGCTCCCCGGCGGGTGCGCGCGGATCGACCGCGCACGCGTCGTAGCCCCGCGACACGAGGTGGTCGACGATGCCTCCGGCCGGTCCGCAACCGACCTCGAGCACGCGCGCCGGCTGCGGCGGCAACTGCGAGAGTGCAAACGTGGCGAAGTCCAACGCGGTCAGCCTCGCACAGGCGCGTCGGATCGCCGTCCGGGCGCAGCTTCTCGACGGAAGCGCGACGGACGTCCTGAGCACCGTGCGGCGGCTCTCGTTCCTGCAGATCGACACGGTCGCGCCCGTTGCCGTCCCCCAACAGCTCGTCCTCTGGAGCCGCCTGGGCGCATCCTTCGACCCGGCGGAGCTCGACCGCCTCCTCTGGGACGAGCGGAAGTTGTTCGAGTACGGCGCCTTCATCCGTCCGATCGAGGACCTCCCGCTCCTCCTGGCGCGGATGCGGCGGCCACGCGGGAAGTCGGTGGGGGAGCGCCGCGCAGAGCAGTGGCTGAAGACGAACGCGGCCGCACGGCGCTACGTCCTGCGCGAGCTCGAGCGACGCGGGCCACTGCTGTCACGCGAGCTCGACGATCGGGCGGTGCAGCCGTGGGGCTCGACGGGCGGCTGGTGGGGCAACCGCAACGTCACGCTGATGCTCGAGCTGCTTCACGGGCGCGGCGCCATCGCCGTCGCCGGCCGCAAGGCGGGCCAGCGCCTCTGGGCGCTCGCCGAGGCGTGGTACCCGCCGGTCGACCCGGTGCCCCTCGACGAGGCCGAACGACTGCTCGACGAGAGGCGATTCCGTGCGCTCGGCGTGCGGCTTCGCCGCGGCGGCTCCTGGGAGGTGCACCCCGAGGCCGTAGACGCCCCGGTGCCGAGTCGAACGACGCTCCTGTCGCCGTTCGACCGGCTGATCCACGACCGCGCACGGATGGAAGCGCTCTTCGGGTTCCACTACCGCCTCGAGATGTTCGTGCCGAAGGCGAAGCGGATGTACGGGTACTACGTCCTCCCCATCCTTCGCGGCGACCGCCTCGTCGGCCGCCTCGAGCCCGTGTTCGACCGGAAGGCGAACGTCCTGCGCGTGAACGGCGTGTGGTGGGAGGACGGAGCGAAACCCGTGTCGCTCGACCGGCCGCTTCGCGACCTCGCACGGTGGCTCGGCGCCGCTAGCATCGAGCGTTAGGCATGGACTTCGAGACGCGCGCGATCCACGACGGCCAGGAGCCGGACCCTGCGACCGGGTCGGTCACGGTTCCGATCTATCAGACGTCGACCTATGCGCAGGAAGGCGTCGGCCGGAACAAGGGGTACGACTACTCGCGCGCCGCGAACCCGACGCGGACGGCGCTTCAGATATGTCTCGCGTCGCTCGAGTCCGCCGAGCACGGGATCGCGTTCTCTTCCGGCCTCGGCGCGGTGACGGCGATCATGCACCTCGTCAACCCCGGAGACCGCGTAGTGCTGATCGCGGACGTCTACGGCGGGGTCTACCGGATGACGTCGCAGGTCTACGAACCGAAGGGTTACCTCTTCGACTACCTCCCGGCCGAGAGCTTCCCGAGCCTAGCCGACCACCTCGACGAGCGGACGCGGATCGTCTGGATCGAGACGCCGTCGAACCCGATGCTGAGCGTCGTCGACATCCGCGCAGCAGCGGACGCGGCGCACGCAGCGGGCGCGATCGTCGTCGTCGACAACACCTTCGCGACGCCGTATCTGCAGCGCCCGCTCGAGCTCGGCGCCGACATCGTCGTGCATTCGACGACGAAGTACCTCGGCGGCCACTCGGATGTGATCGGCGGCTTCGCCGCCACGAACGACCCCACGATTGCCGAGCGCCTTACGTTCCTGCAGAAGTCCCTCGGCGCTGTTCCTGGCCCATTCGATTCGTGGCTCGTTCTCCGCGGGATCAAGACGCTCGCCGTGCGGATGCGCAAGCATTGCGAGAACGCGCATGTCGTCGCGTACTGGCTGTCACGTCAGCCGGGCGTCCAGAAGGTTCTCTACCCGGGGCTTCCGGGCCACCCTGGGCACGAGATCGCGGCGCGGCAGATGCGCGACTTCGGCGGCATGATCTCGTTCCTCGCAGAGTCGGAGGACGAGGCGGTCGCACTCGTCGCGCGCACGAAGGTGTTCGAGCTCGCCGAATCCCTCGGCGGCGTCGAGAGCCTGATCGAGCATCCGGCGCGGATGACGCACGCGTCGACCGCCGACGCGCCGTTCGCGGCGCCGCCGAACCTCGTGCGACTCTCGGTCGGCATCGAAGCCGCCGACGACCTGATCGCCGATCTCGAAGGTGCGCTCGCGGCGAGTGCCGCCGAGGCGCGCGCCACGACGTAACGCGATCGCCGACGATCAACCGCGCCGTGGACGCATCACGGCGGATCGCTGCGCGGCCGCAGTAGCATCGCTGCGTGGCGCCGCCGATCGACCTCCACCATCAGGGAGCCGAGCGGGTGATCGCGTCGTACCTCCTCGAGACTGTCGACGGTCCGGCGCTCTTCGACTGCGGACCGTCCACGGACGTCGGCGCCCTGAAAGACGGACTGCACGAGCGGGGGCTCGAACTGCGGGACGTCCGGCACTTGCTGCTCTCGCATATCCACCTCGATCACGCAGGCGCGGCCGGCGTGCTCGTGCGTGAGCATCCGTCGTTGCAGGTCCACGTGTCGGAGATCGGCGCGCCGCACCTCGCCGATCCGTCGCGGCTCGAGCGGAGCGCGCGGCGGCTATACGGCGAGTCGTTCGACTCTCTCTGGGGCGAGCTCGCGCCCGTGCCGCAGGCGAACATCCAGGTCGTCGGCGAACGCGTCGTCGGGCTGGACTGCTTCCCGTCGCCGGGCCACGCGCGTCACCACGTCGTGTACCTCGACGAGGACGGAACGGCGTATTCCGGAGATGCCGCCGGTGTCCGCATCCAGCCACACGCCTACGTCCTGCCGCCGACGCCGCCGCCGGAGGTCGACGTCGCAGCATGGCACCGCACGCTGGACGAGCTCGGGCGGCGGCAGCCGGAACGCCTCGCGTTGATCCACTTCGGCGTTGCCGATGACCCGGCGCCACACCTGGACGCGCTACGGCAGCGTCTCGACGAATGGACGCGTCGGATCGGCGGGGGCGCGGAGGAAGCCGAGTTCATCGCATCCGCCCACGCCGAGCTGCCGCCCGAGGCTCGCGATGTCTACGAGCGGGCAATGCCGATGTGGCAATCGTACGCGGGGTTGAAACGCTACTGGGAGACGCGGGACAGTTAAGACGTGACGCCGCTGCGCGAGCGGAACTTCCGGCTCCTCCTGAGCGCGAGGACGATCTCCTATCTCGGGACGTACCTCGCGCCGATTGCCGTCGCCTTCGCGGTGCTCGACCTCACCGGCTCTGCAACCGATACAGGGATCGCGTTCGCATGCTGGACGCTCGCGCAGGTATCGACGCTCCTCGTCGGCGGCGTCGTGGCAGACCGCTTCCCGAGACAGCTCGTGATGGTCGGCTCCGACATCGCGAACGTCGGCGTCCGGACGACGATGGGCGTGGCCCTCGTCACCGGTGAGGCACGCGTCTGGCACCTGTACGTGCTTCAGGCGCTCGGCGGCGCTGCAACCGCGTTCTATTCGCCGGCGTCCAGCGGCCTCGTCCCGGAGCTCGTCCCGGCCGACGAGTTGCAGCAAGCGAACGCGCTGATGAGCATCGGCCGATACGTCGCATTCCCGCTCGGCGCCGCCGTCGGCGGCGCGATCGTGGCGACGATCGGCAGCGGCACCGCCCTGCTCGTCGACGCCGGGACGTATGCGACGAGCGCGTTGCTCCTGACCGCGATCGACCTGCCGGAGCGCGCACGCCGCGCGGCAACGTCGAACTTCGTCGCCGAGCTTCGCGACGGGTGGACCGCGTTCACGGAGACGACGTGGGTCTGGGTCCTGACGGTCTGGGTCGCGTGCTACTTCCTGATCACGTACGCGCCCGTGTTTGTCCTCGGCCCGTACATCGCGAAGCACTCGCTCGGAGGAGCCGGCGCCTGGGGCACGATCGTGGCAGCCGAAGGAGTCGGAGCGCTGGCCGGCGGTCTGATCGCGCTCCGCCTTCGACCGTCCCGGCCGTGGACGACCGTCTGCACGTTCTTCACGATCACGGCCGCGCAAAGCCTCCTGCTCGCCGCGCACGCACCGGTAGCGGCAATCGCCGCTGCCGCGTTCGTCAGCGGATTCGGGTTCTCGTTCGGCTCCGTGATCTACGAGTCAGGTGTCCAACGCGCGGTCGCGCCCGAAAAGCTGAGCCGCGTGAGCGCCTACTCGTGGATGTGCTCGATGGCATTTCTTCCCGCGGGTTATGCCCTCGCCGGGCCGATCGGCACCGCCGTCGGGATCGGCGCGTATCTCGTCGCAGGCGCTGTGTGGATTGTCGTCACGACCGTCCTCGTCCTCGCGGTTCCGAGCGTGCGCGATTTTCGTCTCCGCGCAGACGAAGACGTTTCCGCGGCGCCCGCTGCGACGACATAGCTCTCGATGCCGCCTACGCCCGTCCCAGCCGACGTCGACGAGTTCCTCTCACGTCCTAACCCGGCCGTCGTCGCGACCCTTCGGCCTGACGGATCGCCGCACAGCGCCGCGACGTGGTACGACTGGGAAGACGGTCGTCTCCTGCTGAACATGGACGAGTCGCGGCTGCGCCTTCGGCATCTCCGCCGGGATCCGCGCGTTTCGCTGACAGTGATCGACGACGGGAACTGGTATCGCCAGGTGACGCTGCTCGCCCGTGTCGTCGAGATCGCGGCGGACCCCGATCTCATCGACATCGACCGGCTTGCACGGCGGTACACCCGCAACAACTATCGCGACCGCGGCCGGACGAGCGTCAGCGCGTGGCTGCAGCCGGAGCGCTGGTACGGGTGGATCAGCGGCGGCTTCTGGGAGTCCTAGGCCCTACGACGCCGCGGCGCGCGCGATCGCTTCGTTATACGCGCGGATGTAGTCCCGCACCATCCGCTCCGGCGAGAACTCCTGCTCGACGTACCGCCTGATCTCGAATGGGTCGAGCTTGTCCGCCTCCTCGAGCGCGGCCGGGATGATCCTGTAGTCGTCGACGATGATCCCGCTTCGACCGTGCTCGATCACCTCGGGCACGGCGCCCCACCGGGTTGCGATCACCGGCGTCCCGCACGCCATCGACTCGATCATGACGAGGCCGAAGGGCTCCTCCCATTCGATCGGGAACAGCGTGGCGCGTGCGTGCTGCAGGAGCTCGACCTTCTCGCCGTGCGACACCTCGCCGAGGTATTCGATCCCGTCCACGAGGTGCGGCTCGATGAGCTCCTTGAAATACGTCAGCTCCTTCGGGTCCTGCTTCTTGCCGGCGATCTTGAGCGGCAGTCCGGTCTCCATCGCAACCGCGACCGCGCGGTGCGCGCCCTTGTCCGGTGAAAGTCGT
>VAXB01000057.1 GCA_005883995.1 Actinomycetota bacterium
CGAGTGGCACGGCGTTGATTCGCCTCAATGCCTCCGAGGGGCTGGTGTGCTTCAAGCTCGTCGTCACCGGAGCAAACGCGCCGATCGTCGCGGCCCACATCCATCGCGGCGCCGCAGGCGTCGCCGGGCCCGTCATCGTTCCGCTCGTCGCACCGACGGCGACGTCCGCGGACGCGAACGTGCAGCAGTCGAAGGGATGCGTCTCCGCGGACCCGTCGTTGATCCGGGAGATCGCCGCGAACCCGGCCGGGTTCTACGTGAACACGCACAACAAGAACTTCCCTTCCGGCGTCGTGCGCGGCCAGCTCGTGAAGCTGAAGGAGGCGCCGCCGAAGCCAACCTGCCCGAAGCCGAAGCACAAGCCGAAGCACAAGTAGAGAAAGCTCCCGGCGCCACTGCCCCGGCGCCGGGTTGTGGGCGCGGGGGGACCGATGGTTCCCCCGCGTCGCCCTCTTTCGCGGTTGCGGCGACGCGGGACGCGGTTCTACGTGTTCTGGAGGCGAGCGATCACCGCTAGCCCGAACTCTGCGGCTCGTGCGCCGTCGACGACTCGGTGGTCGAACGTCACCGAGACGTACCCGACCTTTGCGACCGTGACCGCGCCGTCGCGCACGATCGCGCGATCGGCGATTCGGCCGATGCTGAGAATCGCGACCTCGGGATGGTTCACGAGCGGCGTCTGGAAGAGACCCGCCAGCTTCCCTGCGCTGGTGACCGTGAACGTCGACCCGCGGAGCTCCTCGGGCTTCAGCGTTCCTGCTCGCGCGCCGTCGGCCAGCCGCGCGACGTCGGTCGCAAGCTCGTCGACGCTGCGCGTGTCGCAGCCGCGTACGACCGGGACGACGAGCCCCTGCGGCGTCTGGACGGCGACGCCGAGGTCGTAGCGCGCGAGGTACACGATCTCCTCGCCGTCGATCCGCGCGTTCAGCTCGGGAAAGTCGTGCAGCGCCTCGCCGCACGCCTTCAGCACGGTCGGCACGAGCAGCTTGAGATCGACGCGGGAGAAATCGCACTCCTCCACCCACGTGACCGCCGGCACCTCGCGATGCGCCCGTGCCATGTGCTCCGCGATCAGGCGGCGCACCCCCCGAAGCGGCTCGCGCCGTTCTCCCGGAGCGGGCGCGGCGCGTGACGCGCCATCCGCCGCGGCACGGACGTCGTCCTCGGTGATCCGACCCTGCGGTCCCGAGCCGGTCACCGACTCGAGCGCGACGCCGAGCTCCTGGGCGATCCGCCGGACGAGCGGCGTCGCCCGCACCGGCCCCTTTGGCCGCGCGCCGGGCCTGACGTCGACGGTTTCGTCGGTTTCCGGCACGGCCGGGGCCGGGGCCGCACGCGGCTGCTCCTCGGCTGCCGTCGGACCCGCGCCGTCGCCGCCGATGACGACGAGCACAGTCCCGACAGGGACGACCGCGCCTTCCTCGACGAGGATCTTCGTCACGGTTCCGCCCGCCGGCGACGGGATCTCGACCGTCGTCTTGTCGGTCTGCACCTCCACGAGCGGATCGTCCTCGGCGATCGCCTGGCCCTCGGACACCAGCCAGCGGGCGATCTCGCCCTCGGTCAACCCTTCGCCGAGGTCCGGCAGCTTGAACTCGTAGCTCACGAGGAGATTCTTATCGCGTCGTGCGGCAGCACCGCGTGCACTCCGAGCACGCCGTTGACGAGCTGCGTCACGCGGACGTCGACGACCACGCTCGCTAACGCAAGCGCATCGCGGCGATCGAGCCCGTGCTCGCGGTGCATCAGGTCGAGCATCCCGTCGAGCGCCTGCGCCGCCGCATCGTCGAGGTCGACGTCGAAGCCGAACGTGATCCACGCGTCGGGCGTCCGTGCGGCGGGTCGGCGCAACTGGACGTCGCGACGGACGGACAGCGTCAGCTCGGCGCGCTCGACCGGGCACTCGATCGCCGTCCCCGAGACCTCGCCGTCGCCCTGACGGCCGTGCCCGTCGCCCGCGGAGAAGAGCGCGCCGTCGACGGGAATGGGAAGCAAGAGCGTCGTGCCGGCGACGAGCTCCTTGCAGTCGATGTTCCCTCCAGATGCGCGGGGAGGGCTCGTGCTGTGAATCCCGCGTTTCTCCGGCGGCATCCCCATCACGCCCAGGAACGGATGCAGGTCGACCTCATGCCCGCGGTCGTCGCGTGCAACGCCGGCGTCTGCGTCGAGGCTCCACCTGAGCAAGTGGTCATCGCCGCCGGCAACGGCGAGCCGATCGTTGAGCCACGATGACCAGCCGCCGGCGACAGTGAAGCCGAAGTCGCCGACACGGAGCGCCCCGATCGCGACCTCGAGGACGTCCCCCTTCGTTGCGCCGCGCACGGCGACCGGGCCGATCAGCGCATGTCCCGCGTCGAGGTGCTCGTCGCGCGGCTCGAACTTCGCCTCGCCGGGTCGCGTGTGCCAGCCGGCGTCGAGACACCCGAACGCGATCGTGTCGCCGCTGTCGATCTCGGCGATGGGTTCGAGCTCGCGCGAGAAATGGCCGTGCAGGGTGCGTCGCTCGAGTGGGATCTCGTGGATCACGCGCGCGGCGTCCCGATCCACGCGTCGCGAGGCGCGAGCAGGACGCGCAGCCCGGCGCGCTCCGGGCCCGCGAAGAACTCGTGCAATGCGACCGCCTGCCAATCCTCGGCGCGCAGGTCGTGGGCGACGTCCGCCGGGACGTAGCCGGCCTGGACACGGCGGTCCGCGTCCCAGATCCCGATCGCGTGCGAGTCGTGCTCGTTCTGCGGCTCGGGCACGAGCTCGAGCCGACGGCCCGGCGCGAACGCGTCATCCCGGAGCGCATCCGGTCGGTACGACACGCCGGCGACCCTCACGACGCGGATGCGTGCGTCGTCCTCGGGCACGAACTGCTCGGTCGCCGCGTCACGCAGGCGATAGCCGCCACGCGTCCGCTCGAGCCACAGCCGCAGCCTAGAAGTCGAGAAGCTTTCGTCCCGCATCGACGACGCGCGCGACCGAGGGCATGTAGGCGTCCTCGATCTGCCAGTACGGGTACGGGACGTCGTAGCCGGTGACGCGAAGCACGGGAGCCTGCAGGTCGAGGATCGCCTTCTCGGCGAGGATCGCCGCCAGCTCTGCGGCGAAGCCGCATACGCGCGGCGCCTCCTGGACGATTGCGACCCGGCCGGTCTTCGCAGCGGATCCGAGTAGCGCGTCCTCGTCGAGGGGCTTGAGCGAGCGGATGTCGAGCACCTCGACCGACGCGTCGAGCTCCTCCGCGGCCGCCTCACACACGGGCACCATCGACCCGTAAGCGACGAGCGTCAGATCCTCGCCTTCG
The DNA here is from genome assembly GCA_005883995.1 of Actinomycetota bacterium. Classification (GTDB taxonomy): domain Bacteria; phylum Actinomycetota; class Thermoleophilia; order Gaiellales; family Gaiellaceae; genus 3-1-20CM-4-69-9. The sequence continues at coordinate 3,290 of VAXB01000057.1, forward strand.
CGCGCGAGCCGCGCGCGTCCCAGCGGGACGACGTGCTCGCCCTCGGGAACCTCGCCCTTCAACGTTCGGTAGTGGAGCTTCGGCTCGAGCACGACGACGGGATCGGGGTCGCGGATCGCCGCGGCGAGGATTCCCTTTGCGTCGGCCGGCGTCGACGGGATCGCGACCTTCACCCCCGGCGTGTGCACGTAGTACGTCTCGGGTGAGTCGTCGTGGAGCTCCGGCGCACGCACGCCGCCGCCGTAGGGCATCCGCACGACGAGCGGAAACTCCATGTTGCCGCCGGTGCGCCAGCGGTAGCGGCCGACGTGCGTGATCAGCTGGTCGAGGCAGGGGTACGAGAACGCGTCGTACTGCATCTCGCAAACCGGCCGCCAGCCGGCCATGCAAAGCCCGACCGCGCTGCCGAGAATCCCGGCCTCGGCGAGCGGAGTGTCGAAGCAGCGATTCGGCCCGAACCGGTCGCGCAGCCCGGCCGTCGCGCGGAAGACGCCGCCGGCGCGGCCGACGTCCTCGCCCATGACCATCACGGAGTCGTCGCGCGCGAGCTCGACGTGCAATGCGTCGTTCACCGCCTCGACGATGGACAGCTCAGCCAAGAATCCGCTTCAACTCCTCCCAGTCGCTGCGCAACGTCGTCGGCGGATCGACGTACGCGTGCTCGAACACGAGCGACGGATCGGCAGACGGCTCCGCTTCGGCGGCCGCGATCCCGGCGCGCATCGCATCCGTCGCATCACGACGGATCGACTCGGCAAGCTCGTCGTGGAGGATGCCGGCGCGGCGCAGGTAGCCCTCGTAGCGCCCGACGCACTCGCGGGCTCTCTCCTCCTCGACCCGCTCGAGGTCGATGTACGCGCGTGGATCGTCAGCGGTCGCGTGCGGCGCGGCCCGATACGACAGCGCCTCGATGAACGTCGGTCCTTCACCGGCGCGCGCGCGCTCGACCGCCTCGCATGTCGCCTCGTACACCGCGAGCACGTCGGTGCCGTCGACCCGCACGCCCGGAATCCCGTAGCCCGCCGCCTTGTCGGCGAGCGCCGCGGCGCGTGTCTGCGCGCTGAGCGGGGTCGAGATCGCCCACTGGTTGTTGTTGCAGAAGAGAATCAGCGGGGCGTCCGTCACGGCGGCGAAGTTCGCGCCTTCGTGGAACGAGCCCTCCGACGTCGCACCGTCGCCGAAGAACGCGATCGCGACCGTGCGCTCGCCGCGGAGCTTCTTGCCCCACGCGAGGCCGGCGGCGTGCGGGACGTGCGTCGCGATCGGGACGCAGATCGAGGCGACGTTGTAATCAGCCGGATTCCACCAGCCCACCGGATGCCCGCGCCACCACGACAGGACCGTCGCCGGCGGCATCCCGCGCAACAGCCCGATCGCCGACTCACGGTACGACGGGAAGATCCAGTCGTCATCCTCGAGCGCGTGCACGGCTCCCGCCTGCATCGCCTCGTGGTTCCAGAAGATCGCGTACGTCCCGATGCGCCCCTGGCGGTGGTAGACGACCGAGCGTTCGTCATACGTGCGCAGCAGTACGAGCGACCGGTAGAGGTCGAGCAGTTCCTGCTCGCCGGGCCCGTCGAGCGCGCGGTCGCCGCTGCCGTCCGCATCGCCGATGACCCGCCGCAGGTCGCGCTCCGCGGGAACTACCTGCGCCATCGCGCGAAGTCTATTTGCGCACGCGCTTACCGCACCGCAAGGACCGAGACGGCGGCGCGCTCCGCCTCGAACACCGCCTCGTCGACGTCGCCGAGATCCTCGCCGTCTGCCTGCAGCGCGAGCGGCCGGTCGCAGCGCACGACGATCCGGTCCACGTCGTGCACGCGCAGGGCCGAGCGTGGAAGCCCACGGCCGGAGACGGCGTAGGCCAGAAGCCTCGCCACCGCCGTCGGGCCGACGACGGCCGGCGCCATCGCGTCGAGGCCGCTCTCGAGCGACGCTTCGGGCGCCAGCCGAACCGGGAGACGGCCGAGGAACGTGTACGGGTCGGCGTTGGCGACGAACAGGAACGCCGCGCGGCCGAGGCCCTCGATCTCGAGCACCGGCTCGAATCGCCCCCTCTGCTCGGCCAGGAGCTTGAACATCGTCGCCAGGAACGCGGCGTCGCCGGGACGTCCTGCGCGCGAGCGGTGCGTCTCGATTCGCCGCACGAGCTCCGCGTCGAACCGCAGGCCGGCGCTGAACAGGAAGCGCCGGCCGTTGACGCGGCCGACGGTGATGCGGCGCACGCTCTTTGCCGCGAAGAGCCCCGCCAGGTGCTCGGCCGCCTGAACGGGGTCGCGTGGGATCCCGAGCGCACGCGGGAACACGCTCGTGCCGCCGCCCGGAATACAGCCCAGCGGCGGGCCGTCGGGCGCGATCCCGTTGACGACCTCGTTGAAGCCTCCGTCGCCGGAGTACACGAAGATCGCGTCGACGTCGTCTGCGAGCGAGCGGGCGAGCTCGGTCGCGTGACCGCGGTGCTGCGTGAGCACCGTGCGCACGTCGGCGTGGCGCCCGAGCGTGCGCTCGACGACCTCGATGCGGTGCTCGTCGACGGCGCTCGCGTACGGGTTCACGATCAGGACGACGTGTGGCACGCGACGGACGATGCCACGAACGTTGCGTCCGTGAATCTCGCGCCGGTCCGCGCATGCGGACCGGCGCGTCTTTTTCGTTCAGCGCCTGCCTACCCCGCCGGCAGGTCGCCTCCCCTTTTGCCTAGCGGCCGACGACGCAGCCGTTACCGGTGCTGTCGAACGCTGCGTTGCTCCAGAGCGGCTGGACGGCGTACTGGTGCGAGGCGAGCGTGATGTTCTGCGTGTTCGACGCCCAGGCGCACTTGTCGCCGTTCTCGCTCCCGCTCGCATCGAGCCAGCCGTCCTGCCACGACGCGATGTTGTCCGGGTCGGTGACCGCTTCCGCGTACTCGTGGCCTGTCACGATCGAGTACCCGTCGAAGATGCCGTTCCCGAACGAGTTCGACGCCGGGTTGACGAAGTGCATGCCGCAGCCGGTTGTTCCGACCCCGGGCCAGTTCTCGTTCAGCCACGGGATGAACGCGTACTGGAGCCGGTACGGGTTGCCAAGGCCGTCGAGGCTCGATGTCTGGCTGTGATACCCGCAGTACACGGGCTGACCGGTTCCGATCGTCGTCGGTGGGGTGAGGATGATGTACGTCGCGTTCGCGTCGTAGCCGAAGTGCGCCGACGCGCGCATTGCCTCGGCCGCGATCGGGTCGTCGGCGAGGTTCTCGGCCAGCCCGAGCGTGATGATGTCGTCCGGCACGGCGGCTGAATCGGTCCAGACGCCCTTCAACTGGCGCGTCGGATTCGTGATGAAGCCGGCGCCGCCGACGCAGGACGTCGAACCGGGCAGCAGCATGTTGCAGTACTGCGTCTGGATGTTCGCCCACGGGCTGCCGCCGACGTTCGCGAAGAACGACGTCATGTAGTTCTGAAGCGTCTTCGACGAGTAGAGCTTTCCGTCGGTGTCGGCGGTCTGGAACCCGGAGGCCCACTGCGGGCCCCAGAAGATGAGGTAGACGGCGGGCTTCGTCTCGACGCCGATTGCGCCGGCGCCGGCGTTGCCGCCGTGCCACACGAGATCGTTCGACGCCGAGTTGGCGCTGCCCTGAACGTCCAGGCCCTGGCCGGGCGCCCAGAAGAAGTGCTTTGCCGACGTCTGGATGGGGCCGACGTCCGCCACTGCCGCGGGGACGCCAAGCGTCGCGCACGCTGCGAGCGCGACGAGGAGGAGAAGCGTGCGGGTCAAGGGAGACCTCCAGTCGAGGGGGTACTTCGGGCGCGCGATACCCGACATCGGTTTTTGTGTAACCACTCCCGGTGGTGACAAAATTGACTGATGGTTCAATCACCCGCCGCGCCGCTCGTCAACCTCGGCCTGACCGGCTACGAGGCGAGCGCCTACGTCGCCCTCACGCGGCGCGGCAGCGCGACCGCCGCCGAGGTTGCGCAACTGGCCGGCCTGCCTCGCCAGCGCATCTACGACGTCCTGGACGCGCTCGTCAGGCGGGGAGTCGCGAGCCTGGAGCCGGGGCGGCCTGCGCGGTACCGCGCCGTCGCTCCGGGCGACGCCGTCGCAGCGCTTCTCGCCGGCCATCGGGAGTCACTCGAACGAATGGAGCGCGACGCGGCCGAGGCCGTTGCCTTGCTGACGCCCGCGTACCGGGACGGCCGGAACTCGAACGACCCGCTCACCTACATCGAGGTTCTGCGCGACGCGGGGGCAATCGGGACACGCTTCGAGGAGCTTCAGTCCGCTGCCGAGCGCGAGATCCTGGTGTTCACGAAGCCGCCGTACGCCGTGGAGCCGCCCGAGAACGTTGCCGGCCGCCAGCTGCTCGCGCGCGGAGTGAGCGCGCGGAGCGTGTACGAACGTGCGGTCTACGACGACACGGCCGTTGTCGGCGCCGTCCGCTCCTTCATCGCCGCCGGCGAGGAGGCGCGCGTCGTCGACGAGCTACCGCTGAAGCTCGTCGTCATCGACGAGCGCGTGTCCCTCTTCACGCTGGAGGACCCGGTGGCCGGGCCGAGCGACCTGACCATCTTGATCGTCGAGCATCCCGCGCTGGCGAAGCTGCTCAAGCTTGCGTTCGAATACGTCTGGGAGCACGGCGAAGAGTTCCGCCAGTCGCCTCAGGGCGTCGCGTAGCCGCGCATGCCCTCGAGCAGCACGGCGAAGAAGTTGTCCGCGAGCTCATCGGTCGCCGCGCCGGGGCGCAGCCACGTGTACGCCCAGTTGGCGGCCGAGAGCGCGAGCAGGGTCGCGGACGCCTCGTCGAGGTCGGTCCGCAGCTCACCGAGCTCGCGTCCTTCGCGGAAGAGCGCGCGGAAGCGCTCCTCGTAGCGGCGCCGCTCGGCAAGGAACTGCTCGCGCCGCTCGCCCTCGAGGTACCGCCATTCGCGGATGAACACGGTCGCGACGTCGAGCTGCTCCGCGACGACCCGCAGGTGGGCCCGAAGTGCGAGGCGGATCTTCTCGACGGCGGGCACCTCCTCCGGGACGGTGTCGAGCCCCGCATGGAACGCTGCCGCGCCTTCGTCTGCGACTTCCCAGAGCAGGTCGGCCTTCGACTCGATGTGGGCGTACAGCGACCCCTTCTGAACACCCATCGCCTGCGCGAGGTCGCCGGTCGACGTGCCGTGGTAGCCCTTCTCCGCGAACAACCGCGCCGCCTGCCGGACGAGCTCGTTTCGCCGAGTCGCCACGTGGGGTACCCTAACGACCGTTCGTATGGACGACCAGGCATTCCTCGACTATGTCCAGGCCGGCGGCCAGGTGGAGACCGGCGACTCGATGCCCGCCGATTACCGGGCGAAGCTCGTCAAGTTCATCGAGATGCACGGGAACTCGGAGCTGATGGGCGTTCTGCCCGAGCGCGAGTGGATCCTGCGCGCGCCGACGCTCCAGCGGAAGCTCGCCTTGACGGCGAAGGTGCAGGACGAGGTCGGGCACTCGCAGCTGATCTACCGCGTCGTCGAGGATCTGGGAAAGCCGCGCGAGCAGTGTCTCGCCGACCTGATCTCCGGCAAGGCGAAGTTCCACAACGTCTTCCACTACCCGACGAAGACCTGGGGCGACGTCGGCGTCATCGCGTGGCTCGTCGACGCGGCGGCGATCATCTCGCAGAAGGCGCTGCTCAGGTGCTCGTACGCGCCGTACGCACGGATCATGAAGAAGATCTGCTGGGAGGAGTCGTTCCACATCCTCCACGGCCGCGACGTGATCCTGACGATGATGAACGGCACCGACGAGCAGCGCGAGCTCGTGCAGGAGGCGCTGAACCGGTGGTGGGGGCCGCTGATGCAGTTCCATGGCAACCCGATCCCGAAGGAAGACGATCCGATGTACGTCTGGCGGATCAAGTCGCAGGGCAACGAGGAGGCGCGGCAGCAGTTCCTGGACGGCTACGTGCCGCAGATCTGGGAGCTCGGCCTCACGGTGCCGGACGCGAAGCTGCGCAAGCGCGACGACGGTGTGTGGGAGTACTCGGAGCCCGACTGGGACGAACTGAAGCACGTCGTCACCGGCCACGGCCCGAAGACCCAGGAGCGGCTCGCGTTCCGCCGGAAGTTCCTGGAGCAGGAAGCCTGGGTGCGGTCGGTCGTGCTCGCCGAAGCCGCTTGATCTACGAGGTCTTCCGGCAGGAGAAGAAAGGCGCGGCCTTCGCTCACGCCGGGTCGGTCGACGCGCCTGACGCGACGTTCGCCGAAGCGTTCGCACGCGAGCAGTACGGGCGCAGGCAGGAATCCGAGGCGCTGTGGGTCGTCCCTCGCGCTGCGATCCACACCGTCACCGATTTCGCCGACGAGCTGAACAAGACGTACCACCGCGTCGACGGCTATTCCTTGAAGGCGAAGCTGAAGGAGGCACGTGAGCGCGCCGGCACTGCTCGAGCTAGCTGACGACGAGCTGATCCTCGGCTGGCGCGACTCCGAGTGGACGGGCATCGCGCCGTCACTCGAGGAGGACGTCGCCTTCTCGTCGATCGCCCAGAACGAGATCGGGCATGCGCGCGCGCTTTACGAGCTCGCCGCGCGCGAGCTCGGAACGACCGCCGACGAGCTCGCGTTCGACCGCGATCCGTCCGAATACCGGAGCGCGCCGCTCGTCGAGCAGCGCCGGCTCGAGTGGGCGCACACGATTGCACGCCACTACCTGTACGAGACCGCGGACGAGATCCGCCTCGCGGCGTTGAAGCAAGCCGACGACGCAGACGTCGCAGGCCTCGCGGCGAAGATGGACCGGGAGGAGCAGTACCACCGACTCCACGCCCGGATGTGGAACGAGCGTCTGCGCGACGAGCCGCGCTACCAGGAGGCGCTGCGCGAGCTGTGGCCGCTCGCGCTCGGCGTACTCGCGCCGGAGCAACGCGCCGAGCTCGCCGGCCGGGTCGGCTTCGAGCCCGTCGACGCGGTCGAGCGCGACCGGCAATCCGAGGAGCTGCGCGAGCTGTGGGAGGAGATGACGATGGTGCGCCGCAGCGTGCCGGGCGCGACATGGTGACGGCCGCGCAGGTCTGGGATGCGCTCGCCGAGATTCCCGACCCCGAGATCCCGGTCGTGTCGCTCGTCGACCTCGGCGTCATCCGCGACGTGGAGGTGGAGGACGAAAACGTTCGCATCGAGTTCACGCCGACGTTCCTCGGCTGTCCGGCGCTCGAGGTGATGCGCGACGCAATGGAAGCGAGCGTGCGCGCGCTCGGCGCTCTGCCCCACGTGCAGGTCGTCCTCGACGACTCGTGGTCGACCGACAAGATCACAGCGGCGGGACGCGACAAGCTTCGCGAAGCCGGCTTCGCGCCGCCGACGCCGCGCGCCGCGACGAACCTCCTCCAGCTGAACGGCGCGATCTTCCGCTGCCCCTACTGCGGCTCTACCGACACGCGGCTCGAGAACCTCTTCGGCCCGACGCCTTGCAGATCGCTGCGCTATTGCACGAGCTGCAGGCAGCCGTTCGAGCAGTTCAAGACGATCTAGTCAGGCCGGACTCGTCGCCGGACGCTCCGGCGCCGCGTCGACCGCGGCGGGAACGCCGGCAGTCGCGTGCTGCACCGCCCACTCGAGCGCGTAGTCGGCAACCTCCTCCCACCCGTCCATGCCCGCGGTGAAGTGCGTGCGGCCCGGGTACTCCTTCAACTCCGTCGCCGACGCGGCCTTGCGCTGGAGCTTCAGGACGCTCTTGTTGAGCGCGGGTGGGCTGACGTGGTCGGCGCCGCCGGCAACAAGTAGGAGCGGCGGCCGCGCGCTGTTGTCGAAGTCGATCGCCGCCGGCGACTTACCGGACAGGTTCGCGAACGCATCCTCGACGAACGCACGGTTCGTTCCCGGGATGTACTGCTCTTCGTAAATCGCATCCGACTCGGCGCGGCCGAGCGTGTTCGTGAACCGCCACTGGAACTGCTTCGCGCTCAGGGGCGCGAGGCCGTTCCGGTTGAACGGATTCTTCAATCCGGGCCATCCCGTGCGGAGCGTCGACGGCGGCAGGGCGATGACACCCTTCGGCGGAGCGGTCGCAATCGCCACGCCGGCAGCGCCGAGGCCGCGGTTCAACAGCAACTGCGTGACCAGCCCGCCGAAGGAGTGCCCGATGACGATCGGCGGTTGGTCGAGCCCGCGGACGATCCCGTCGTAGTGGTCGACGATCTTCGCAAGCCCGAGACCCTTCAGTGCCGAGGGATCCTCGCGCAGCTCGGCGGGTGAACGGTCGACCCCGGGCCATCCCGGTGCGATCGCGTCGTATCCGCGCGCGGAATAGCGCGCGATCCATTTCTCCCAGCTGTGCGGCGTCATCCACATCCCGTGGATCAACACGATCGGCTTGCGCGCGGCTTGCGATTGGGCGCTGCTCATGAAGGCTCCTTCGTTCGGCGGCTAGGACAGGTATGGCACAGGTCACACGTACTACGCAAGGGCAGACGAGTCTCAGAGCGATCTCAGGCTTTCGGCATACCGTTCCGCGGGATGAAACGACAGCGTCCGACGGCTCTCGTTGCGGCAGCTTGCGTGGCTGCCGTTTGCTGGAACGCGAGCTCCGGGTCTCAGGCGGCCGCCGTGTCCCGCGTCGTCAACCCGTGGTTCCCGCTCCGACCAGGAACGGTGTGGGTGTACCGCGGCGTCAAGAACGGTCAACCGTCGCGCGACGTCGTCCGCGTGCTCGACGCCACACGCGTCATCGACGGTGTCCCCTGCACCGCGGTCAGCGACCGATTGTTCCTCCGCGGGCGCCTCGGTGAGCGCACGACCGACTGGTACGCGCAGGACGAGAGCGGGACTGTCCGGTACTACGGCGAAGCGACGGCCGAACTCAGCCGCGCCGGACGCGTGACGAGCAAGGAGGGGTCATGGCTCGCG
>VAXB01000136.1 GCA_005883995.1 Actinomycetota bacterium
CGACGGCGAGGCGGGGATCAGCGCCGTGAGCACGTACGCGGTCGGCTCGGACGGCTCGCTCACGGATCCGAAGTCGCTCAGCGACGGCCAGGCCGCGCTCTGCTGGATCCAGCGGGCGCGTGACGTCTACTACGTGGCCAACACCGGCAGCGACACGCTGAGCGGTTATCGAATCGGCGCCGACGGCCAGCCGACGCTGACCGGCGCCACCGGCATCGTCGCCGTCACAGAATCAGGTCCGATCGACCTGACCTCGCCGAGCGACAGCCACTTCCTGTACGGCGAGACCGGGATCAGCGGCACCGTCGACGAATACCGCGTCAACGACGACGGCACGCTCACCAAGCTCGGTGTCGTCACCGGGCTACCGCCCGGACTCGAAGGCATCGCGTCCACCTGAACCACGGCACGGAGGGAGGGCCCGGCAGCCGCGCCGGGCCCGCCTTTCGGCCGACGTTCGGATCGGTAGGCCGAGCACGATGTCCGACCTCCTCGTGCGTATCGGGCGGACGAGTTGGCACCGACTCGAATCATCGAAGCGACGTATCCGCAGAACGATGTGATATTCGCGCTCGCGCGTGAAGCGGAACTGGCTGCGCTGGCACCTCGGGGCTTCCCCTCTTCAGCCGGTCGGGTCCGCCGGGGCGAGCAGCACAGGCGCAGTGGTGCCGCTTGCGACGATCATTGGGCGCATGTCCAACGCGGCGGGCTCCCGTTATGCGCGCTTCGCGGGGCGCCGGCTTGCGCGCGCAGCATTCAGACGCCCCTTCGGAACTTTCTGCACGCGGAGACCGGTGGCGCCGAGGCGCGCTGGCTGCATCGATTGAAGAACCGCCGGAACCCGGCGCCCCGCGTCGCAGGATGTCGGCCGTGTCGATCCTGCGCGAAGCGCGTTTCACCGACAGGCCGCCGGGGACGATTGATGCGGGACGACCCACGGACGAGACTAATTCGCCGTGCTCAATCACCGATCATTAACGACAATCGGGAGGTTGTGATGCCGAACAAGCGCTCGAACGTCAAGAACGAGAAGCAGTACGAGGCGCTGAAAGACAAGGGAATGTCGAAGGAGCGCGCGGCGCGCATTGCGAATTCGTCTGGCTCGTCGAGCCGCGGAGGTAAGAGCTCCGGTTCTGGCTCATCGAAATCTTCGTCCTCGCAGGGCGGCACGACCGCGCAAAAGAAGGCTGCCGGGCGGAAGGGCGGCAAGGCGACAGCAAGCAAGAGCTCGTAGATCCGATCGTTCCAAGGGTGGCTCGGCCCTGGTCTATTCCGTAAGAGCGCCGGAATGGTCCGCGACGGCTCGAGTTCTAGACGGATCGATCTCGTCCGACGACAGGTGTCGACGAACAGTCGGTACTGGCGGCACAGCGCGCTACGGCGCAGCAGTGCCAGGCGCCCTGAAAGCGCCTGGCACTCTTTCGAGCACGCGGCGAGAAGCGGAACGCCCTGCTTATGCCGCTTCGGCGAGCTTGTCCGGTGTTCGCGTGCCGGCGAGCTTCCGCTCGAGTGCCGCCAGTGCCTCCAGCTCCAGCTGGCGGGCACGCTCGCGCGTGATCCCGAGCTCGCGGCCGATCTTCTCCAGCGAGTGCGGCTCGCAGTCGATACCGAACCGAAGCTCGATCAGACGACGCTCGCGCTCCGGCAGGTCGCGCACCGCGCGTCGCACGTTCGACCGCTCGACCGCGGCATCCGCTTCCTCCGACGGGTCGACCGCGGTCGGATCGGAGAAGAGGTCACCGAGCTCGCCGTCGCCGTCGGAGCCGATCGTCGCGTTGAGCGACGTGGTCGCCTCGACGGCGCCGAGCGCCTCCTCGACGTAGTTCAGATCGATCCCGGTCGCCTGCGCGAGCTCCTCCTTCGTCGGCGTTCCCGGACGGGTCGCCTCGAGTCGCTGACGCGCGCGGTTCAGCTTGATCCGCCGCTCGTGCACGTGAACCGGGATGCGGATCGTGCTCGACTGGTTCGAGACTGCGCGCTGGCATGCCTGGCGGATCCACCACGTTGCGTAGGTCGAGAACTTGTACCCGCGTCGCCAGTCGAACTTCTCGACGGCACGGTTGAGCCCGATGACGCCTTCCTGGATCAGGTCGCCGAGCGGAAGCCCGTGCCCCTGATACCGCTTTGCGATCGAGATGACCAGGCGCAGGTTCGCGTTGATCATCCGCTCCTTCGCGGCTGCGTCGCCGCGCTCGGTGCGCTTCGCTAGCGCGACCTCGTCCGCTGCGGTGAGCAGGCGATGACGCCCGGCCTCGTTCATGAACAGCGTCACCGAATCGGTCGAGCCGCTCGTCTCACGTTGGTCGGCCGGAGTGGACCGCTGCTGCTCGCGCTCCGCCCTTGGAGCCTGGATCTCGACGTCACGGCTCTCGAGGTCCGCACGGAGCTCGCCCAGCTCGTCGGAGACGAGGTCGTGCTCGAGTGCGAACGCCTCGAGCTCGTCCTCGGTGATGGCTCCGCGGTCCTCGACCTCCTCGACGAAGACGCGGATCGGTGTTTCGACATGCGTGTTCAGAATTGCCGTTCCTTTCCTTGGGTTGTCAGGCGCTTGCCCGTGCCGGGCGCGCGGCAGCACGTCGCCGCTCGAAGCGCTCGATCCGGCTGCCGCCGTGCACCGCGCGCTCGCGCCCGGTATACGCCGGATGGCAGTTCGAGCAGACGTCGACGACGACGCCGGCCCGACTGGACGCAACCACGTGGTCGGTGCCACAGGACGAGCAGTGGACAGTGGTCGGAATCAGTTCAGGATGAATTCGTTTCAACTTCAGCCTCCATAGGTGTTCGGCAGACCTGCTCCCGATGCGCCTTGCGGCTACTCGGATCCGGCACGGTCCGCTCGTATTCTTTTTAACGACGGGGCGGCACGAATCATTCCGCGCGCGAGGTCCCGTGGCGCTTCCCCGTCAGCCGTCGTGTTTTCTCCGCGCCGATCGCGCCGACGCACCCGATGCACCCGATGCGTCCTCTAGCCGCCGGCGCCGAAGCCGCCGATCCGCTCGGTATGGATCTGGATGATCACCCGTCTCTTGCCCGGACCGAGGTAGGGATACGTGTCCCCGCCCAGATACCGCGTGGGGCTCCCCAAAGTTCAGTCTGCACCCCCATTAGGAAGGGTTCAAGGAGGTGTGCCGCCTGATTCGGAGGGTGAAAGGACTGTCCGAGGAAGGGAGAAGTAGCGGTCACGGCGAGGCTATGTACGAGTTACTGCGGGCGAAGTGGCCGAAAGGGACACAAGAGGCCGGAGGCGGGGTCTCGGCCAACGGCCTCCACCACACCTAGACTCGCCCGGCCTCAACTAAAATCCTCTCCGCGCTCAGCGCGGATAAACGGCTAGTTCCCGTTCGACGCTGACGTCGGCCGGCATCCGCGCCGTGCGACCTGACGCCCGCCGAGCTTCTCCGCTTCTGCGTCGGTCAGGTCGAGCCCGCGCACTCCGTTACGCGCGTCCGGGAACGTGATTCGCACGGTTGTCCCTTGCCGTCTGGGATCTCTTCGCCGGACAGGTCAGAGATGAGGACTTGCTTTCGTGCCATTAGCGGAGCCTTGTTATTTCTGCGGAGCGCCGGGTTCGGGGTCCGTTTGGCCTTGCGCGAAGATCGGGCCGGGGTAGTGCTCGGCTTCTACGATGCCCGGCCCTTCAGCATTAGGGTGCCGAACGATCTTCCGAATGACTACGCGAAGGTCTTCGAGATTTGCGCTTCGACATATTGGCGCTCGGGGTCTCGTGCTTCTTCGCGCCACCACGCCGATCTACTTACAGAAGGTCGCGGACTTGCTGGGACTCGAGCTCGCCGTCGCTCCGTGCGTCAGCAACTGCGCGCCGAATCGACGCGGCGGTGGACCAGGGCATTGCCACGTTTGCCTGCGGTATCGAGCACGCCCATTGCTCGCAGGCAGTAGGTCATTTGTTGGGCGAGCCGTCGCTCGAGTGCGGCTGCCTCGGCGAGCTCGGCGGTGTCGAATAGTTCGGGTAGGCCAGGTGGGAGGAGGTCGGCGGCATCGCCTGGGGAGGCGAGGCGGAGGCATCGTTCGACCGAGACGAGGCGGCGGCCGACCACGACCCAGCCGTGGCGACGGTATGCCTGCCCTTGCCGGTGGACGCGAAGCTCGTCTTGGTGGGTGAGGATCAGCTCGAGCTCGAAGCGCGGAGAGCAGAGCAGCGAGGGGATGCTGACGAGCAGGTTGAA
>VAXB01000137.1 GCA_005883995.1 Actinomycetota bacterium
TCGGTCGCAGCGTGACAGCGTCGACGCACGCGTGCGCCGTCCAGCCGTCGGCGACCATCGATCCGTCGCAGTCGACGGCGTAGTCGAAGCGGAAGCGCGCGCCGCGGAGCTCACCGACACGGGCGAAGATCCTGAGCCGGTCGTCGAACCGTGCCGGCGTCCGGTAGCGGACGTGCGACTCGAGCACGAACGACTCGATCCCGTTCGAGCGGAGCGCGGGATAGCCGCCCGCGAAGGCCTCGAGGTATGCGACGCGCGCGACCTCGAACCAGACGAGGTACACGGAGTTGTGCGCGACGCCCTGTGCGTCGGTCTCGGCGAAGCGCACGGTGACGTCGGTGTGGAAGCGGAAGCCGTCCACCGGCGGCACTCTACGAGGATGGACCTCGCCGAGCTGATGCGTTCGCGCCGGCCGTGCGTCGTGCTGACGGGCGCGGGCATCTCGACCGAGAGCGGCATTCCCGACTTCCGCTCGCCGTCGGGCATCTGGGCGCAGTACGACCCGATGGAGTACGCGACGATCTCGGCTTTTCGGCGCGATCCGGCGAAGGTCTGGGAGTTCTACGCTCTTCGCTTCGAGGCGCTGAGCCGGGCGGAGCCGAACGCCGGCCATCTCGCGCTCGCGGAGCTCGAGCGTGGCGGCTTCGTACGGGCGGTCGTCACCCAGAACATCGACGGGTTGCACACCCGCGCCGGATCGGCCGACGTGATCGAGGTGCACGGATCGATCCGGACCGCGAGCTGCCCTGCGTGCGGCGAGCGCATGGCGCTGGCAGACCTCGTGGAGGCGCTCGGGGACGATCCGGCGCCGGGGTGCGCACGCTGCGGCGAGATTCTCAAGCCGGACGTCGTCATGTTCGGCGAGTTGCTGCCGGTCGGGGCGCTCGAGCGGGCGCAGCAACTCGTCCGCACCGCGGGCATGCTGCTCGTCGTCGGGTCGTCGCTCGAGGTCTACCCGGTCGCGGCTCTCCCGGATGAGGCGCTCGCCGCCGGCGCGAGCCTCGCGATCGTCAACCAGGCGCCGACGCCGTACGACGGTCTCGCGGAGGTGAGGGTGGACGGGCCGGCGGGCGCGACGCTCGCCGCGCTCGCCGAGGCGCTGGCGAGCCCCTAGGCTGCCGCGCGCCGGAGCGGCTTCTCGTCGAGGAGCCGGCGGCAGTCGGAACAGACCGTCCGCTCGACCTCGTACGGGACGCCCGACCGCTGACCGAGCGTGTGCACGGTGACGGCCGTGTGCTTGTGGATGTCCTTGACGTTCATCGTCCTCAATCTAATTCGACGTACGGTCGTGACGAATGTTGTCGGCACTTCGTTACCAAACCGTGAATAGACGTACACCCGTCGCAGCGACCCTCGTTGTCGCCATCGGGCTCGGCTCGACCGGCTGCGCCGGGTCGACCGGTGCAACGTCGGCTGCGAAGCCCGACGCTGCGGTCCCGATCGCGCGAACCTGTCGCGCCGGTGCGTATCGCCGCTACGGGACGCCGCGGCTCGCGTACGCGGCGATCGTGCGCTCGACCGCCGTCGCTCGACGGACGCCCGGTGGACCCGTCCTCGGCCGGTTCGGGAGGCTCAACCAGAACGGCGTGCCGACGGTGTTCTCCGTGCGGGGCGCCCGGCTCGGGCCGCGCTGTGTCCCGACGTGGTTCCGCGTCCAGCTGCCGATCCGGCCGAACGGTGTCACCGGCTGGGTGCGGGCGGGCGACGTCGACATGGCGACCGTCAAGACCAGGATCGACGTCGATGTCTCGGCTCGGCGGCTCACGCTGTTCCGCAGCGGAAAAGCTGTCCTGCGCGCGACCGTCGCCGTCGGCTCGCCGGCGACGCCGACGCCGCTCGGGCACTACTACGTGAACCAGAGGCTGATCCCGGACGACCCGTCCGGTCCCTTCGGGCCCGGCGCCGTCGGGATCTCGGCGTACTCGAACGTCCTGACGGGCTGGGTGCAGGGCGGCCCGATCGCGATTCACGGCACGAACGAGCCGTGGTCAATCGGGCACGCCGTCTCGAATGGGTGCATCCGGCTCCCGAACAGCACGCTCCGGCGCGTCTTCGCCGCCGCCTTCAACGGCACTCCGGTCGTCATCCACGCCTAGGACTCGTTTCGCAATGACGCTTCGCCCGGCGGCACAAGGGTTCATTGTGAAACGGGTTCTCCGTCAAGTAAGGTCTCCGCCGTGGCGCAACGGAACATCGTGGGCAAGCTCGCCGATGTCGGCGAAGAGGCGATCCAGCGGTTCGGCTCGGCGCCCGGCGCCGATCGGGTGCTCGGCCCGCTGAACAGCCTGCGCGACCGCGTGGACGAGATGCAAAAGCGGCTCCGCGGCCTCGACGCGCTCGAGAAGCGGATGAAGACGCTCGAGCACCGGGTCGACAAGCTCGAGGGCAAGCCGCCCTCGGCATCGCCGGCCTCGTCGACGCGAAGCCGCTCCTCGTCGAGCGGGTCGAAGAAGAAGAGCTCCTCGAGCTAGCGCGGAACGCGGAGCCGCAGCGCTCGCGGGACGATCTCGAAACGGGCGGGGGTCGTTCCCAGTACCTCGCCGTCGGTCTCGAGCGGCAGCGGGACGGCTGCGTCGACGCCGACGACGGAGCCCCGAAGCACCTCCACCTTCGGGTGCCCGAGATGCTTGCCGCTGTACAGCTTCGGCGCCGTCGTGAGGAAGTCGAGCTTCGAGACGTCACCGATGAGCAGCACGTCGAACAGGCCGTCGTCTGGCTTCGCGTCGGGCGCCAGCTTCATCGCGCCGCCGTGGAACGCGCCGTTTGCGACGACGACATCGTGCATCGGCCCACGCCGCGTCTCGCCGTCGGCATCGACGCTGACCTCGCTGTTCCGCCAGACCAGGAACTCGCGCGTCAGCGCATAGAAGAAGGTTGCCCGTCCGCCGAGCGCTTTCGACGTGGAGTTCGCGCGCTGCGCCACCGCTCCGCTCATGCCCACGCTCGCGACGTTCGCGAAATAGCGCTCGCCGTCTCCGCCGTCCCACCGGCGGTAGGTGACACGCCCGACGTCGACCGTCCGAGACGCCC
The DNA here is from genome assembly GCA_005883995.1 of Actinomycetota bacterium. Classification (GTDB taxonomy): domain Bacteria; phylum Actinomycetota; class Thermoleophilia; order Gaiellales; family Gaiellaceae; genus 3-1-20CM-4-69-9. The sequence goes on from VAXB01000137.1 coordinate 3,031, forward strand.
CGTCGCGCGCGACGTCGATCGCCGCCGCGAGCGAGCTCGGAATCGCGTGGCTGCGGATGAAGTCGTCGCCGGTCCCGCGGGCGAGCACCGCGAGCTCCGGCGCCTCGTCGACGCGGAGCAACCCGTTGACGACCTCGTTGATCGTCCCGTCGCCGCCGACGACGACGACGCGTTCGGCCCCGTCGCGCGCAGCGCCCTCCGCGAGGTCGGCGAGCTCTCCCGGCCGCGTGCTGATCAGCGCGTCGCCGTTCAGGCCGGCGAGGGCGGCGCGATGCGCGATGTCGGCCCAACGTCTTCCCGTCGAGCCGTTCGCCGACGCCGGGTTGACGAGGAAGACGGTGTGGCTCAGTGCTTCTGGTCGGCCGTCGCGGTCGCCAGCGCGACGCGCGTCATGCGATCCACGGCCGCGCGCAGCTCGTCGTCGGAGATCCGGGTGAACACGCCCTCGACGACGATGTCACTCACCGTCAGCAGACAGCCCGACTGGACGCCGCGGAGCGCGCCGACGGTGAAGAGCGCCGCAGCCTCCATCTCGACCGCGAGCACGCCGCGCTTCGACCACCGCTCGTATTGCCCCTCGTCGGGGTTGTAGAAGAGGTCGCTCGAAACGATCGGCCCGACGTGCATCGACTGCCCGATCTCCTTCGCGAC
>VAXB01000138.1 GCA_005883995.1 Actinomycetota bacterium
CAGTTGCAGCGCGTGCACATGAGCAGGGAGTGCGTACGGGCGCTGTCGGCGAGGAAGCGGACACCGCGCAGAAGGTCTCCGTTCGAGACGCCGGTTGCGGCGACGATCACCTCGCCCGGTGCGAGATCCTCGGTGTTGAAGACGCGCTCGTAGTCGACGATTCCGGCCTCCCGCAGCTCGTCGATCTCGCGGCGGGAGGTGGGCCAGAACTGCGCCTGCAGCTCGCCGCCGAGGCAGCGCAGCGCGGCGGCCGAGAGCACGGCCTGCCGGGTGCCGCCGATCCCGATCGCGAGGTGGTCGTTCGTTCCGCGGATCGCGGCAGAGATCGCCGCGGTCACGTCGCCGTCCTGGATCAGCTTGATACGCGCGCCGGAGTTGCGGATCTCCTCGATCAGGTCGTGGTGCCGCGGGCGATCGAGCACGATCGTCGTCACGTCGTTCACGCGCCGCCCGAACGCCTCCGCGATCGCCTCGATGTTCTCGCCGACCGGGCGCAGGAGGTCGATGGCGCCGCGGGCGCGCGGGCCAACTGCCATCTTCCGCATGTAGAAGTCGGGCAGCGCCGTGAAGCGGCCGGGCTCGCCGACGGCGATCATCGACATCGCGCCGTTGCCGCCGCGCGCGACGACGCCGCGGCCCTCGAGCGGGTCGAGGGCGAGGTCGACGGCCTCTCCCCCGGCTCCGATCGCAGCCCCGGCGGCGAGCGGCGACTCGTCGTCGGCCGACCCGATCACGACGCGGCCCTCGATCGGGAACGTGTCGAGAACGCCGCGCATCGCCTGGGCGGCGTCGTCCTCGGCCGACTCGTCATTTGCCCGCCCGAGCCAGCGTGCACCCGCGAGGGCTGCGCGCTCGGTCACACGCGCGTACGACTCGCAACGACAGAGGTTGTTGTTCTGCGGCGCCGCCTCGGCCTCGGATGGCTGTGGAACCGTCTCGGTCACGAGACGGGTTGTACCTCTTCGGCGGCCGCGAGCACGAGATCGATCACGCGGCCGATCGCGAGATCGAGGTTCGCGCTCTCGACCACCGGCACGTCGTGGCGGTCCGCGCGCGCGACGATCGACGCCTGAATCCGGCGGATGTCGGCCAGGCGGTCGACGTACTTGTCATGTGGACGGACACCGTTCGAGCCGGCGTCACGGACGAGAAAGTGGCTGCTGTGTTGCTTCGGGTCCTCCACCTCGAGCACGCACTGCGCGACGAGCGCGCCGTCGATCTCCGGGAGCATGCCCGGAACGAGATGGACGCCCTCGAGCACCATCGACCACCCCTCCTCGAGGGCGCGGTCGATCGACGCGCGGACGCCGACGAGGACGTTGCGCGTCTGCTCGAGGAAGCCTGCGATCACCGGATCCTCCGCCTGGTCCGGCTGGCGCAGGCCGGCGCCGGCCTCGAAGCTCGAGTAGTGAATCGACGGCATGAACTCCGCCGAAAAGAATGCGCGCATCGTCTGGCGGACGAAGTCGGTGGACGTGACGCGGGTGATGCCGAGGCGGTGCGCAGACTCGGTGGCGACGGTCGACTTGCCGGTTCCGGTTGCGCCTCCGACGAGCAGGATCACGGGGAGATCGAGCTCGCGGAGCGCCGCAAACTGCCGCAGCCGACGCATCGTGCCGGCGCCGTCCGCCTCGCCGAGCACCGCGACCGCGAGCTCTTCGAGCCGCGCGAGCTCCAGCGTCGATTCGCCTCGGTCGTTGAGGTCGTTGTCGATCCGGCGGGCGAGCTCGTATGCGCGGACCGCCGGCACGCCGACCGCGACGAGCGCACGTGCCATCAGTCCCTTCGAGTACGGCTGGTCGTCCGTCCCGAGCGGAAGAGGCTCGACGTGCCGCGGGTGGGTCATGCGCGCACCGGCTCGGGGACGAGACCGTCGAGCACCGAGTCCAGCTCGTCCGAGCTGACGTCGTTGACGGCGAGGACGAAGTCGACGCCACGCTCGGCGGCGCACTCGGCGACGACATCGATCGCCGCGGCCTTGAGCTCTGCCAGGTAGACGTCGGCGTCGAGCGACTCGAGGTCGTGCCGGAGCCGCGGACGGTCGGCCAGGTTGTGCGAAACCGCGACGACGTCGGCGTCGAGGTGATCGGTGGGCGCGGGCCCGGTCGTGAACACGGCGACCCGCCGCCCGCGGAGCGGCTCGAGCGGTCGCAGCCGGAGGTCGACGCGTACGACGGGAATGCCTTTGAGGGCGCGTATCGTGTTCGCGTTCGCGTCCGGATCGCCCAGCGCGACGACGACGTCGGAGATAAGCACGCGGTAGGCGTTCAGGTACGCCGTCGCGTCCTGTCCCGAGCCGACGACGAGGATCCGGGCGTCGACGTCGACCGGCGGAATCGCGGCCCCGCTTCCGTCAAAAACGACGACGTCCGGGGTCCGCTCGGCAGCGAGCGCCGCGCCGGCGGCGACGTTCGACGTCGTGACGGTTCCCGCGAGGCCGCCGCCAGCGCGCCGGCAGCCGATCGTGACGACTCCGGCAGCGACCGCCGTCTCGAGATGGTCGGATGCCGCGTGGCGTCCGGATCGCGACAACTCCAGCAACGACTCCACCGTCGGTTGAACGTCGATCACCTCGGGCTCGGCCGGGCCGCCGCGGCCCATCGCGACGACGACGACGTCGCGATCTCGCGCGAGCCGTTGCGCGACGTGTCCGGTCACCGCGGTCTTGCCGACACGTTTGCCCGTTCCGATCACGGCGAGCGACGGCAGCGGAAACGACTCGAACGCCGGCGGGTCGAAGCGAAAGTCCGGCCCGACGTATGACAGGCCGCGCGCCAGCACCTCGCTCGCTAGCCGGAACCGCTTCGCCGGGCTCAGCACCGGCTCGTCCGACAGGTCGACGACGACCTCGGCCGCGTCGAAGCCGCCGACGACGGGAACGCCGTAGTCCTCGCCCCCGCGGAGCTTCTCCGCACCGCCGGCCATCCACACGCCGGTCACCTCGTACGGCAGTGACGCGAGCGCGTCGCGAACCACGGGCGCGTAGTGCTCGCCGTCGATGACGACGACCGCTCTCATCGCCGGGCCGTCACCTCGCCCTCGATCCGCGCCGTGTACTTCTCGAACTCCAACGTATCGACGCGGAACTGGATGATCTTCTCCTGCCCGTGGAACGGGTACTTCCGCCACGCCGCGACGTGCGAGCCCGTGTACTCGATCACGTTGTAACAGGGCCTCGTGTTCCCGCGCAGGCGCAGCGACGACACCGTCCCGGCGTTGACGATGAACAGGTTCTCGAGCCGCCACGCGTACGGCACGTGCTTGTGACCCGAGAGGACGAGATTCACGCCCGCGCGCTGCAGACACTCGATTGCATCCCCTGCGTCGTAGATCACGTTGCGCTCGCGGCCCGTTCCCGGAACCGGGAGCAGATGGTGGTGGCAGACGAACACGCGTAGATCCGCAGGCGGCTCGAAGCTCTCCTCGATCCAGCCGTAGCGCCCGCGGCCGATCTGACCGTGGTCGAGATCAGGCTCGGTCGAGTCCACGGCGACGACGGTCACCCCGCCCACGCGCAGGACGGAGTTCCGCGGCCCGAACAGCTCCTCGAAATGCACGTAGCCGACGTTCCGCGAGTCGTGGTTGCCGGGAATCACGACGACGTTCGGGCACGCAATCCGGCTGAGATACGAGTTCGCCTGCGCGTACTCCTCCTTGAAGCCGAAGGTCGTCAGGTCGCCCGAGACGACGACGATGTCGGGCTCGAGGTCGTTCACCTCGTTGACCGCGCGGTCGAGCAGGTTCGGCAGGAAATGCGGCCCGCCGCAGTGGAGATCCGAGATCTGCGCGATCACGAACGGCCGCGTGCCGTGATTGCTCGACATACGCGAAGTATGGGCCATCCGGACCGGCTGCTACCCTGGACGCAGGTGACGCTGGAAAGTCCAGATTTCCAGGCATATCGCGGCAAGGAACCGCCTCGGTTCGTCAATCGCGCTGAGCTCGAGTGCGCGAAGGTCCTCGATTACTACGGCGTACCGTGGGAGTACGAGCCCACGACGTTCGTGCTCGAGGAGGACGAGGACGGGCGGACCGTCGAGGCGTTCAAGCCGGACTTCTACCTGCCCGAGCAGGACCTCTACGTCGAGGTCACGGTGATGAAGCAATCGCTCGTGACGCGGAAGAACCGCAAGCTGCGCAAGCTGCGCGAGCGCTATCCGGGCGTACGCGTCAAGCTCTTCTACAAGCGCGACATCGAGCGCCTGGCGGAGCGATACAGGCTCGAGCTCGCGTCGTAGCCGACTCGCGCGAGGTCGGCGAGGTCTATCTCACACGGGACGAATTACGTGTGCGCGTCGGCGAGCTCGGGCGCGACATCGCGCGCGATTACGACGGCCGCATGCCGCTACTCGTTGCGCCGCTCAAGGCGAGCATCGTCTTCCTCGCCGACCTCACGCGCAGCGTGCGCATCCCTCATGCGATCGACTTCCTCGAGCTCGCGTCCTACGGCGCGGACGCGGACACGGGCGGCCACGCTCGCGTTCGCTTCCTGAAGGACCTGGATTCCGAGGTCGCCGGTCGAGACGTCGTGATCGTGGAGGACATCATCGACACGGGCCTAACGCTGCGACCGCCCGTACCGGCGGCTCGTGGACGACCTCCCCGTCCGCTACGTCGGGTTCACCGTCCCCGACGAGCTTTTCGTCGGATACGGCTTCGACGACGCCGAGCGCTACCGCAATCTGCCGGACTTGCACGTCCTGCGGGCCTCGAAGGTCTCAGCCTGGAAGCGGGGCCGGCGCCTTCGCCGGAACCACACGGAAGTTAGACACGGCTAAACTTCCGGCATGAACGCTACCGAGCTGGCCGCGTCGGGGCAGAGCGTCCTCCGTGGCGAGCGCTGGAGCCTGTGGCCGTTCCTCGGGCCGGCGTTCATCGCGTGCGTCGCCTACGTCGACCCCGGGAACTTCGCGACGAACATCGCCGGCGGCTCGAAGTTCGGGTACACGCTCGTGTGGGTGATCGTCGCCGCGAACCTGATGGCGATGCTGATCCAGACGCTCTCGGCGAAGCTCGGGATCGCGCTCTTCCCTGCCGCCGTGATCACCGGTGTCATCACGTTGGCGATCCTCGGGCTGCAGCGCTACGGGTTCCGACCGTTCGAGGCGGTGATCACGGCGTTCGTCTTCGTGATCGGCATCTGCTACCTCGCCGAGCTCTGGCTCGCCCACCCTCCGCTCGGGACGGTCGCGCACCACGCGGTCGTCCCCGACTTCAAGGGGAACGAGTCGGTCGTGCTGGCGGTCGGGATCCTCGGCGCGACCGTCATGCCGCACGTGATCTACCTCCACTCCGCACTGATGCAGAACCGCATCGTGGCGCGGACGGATGAGGAGGCGCACAAGCTCTATCGCTACACACGCATCGACGTCCTGATCGCGATGTCGATCGCGGGGCTGATCAACGTCGCGATGCTCGTGATCGCGGCAACCGTGTTCTTCGGCCACGGCCTCAACCACATCGAGAAGCTCGAGGGTGCACACCGGACGCTCGAGCCGATCCTGGGCGGAGCGTCGAGCTTCCTCTTCGCGCTCGCGCTCACGGCCTCCGGCCTGTCCAGCTCGACCGTCGGCACGCTTTCGGGCCAGGTGGTCATGCAAGGGTTCCTGCGCCGCCGGATCCCGGTGGTCGTCCGGCGCCTCGTGACAATGCTCCCGGCGTTCGTCGTGATCGGCCTGGGCCTCGACCCGTCGCGGACGCTCGTGCTCAGCCAGGTCGTCCTCTCCTTCGGGATTCCCTTCGCGCTCATTCCCACGGCCTCCGGCCTGTCCAGCTCGACCGTCGGCACGCTTTCGGGCCAGGTGGTCATGCAAGGGTTCCTGCGCCGCCGGATCCCGGTGGTCGTCCGGCGCCTCGTGACAATGCTCCCGGCGTTCGTCGTGATCGGCCTGGGCCTCGACCCGTCGCGGACGCTCGTGCTCAGCCAGGTCGTCCTCTCCTTCGGGATTCCCTTCGCGCTCATTCCGCTCGTGCTCTTCACGAGCCGCCGCGACATCATGGGAACCCTCGTGAACAGCACGCGGACGAAAGCCGCTGCGATCGGGGTCGCCGTCGTGATCTCAGCCCTCAACCTCTTCCTCCTGGCGCAGACGTTCGGCGTGATGGGCTGAGCCCCGCGCGCGGCTCCCGTAACCAGATCTCGACGCGGATCGTTTACCTCTTGTAATTCGTAAGCGAAGCGAGTCGAGGACTGGGTCAATTCGCCTACGAAGACACAGTCGTCTCCCGACGACGCCGGCCGCCTCCCCCGGGGCGGCCGGTGCTTTTGGACGTTGAGACCGACGGCCTAGAGGTAGCCGAGCGGATCGACGGGCGTCCCGTTGATCCGCACCTCGAAATGGAGATGCGGGCCGAGGCAATGGCCGGTGCAGCCCGTGTACCCGATCACCTCGCCCTGCGTCACGTGCTGCCCGGTGCCGACGCCGATCGACGACTGGTGCGCGTAGCACGTCGCCATCCCGCCGCCGTGATCGATGCACGTGTAGTTGCCGTACCCCTCGACCCACCCGGCGAGCGCAACCGTGCCCGACGCAGCCGCGTGAATCGGCGTGCCGCTCGGAACCGCGATGTCGATGCCGGCGTGCAGCCGTCCCCAGCGCATGCCGAACGGGCTGACAACGGGGCCGCTGACCGGCCAGATGAGCCCGCTCGCCGACGGCGTCGCCGATGTGTGCAACTGCACCTGCGCGAGTTGAGCGCGTACGCGCGCATCCTGTGCGGCCAGATCGTTCGCCTCCTGGATCCATTGCTGTTCGAGCTGTTTCGTCGACGCAAGCGCGCTCTGCTTGCTGCTCCGCGCGCTCGAGAGCCGATGCTGGGAGACGAGCAGTTGATCCTTCACCTGGCGCTGCTGCTCGGTGCGAATCGCGACGATTTGCGTCTCCGACGCGACGACCGCGCGCACCTTCTTCGTGTGCTCACGTGTCGCGTGCACGTCGTTGCGCGCGGTCTGCACAGCGGTCGTGATTCGCTTGTCCTGCGCGGCAATCGCCTCGAGGTAGTGCAGCGTGTCGATCGCTTCCTGGACGGAGCCCGAGGCGAAAATGACTTCGGCGACCGACGGGTTCGGGGATTCGTACAGCTGGACGACCCTTCGGTCGAGCTCGCTCACGGCGGCCGCGTACTGATGCTGGAGGAAGTGCAGCCGCTGCGTCTCGAAGCGGAACAGGTCGTTCAGCCTCGCGAGGCGCTCCTGGTGGAGCTCGAGGTCGTGCTCGAGGACCGTGAGCCGCTGGGACACGTCGCCGACCTGACGTTCGAGCGTCCGGATCTTCGTCGTGACGTCGGCGATCTGCGCGTTCAGCGCGGCTTCGCGCTGGTGCGCAGCCGCGGCCTGTTCGTGCAGGCGCTGGATCTTCTGCGAGTTGTCACCCGCCGCCGGCGCGACGAGCACCAGGGCCACAGCGAGCGCGGCGAGCAGGGCCGGGCGTCGGACCATCCCGTCAAGGTTCGGCAGTCCGTCGGACGTCCCTGCCCTGAGGGCCCGGCTCCGGGATGACGGCAGGCCCCGGCTCGGGGATGACCGCCGGCTGCGGCGGCGATCCCTCGTCGGGCGGCGGGTATGGCTCGGGGATCCGCGCCGGCTCGGGCGGGTTACCCTCCCCCGGCGCCGGCGTCTCCGGCGGGCGCGGCGCCTCGGCGATCATCGTCGGCTGCACCTCGAGGCGCCGACGCTCCAGCCGCTGCTGCGTCGTTTCGACGACCTGCTGCATGTATTCCTCCCTCTGCGCCGCAAGACGGTCGAGCTCGTCGATCCGCGCACGCGCCGTTCGGCTCGCTTCGTCGTCGCCACGGTACACCGCATCGCCGAGCTCCAACAGCAGTTGCGAGCGGAATGCCCACATCTGCCGGAGCTCGCGCCTGATCTGGACGAGCTCGCGCGCTGCGCGACCCCGCGAGGCAAGCGAGTCCGCGGCGACTCCGGCGCGCAGCCTGAAGCCATCGAGTGCCTCCGCCGTCGATCGCGACTTCGTCCCACGCGGCGTTCGGCGAGCCGCTTCGAAGAAGAGCAGCACCAGCAGCATTGCGACGCCGAGCAAGACGAGCCCGAGCGGCCAGTGACCGGTCGCGAAGAACACGATCGCAAGCGTCAGCGCAGCGGCTGCGACGACGAGCGCAGCGGTCGCGGGTGTGACGCCGTAGAGGCGACGCTCGGCGCGGACGTGGTGGATCGAAACGTCGCCGGTCTCCTCCGGCGGCAGGTCGAGTATGTGCGTCTCGCCGGCGTCGGTCGGTCGGCCGCACTGCGTGCAGTAGCGTGAACCGCGCGAGAGCCTCGCGCCACAGACTCGACAGCTAGCCACGTGACGCCACCTTGCCCGGCCGCGGCTCGCGCGGTGCGTCGAGTGCGCGTAAAGCCTCCGCCGCCCGTCGGCGCATCGGGCCGACCTGCGCTCGGTAGTCGTCGTCGGAGATCTTGCCGGTGCGGTGGTCGAACTCGAGCTCCTTCAGCGCAGCGAGCGCTCGGTCACGCTCCTCGGCCGCGGCGAGCTGGCGCTGCTCGCGTTCGTCGGGCGCGTCGAACCGGTCCTCCTCCGCTGCCGGCTCACGCAGGAACGGGAGTGCGACGACGACCACGCACGCGACTGCGATAACCGCAGCGACGATCAGCGCGATCACGCTTCTGCGAGTGCGCCGGCGTACCGAGCCGCGAGCCTCCGCTCCTCGCGCGCGTCCGGCCACAGCGCGATCAGCGAGCCTCCGAGGAAGACGAAGCCCGCGAACCAGATCAGGTTCACGAGCGGTTTCTGCAACGCCTTCAGGTCGACGCTGCCGTTGCGATTCACCTGATCGGCAATCAGAAACAGGTCGCTCCCGTCGAGGTAGTTGTGACGGATCGCCACCTCGTTGGAGACCTGTTGCTCGGCGAAGTAATTGTTCTTCCCCGGCGTCAGCGTCGTGACCTTGTGTCCGCCACGGTAGACGTCGACGACAGCGCGAATGGCCTCGTGGTTCGCGGCGCGGTGGAAGCGGAAGCCGCGGAAAACGAGGCTGTTTCCGGCGACCGTCATCGACTCGCCCGGCTTCAGGCGGTGCTCGTGGACGGTCTGGTACGCGCTCGAACCGGCGATGCCGATTGCGAGGAACACGACCGCCGCATGAACGACGTAGCCCCCGTACCGCCGCCGGTTTCGCCCCACGAGGGCGGACAGCGCCGCGGGCCAGCTCTCGGAACCGAGCGCCCTGCGTGCGCGCGTGCCGCGTACGAACTCGAGCACGATCGACGCGAGCACGAAGACGGAGAACGTGTAAGCGATCACGCCGACGCGCGAGGAACCCGCGCCCCCGGCGAGGAGTGCGGCCCCCACAACGAGGGCCGCGGCGATCGGCCAGAGAAACGTCTTGCCGAGTGCGCGGGGCGACGCCCGCCGCCACGCGACGAGCGGCCCGATCCCCATCAGCAGCAGACGCGACGCCCCAGAGGATCGTCAGGCAGAGCGCGACGAGGAGCAGGTTGTTGTAGAGGAACGTCGCCTCGCGTGAAACGAGCGACTCGAGCTTCGTCTTCGACCGCAGCAGAGGCAAGCGCCAGAAGACGAGCGCGAGCGACGCGCAGACGACGAAACAGATGAAGCCGAGGAACCAGGGTCCGATCGAGCTCTGCGTGAACGAGTGAATCGACTGGATGATCCCGCTGCGCGTCAGGAACGTTCCGAACAGCGACAGGCAGAACGCGAGGACCA
>VAXB01000058.1 GCA_005883995.1 Actinomycetota bacterium
GAAGAGCACGAAGAACTCGAAGACCGGCCCGGACGGTGCTGTGATCGCTCCGAGCGGCGTCATTGCGCCGTGAGGATCAGCGGGACGCCTTGCACGTTCTTGCCGAGCCATCGCGAAACGAGATCATCGATCGTCCCGTCAGCCTGGAGCGCGCGGATCGCCGAATCGACGATCTCACGGTTCGGTGATCCGTTGGGGAGCGCCGCAGCGAGATCCTCCTCCCCGTCGAGCTGCCCGAGCACGTGAAACCGCGAGTTGCCGTGGGCGAGGCCGAGCGCGACCGGGAGGTCGAGCATCAGCGCGTCGGCCCGTCCCGAACGAAGGACCGCGAGCGCCTCCGAGCGGTCGTCGACGACGACCGGCGGGCGGCTCGGGCGGATGCGTTGCCTGACGATCGGCGTCAGCGTCGAGAGCCGTGACTCGACCCAGCTAAGCCCGCGCAGCCCCTTGACGTCGCTCGCCTGCACGTCGCTCCGGGCGAGGACGGCCGGCGGCGCATCGAGGTACGGCGCCGAGAAATCGACCCACTTCCCGCGCTCCTTCGTAGGAGTGAGCTGTGAGAGCGCCAGGTCCGCGCCGCCGAGCTTCCCGCGGACGATCTCCGCGAAGGGGACCTGCATTACCTGAACGCGATGCAGGCCGAGATGCTTCGCAAGTGCCGCGGCGAGACCGGCCTCGAAGCCGCCGGACGTCGGAGGACGGCCTTGCCAGAAGCCGCGAGCCGGCAAGAACGCAGTCGCAACCGTGAGCACGCCGGGGTGCGCCGGCTGGAACGCCGATCCCGCGGCGCCCCCGCATCCGGACGCCGTCAGCATGACGGCAACGACCGACGCCGCAGCGCCGGCGCGGCGCACGGAAGTGCGGGACCAGGACGAAAAGCGCGCGGAGATGGGACGAACCGAATCACTCGATGCTCCCCTCGGCATCACCCCGTCAGCGTGATCATCGCCGTCACCCCGAACGGATGAACGACCGCGACTGCCACAACCGTGTAGCGTCGGTCCTCGTGATCAGGTGGCTGTTCATTTCCTGGCTGACGAACGCGGTCGTCCTCGGGCTCGCCGGCTGGATCCTGAGCGGCGTCACCTTCGGTGGCTCGGGATGGACCGTGATCTGGTCGGCGGCCGTCTTCGGTGTGCTGAACACGATCCTGAAGCCGCTGCTGAAGCTCCTGACCCTCCCGCTCGCGGTGATCACGCTCGGTCTCGTGTGGTTCTTCGTCTCGATGCTGATGCTGTGGCTGACGCAGTTGATCATCAGCGGCTTCGCCATCCACGGGTTCTGGAACTACGTCTGGGCGACGATCATCGTCTGGGCCGCGAACCTCGTGCTCGACTTCCTCTTCCGCGGCGACCGCGGACGCACGGCAGCGGCAACGGCCTGACGACCGGCTGGCCCGTGCGGGCGAGTTACCGTTGAACGGTGGCGCTCTCGGATTACCCGTTCGTTCCGCTTCTCTTCGGCCCGTCGCCGATCCATCGGCTGGAGCGCCTGAGCGAGGAGCTCGGCGGTCGCGTCGACATCTGGGCCAAACGCGATGACTGCAACTCGGGCTTGGCCTACGGGGGCAACAAGATGCGCAAGCTCGAGTATCTGGCCGCCGACGCACTGGCGACGGGTTGCGACACGCTCGTCTCGATCGGCGGTGTGCAGTCGAACCACACCCGACAGGTCGCCGCCGCCGCCGCCCGGCTCGGCCTGAAGTGCGTGCTCGTTCAGGAGCGCTGGGTCGACTGGCCCGACGCTGTCTACGACAAGGTCGGGAACATCCTGCTCTCCCGGATCATGGGCGCCGACATACGCCTGTCACAGGCCGGCTTCGACATCGCGCTCCGCCCCAGCTGGCAGGACGCGATCGGCTCGGTCGAGGCCGCGGGAGGGCGACCCTACGCGATCCCCGCTGGCGCTTCCGATCATCCGCTGGGCGGACTCGGGTTCGCGCGTTGGGCAGCCGAAGTCGCGGAACAGGAGGGCGAGCTCGGCATGTTCTTCGACACCGTCGTCGTCTGCTCCGTGACCGGCTCAACGCAGGCGGGGATGATCGCCGGCTTCGCCGCGCAGGAGCGCCAACGCGCGATCCTGGGAATCGACGGCTCCGCGACGGTCGCGCAGACGTGGGACCAGATCGCGCGGATCGCGCGCCGAACAGCCGAGGCGATCGACCTCGGACGCGATCTTGCAGACGAAGAGATCGTGCTGCTCGACGAATGGAACGCAGGCGTCTACGGAATCCCGGACGCGAAGACAATCGATGCGATCCGTCTCTGCGCGCGACTCGAAGGAATGCTTACGGATCCGGTGTACGAGGGGAAGTCGATGGCCGCGCTGATCGAGCTCGTGCGCAGCGGACGAATCGAGCCTGGCGCCCACGTCCTCTACGCCCATCTTGGCGGTCAGCCGGCGCTGAACGCGTACTCGGGCGCGTTCTGAGTCGCGTGGCTGCGGACTAGTCGTTCGCCGCGGCAAGCTTCGCCCGCTGCTGGGCGGGCGAGATTCTCACCACGTGCCAGGCGAGCCCGCAGCGTTCGAGCGCTCGGATCACCCAACCGCCGGGGTCGAGCTCGGTTGCGCGTAACCCGTGGAACGCCGACGAGGGAAAGGCGTGGTGGTTGTTGTGCCAGGACTCGCCGAACGACAACCAGGAAAGCCACCAGACGTTGCGCGACTCGTCACGCGAGACGAACCGGCGTCGCCCCCAGAAATGGCAGATCGAGTTGATCGACCACGTCACGTGGTGAAGAAGCAGGATGCGAATCGCGCCGCCCCAGACGAGACCGGCGACGAAGCCGTAGGTGCCGCCGAGCAATGCCCAGCCGACGACGGCGGGGATCACGAGGGAGAGCAGCACGATCGGCACGAACAGCTTGGCGATGATCCGTAGCCCCCGGTCGTCCAGCAGGTCCTTCGCGTACCGCCGCGAATCGCCCGTCGCATCCTTGTCGAAGAGCCAGCCGGTGTGGGCATGCCACAGGCCGCGCAGGCCCTCGACGAATCCCTCGCCGTAGCCGGCGTGCGGACTATGCGGGTCGCCGTCGCGGTCCGAGAACTGGTGGTGCTTCCGGTGGTTGGTGACCCAGCTGACCACGTTGCCCTCGACCGCGAACTGGCCGAGGACCGCGAAGGCATAGCGCACCGCGGGGTAGGTCCGGAACGAGCGGTGTGTGAACAAGCGGTGATACCCCACCGTGATCCCGACGCCCGCCAGCAAATACCCCGCGGCCAGGATCGCGAGCTCGACGGGTCCGACCATCCGATTCCAGAGGAGGACGATCGCGACGACCAGGCCGGCCGGCGGCAGCACGATGCCGATGAGATTGGCGAGCTCGCGTCTACTCATTGATCGATCCTTCGCCCAGCACGCAAGCGAGGGCAGGCAGCGTAGCCGCACTTACGGCGGAGGGCGGCAGTCGGGTAAAGACGATGGGGCCGGCACCGGGGCCGGCCCCATCGTCTCTCGCGTTTGGGTTAGTAGCTGACCTCCACGAACCTCTGACTCGCCGCGTAGACGTTGTCGCCGCCGAAGAGGCAGAACTGGACGTATCCCTGGCCTTGCTGAAGTGCGCCGAAGCCGTAGTCCGCCTGGCTGATCGTGAACGTCTGAACGTGCCACTGCCCGTCGCACGCGACCTGACCGGTGGGATGACTCTGCGACCAGGCGGCCGAGATCCCACTGCTGCTCTCGCCCTTGAGAGCGTTGTCGGGCGAGCGGTCGGCGGTCTGCTTCACCGATACCCAGAGGTGGGTGTTGTCGGTCATGCCGCCGTTGCAGATGTAGCGCGCGGTGACATACCCGACCGTCGGATCCGCTGGATCGATTCGAACGTTCCCGAGGACCTGTGCATCCGTCTTGCCGGCAGGGGTGGCCGAAGCCGTCCCGCTTGCGGCAACCGCCGCAACGACCAGGATCGCGAGTGCGACCAGCATGCGTTTCATGTGAATCCTCCCGTCTTCGCCGCAGATTTCACTACGGTATGACCTTATTGGATAGGGTGATACCCTAAACCATGGCGAGGGAGATGCATAGGGCACCGCGCCATTACCGCGCGCCGCTTCGAGAGGACGCGGCGCTGCGCACTCGTTTGCTGGTCACGAAAGCTGCGAAGGAGACCTTCGAGCGACACGGCTGGTCCGGCGCGACGATGGCGACGATCGGGGAGCGGGCCGGTGTTTCCCAGAGCACCGTGGAGGCGCTGTTCCGGACGAAGCCGCTGGTCTTGCAGGCCGCCGTCGACTATGCCATTCGCGGCGACATCGATCCCCTCCCGATCGGCGGCCGGAAAGTGACCGCCGAAATGGAGGCCGCTCCCGACGCGGTTTCGATGCTCGAGTTGCACGCCGCACATCTCCGCGGGGTCCACGGCCGCTCCGCCCACCTTGCGTTCGTCGTCGAGCAAGCGGCGAAGGCAGACAAGGGTGCCGCCGCGCTCTGGCGGAAGATGAACGCGAACCGCCGAGGCGGAGTCGAGTGGGCCGCACGAACGTTGCTCGCCAAACCGGCGGTCACGCACCTTCGGCTCGCAGATGTCGAGAAGACGTTCTGGGTCGCACTCGACTGGGGCAACTATCGGCTGCTCACCGACTACGCCGGACTGAGCGTCGACGGCTACCAACAGTGGGTTCTCGACTACTACCTGCGCATGTTCGCGCTCGAGCGGCCGCCTACGAGCACCCGCCGCGCGAGGCCCGTCGGCGGGGCCTGAGCTGACGATGCGTCGCTGCGGCGACGCACTGCTTCGTGCAGCGTCTAGCGCGCTTCGGTCCGCTGCGGCAGAACCCAGTCCGGGCGGACGAAGTGGCACGTGTACCCGTGCGGATACCGCTCGAGGTAGTCCTGATGCTCGGGCTCGGCTTCCCAGAAGTCGCCGGCAGGCGCCACCTCGGTGACGACCTTCCCCGGCCAACGGCCGGAGGCTTCGACGTCGGCGACGGTGTCCGCGGCGATCTGCCGCTGCTCGTCGTCGACGTAGAAGATCGCGGATCGATAGCTCGCGCCGATGTCGTTGCCCTGCCGGTTCACCGTGGTGGGATCGTGGACGCGGAAGAAGAACTCGAGCACGGCGCGGTATGACGTCTCGTCGGGATCGAAGACGACCTCGATTGCCTCGGCGTGCGTCCCGTGGTTCCGGTACGTCGCATTCGGCACGTCGCCGCCGGAGTAGCCGACGCGCGTCGAGACGACGCCGGGCTGTTTCCGGAAGAGATCCTGCATACCCCAGAAGCAGCCGCCCGCGAGAATCGCCTTTTCGAGCCTGTCGCTCATGCTGGGTTCAATGTATCCGTCGGAGGCCAGTCTCGGCTGACTGCGCCCGTGGTTCTTGCCATTTCATGACGTTTCACCTTCGCAATGACGTGTCGATCGGGGATCCGCTGACAGCGGCGCTCGGGTTCCTGGAGCGCTGGACCGTCCAACCCGCCGACGCTTCGGGACCGGCCACGTTCGGCGAGCTCGACCTGCGGCTCGCGAACCGGGGCGGCGCCCGCATCTCGGCGGCGGAGATCGCCGCGATCCTCGAGCGGCGGGGCGCAATCGAGCGAGCGCTTCGGACGATCGCTCCCGATGCATCGCTCGCACGACCGAGGGTGGCGTGGGAGCCGCTGAACGACCTGTTCAACGCGTTCGCGGACATCCGCGGAGTCGGTTTGTCGAAGATGACCAAGGCGCTCCATCCGAAGCGCCCAGCGCTGATCCCGATGCTCGACAGCGTGGTGCAGCGGTATCTGCAGGACGACGATCTCGGAGCCAAGGCTCCGTTCGGTGAGCGCGCGGTCGCGCTCGTGCGCGGCTACAAGCGCGACCTCGATCGGAATCGGAACGAGCTGCGAACGTTGCGGCAAGAGCTGGCGAAGCGCGGCTACGAGGTCGCGCAGGTGCGGATCCTCGACTTGCTGATCTGGTCGGCCGAGGCCGGCTGAGACGGGCGTATCGATCGCTTCGCGAGTCGAGCGCGAAGTCCCGT
Organism: Actinomycetota bacterium; assembly: GCA_005883995.1. Taxonomy (GTDB): domain Bacteria; phylum Actinomycetota; class Thermoleophilia; order Gaiellales; family Gaiellaceae; genus 3-1-20CM-4-69-9. The sequence continues at coordinate 5,958 of VAXB01000058.1, forward strand.
AGGATCGCCGTCGTGGGCTACCACGTCGCCGACGCGTCGAGCCTTGAATGGGAGGAGCGGCCGCCCGCTGCCGAAGGGCTGGCGCCGCGGCTCGCCGCCGACGTGACAACCGCCGCAGCTCTTCGCCACTCCCGTGGGCGCGTCTGGCGCTATCCTCCCGGGACGCGCGGACGCCGGCATGCCGACCGTGCCCAGGAAGAAGTCTTCGTGGTCATCTCCGGCACGCTGACGATGCTGCTCGGCGATCCGCCCGAGCGGATCGACGTCGGCCCGCGCAGCGTCGTAGCGGTTGAGCCGATGACGCCTCTGCAAGCGCGCAACGAAGCGGACGAGGAGCTCGTGCTCTACATCTACGGCGCACCACCCGAGCAAGGCGGCGCCGACTTCTTCGACGACATCGAGCTCTAGCCCGGGCCCGGCGGCAGCTTGGTTGCGCCGCGCGGTTAACGCAGACGCTGGCGGCCGGTTGGTTGTTACACGCGCGCACGCGAATATCAGAGATCGCCTCTTGGTGCGCCGCTTGTGTATGGCGCCGCGCCGACTGGCAATGTTGCGCCTCTCCTCCGGCGGGCAGAGACCGGTCACGACAATGCGTCCCCTGCTCCGAACGTCCCGCGCCGTGGCTCTTCTGGCTGCCATCCTCGTCCTCGCCGGCTGCGGCGGGTCGCCGGCTTCGCCTGCGCTCGGGCCGACGCGAGCGGCTGCGGCCAAAGGCGGCGATTGGACACGGTTCGGTTACGACGCGGCGCGCCACGACGCGGGGCCGGCAGCGACCGGCATCACCGCGGCGAACATCGGCTCGCTCGAGCATGTCCGCGTCCAGCTCGACGGCACCGTTGACTCGTCGCCGATCTACCTCCGCGGCGTCACGGTCCGCGGCGCGTCCCACGACCTCTTCGTCGTCACGACCTCATACGGGCGGACGATCGCGATCGATGCGAGCTCGGGCTCTCTGCTGTGGCAGTTCACACCGGCAAGCTTCGGCACGTGGGCGCGCTCGTACCGGATCACGAACGCATCGCCCGTGGCGGACCCGTCGAAGCGCTTCGTCTATGCCGCCGCACCCGACGGCCGCATCCACAAGCTCGCCCTCGCGACCGGCGCCGAGGTCCATTCGGGGTCCTGGCCCGCGGCGGTCACGCGCTATCCCGTCCGCGAGAAGATCGCCCCCGCGCTCAACTACGCGCGCGGCCTGGTCCTCGCCGCGACCGGCGGCTACATCGGTGATGCGCCGCCGTACCAGGGACACGCGGTGTCGATCGACGCGCGCACGGGCCGGATCGTCCACGTGTGGAACTCGCTGTGCAGCAACCGCCGCGGCCTGCTCGTGCCACGCACGTGCGCCGACAGCGACTCCGCGATCTGGGCACGCGCCGGCGTCGTCGTGGATCCCGCGACCGGCAACCTACTCGTCGCGACGGGGAACGGCCGCTTCGACGGCCGCCGCGCGTGGGGCGACAGCGTTCTCATGCTTTCCCGGAACGCCGGGCGATTGCTGCACAACTGGACACCGACCGACCAGGCGGCACTGTCGGGCGGCGACGTCGACGTCGGCAGCACGGCTCCGGCGTTGCTCACCTCGGGCCTCGCGGTGCAGGGCGGCAAAGATGCGAAGCTCCGGCTCCTCGACCTCCACCGGCTCGGCGGAAAGCTCGGACGCGTCGGCGGGGAGCTGCAGACGCTCCCGACACCCGGCAACGCGGGCGTCTTCTCCGCGCCGGCCGTCGCGCGGATCGGCGGCACGGTTCGCCTCTTCGTCGGTACCAGCGCCGGCACGTGGTGCTACGTCCTCCGCGGCCGACGGCTCAGTGTCGCGTGGCGCCGCGCTGAGGCGGGCACGAGTCCCGTCCTCGCCGGCGGGCTGCTGTACGTCTACGACCCGAACGGCAACCTCGACGTGTACCGGCCGACGAGCGGCGCAATCGTCGCGCGTCTGCCCGCGGGCCACGGGCACTGGAACAGCCCGATCGTCACCGACGGCCGCGTCGCGCTTCCGGAGGGCGACGCGAACGACCACAGCATGTCGGGCGTCCTCAACATCTACCACTTGCGGTAAGCGCCGGGCGGCCGGCGTGTTCTCCGCGGCGGCAACGGGAACACAACACCGGTGATTCTCGGGCAGGCGGGACCAGCGCTCCTCGACCTCGTCGGCGCCGCGGTCGTCCTCCTCGTCGTCGGCGACATGTTCCTGACGATCTTCAACTACGACGGCTTCACGACCCTCACGACGTTCTTCCACCGCGTCTGGTGGCGCGGCGTGCGCATCGTGACGCGGCCGCTGCCGCCGCGGGCGCGCCCCGTCGCGCTTTCGCTCGGCTCGGCGTCGATGCTTCCTGCGACGGTCGCGCTGTGGCTCGGCCTCGAGATCGTAGGCTTTGCGATTCTCTTCGACAGCGGTTTCCGCACCGGAGGATTCACGCTGCGCGGCGCGGCGCCGACGATCGGCACGGCGTTCTACCTCAGCGGTGGCGCCATCTCCAGCCTTTCCTTCGGCGATGTCATCCCGCGCGCCGCCGCGCCTCGCACGCTCGTCGACCTGGAGACGATCGTCGGCCTCGCGACGTTCACGCTCGCGCTCGGCTACGTGGTCACCGCGTTCGGCCTGCTCGGCCGGCTCGAGAACCTGCACGGGCGCGTCCGCCGGCACGCCGAGGACATCGACCGGCCGGAGTCGATCGTGTCGCGCCACTTCCGCGGCGGCTCGCCGGGGGACTTACCGTCCTTCCTCCAGGCGCTGTCCGACGACCTCGAGAGCTACGACCAGGGACTGCGGCGTTATCCCGTCGTCTACTTCTTCCACACGCGACGCACGAAGCGCTCGATCCCCCAGGTGTTCACGACGATCGGCGACCTCGTCGCGCTCCTGCGCTGGGGCGTGCCGAGTGACGAGGCGATCGCGAAAGACGCGTTCCTCGTCGCGCTCCACAATGCCTACCTGACGACGCTCGAACGGCTGCGGCGCAGCTTCGTCGGCCCGGATCCGATTCGGTCGCCGCAGCCGCTGTCGCGCGACGCGTTCGCGTCTGCTTATGCGCGCGGCGATGAGAACGAGGCTGTCGAGTCCTTCCGACGGCTCGAGCGGATCGGCAAGGACGCAGCCGGCGCGAACGGACGCGTCGACGCCGACGACGCATACGAGCGGTACCGGCAGTGGCTCCCGTTCGCGCACCGCCAGCGGGTCGTCCTGGAACGCGTCGCGGATAGACTCGGCTACGAGCGGCCAGAGCCGATCGCGCCCGCCTGACCGCAGGCGTCCGGGCTCGAGCTATGCGAACATATGTTCGTGCGAGGCGAGGCGACGATCCTCCACGCGGACGCCGACGCGTTTTTCGCGTCGGTCGAGCAGCGCGACGACCGGCGCCTACGGGGGCGGCCGGTGATCGTCGGCGCCGGCGTCGTCCTCGCGGCGAGCTACGAGGCGAAGGCGTGCGGGGTGCGGACGGCGATGAGCGGGCGCCAAGCGCGGCGTCTGTGCCCGGCGGCCGTCGTCGTCCCGCCTCGAATGGCTGCCTACGTCGAGGCGAGCAAGGCGTTGTACCGGGTGTTCGAAGACACGACGCCGCTCGTCGAGGGGCTTTCGATCGACGAGGCCTTCCTCGACGTGCGCGGGATGCGCCGCGTCGCGGGCACGCCGGCCGAGATCGCGAGGCGCCTGCGTGTACGCGTGCGCGAAGACGTCGGCCTCCCCGTCACGGTCGGAATCGCACCGACGAAGTTCCTCGCGAAGGTCGCGAGCACCGTCGCGAAGCCGGACGGGCTCCTCGTCGTGCCGGTCGGCCAAGAGCTCGCGTTCCTTCATCCGCTACCCGTCGAGCGGATGTGGGGCGTTGGCCCGGCGACCGCCGCAAGGCTTCGCGATCGTCGGATCACGACCGTGGGGAGGCTCGCGGCCGTCCCGCCCGCCGCGCTCGAGGCGATGCTCGGGCGAGGGGTCGCGCGACACCTTCTCGCGCTCGCGAACAACCGCGACCCGCGAACCGTGGAAGCTCGGCGCCGACGGCGCTCGATTGGATCGCAGCATGCACTCGGGCGGTCGCACCGGTCGCCGGCGGAACTCGATGCCGAGCTCGTCGCAATCGTCGACCGCGTGACGCGGCGCCTGCGGGCGGCGCACCGAGTCGCCCGGACGATCGTCCTCCGCCTTCGTTACGGCGACTTCTCGCGCGCGACGCGATCGCACACGCTCCCCCACGCGACGGCGCAGACGCACGTAGTGCTCGACGTGGCGCGCGCGCTCCTTGCGGCAGCACGACCTGCGTACGAGCGGCAGGGGCTGACGCTGATCGGCGTCAGCGTGGCGAACCTCGAAGAGGACCTGCCGATCCAGCTCTGCCTCCCGCTCGACCCGGCCGACCGTGCGCTGCTCGACGCTGCGCTCGACGAGATCCGCAACCGGTTCGGGACGACTGCGATCACGCGCGCCGTCCTCCTCGGCCGCACGCCGAGCCTCGCGATGCCGCAGCTGCCGGATTAGCCGGCCATAAAGCTTGCCGATGATTTTCAGGTGCTCGGCCGGTCTAATCACCGACATTCGACCTACAAGGAGGTAGTCCATGACAGCGGAGGTCTCCACCAGCCTGAACCTCACACGCGTCGGGCGCGTCTGTGTCACCGTCGCCGACACCGACCGTGCACTCGGCTTCTACGTCGGCACGCTCGGCTTCGAAAAGGTCGTCGATGAGCCGATGGGCCCGGGCATGCGCTGGGTCGAGGTGCAGCTCCCGAACGCCGAGACGACGATCGCGATCGCGCCTCCCCCACCCGGAACGCAAGCCGGCGCGAGCCAGACCGGAATCATCCTCGACACAACCGATGTCGAGGCGGATCACGCCGCACTGAAGGCGGCCGGCGCCGACGTCGACGATGAGATCTCGCGCATGGGAGGCGCCGTGCCCCCGATGTTCTGGCTCCGCGACCCCGACGGGAACTCGTTGATCATCGTTCAGCCGAACCGGGAGTAGGCGGAACATGCGTGTGGAGCTCGCTGCAACGAGCTCCATACGCGTGCCAGTCCGGAGATGATTCGGACGATGAGGTCGACACGCGTCCACCGTCACGTGAATGCGCCCCGTGCGCGGGTCTACGCCGCGCTGATCGACACTGAAGCGATCGCCAGGTGGAAGGTGCCGACAGGCATGAGGAGCCAGGTGCACGCGTTCGAGCCGCACGTCGGCGGAGCGTTCCGGATCTCGCTTACCTACGACGCGCCCGGCCGGGCCGGGAAGACAACCGCGCAGACCGACACCTATCACGGGCGGTTCCTCGAGCTCGTCCCGAACGAACGCGTCGTCGAAATGGACGAGTTCGAGGCCGAAGATCCGGCGCTGCAGGGCGAAATGATCGTGACCATCACGCTCGTCGATGCCGACGGCGGCACCGACGTCGTCGGCGTACACGAGGGGTTACCGCCCGGGGTGTCGATCGAAGACAATGAAGCAGGCTGGCGATCGGCACTCGCGAGGTTGGCCGCGCTTGTCGAGGAGACGGAGGACGA
>VAXB01000059.1 GCA_005883995.1 Actinomycetota bacterium
GGGGGCGGCACGTTCGGGATCGAAGGCATCCGGAAGGCCGTCGCCGAGGTCGAAACACCCACGGCAGCCGCGACGGCGTTGGCGATCCTCCAGGCTGTCACCGATTGCTGGCGAGAGCCGCTGGAGGACGACGGAACAGTCGTCGTCCTCTGTGTGGCATAGCGCGTCGCGCTTGCTCGCGCGCAGGTCAGTCGAGTCGGGCGGGCTTACGCAGCGAAGTCCGGAACTTCCTCGCGCGACTTCGCGCGGTGCTCGTCTGCGTCGGGCCGCTCGGCGAACCGCGTCAGGTACGCGAGGATGTCGTCCTCGCCGCAGATCGGTTCGCCGGCGTCCGGGGCGAGCACTGGGATCTCGTCGGTGCCGGCGCGGCCCTTCAGTTCGGCGCGCTCGTCGGGGTCGGCTGCGACCTGCCGCGCGGTGAAATCGAGCCCGAGCTCGGTCAGCCGCTGCCGCACCTTGTGCGAGTGAGGGCACCACTCCGCCTGGAAGAGCTCCACACGGACGCGGTACCCGGCGGCCGACTTCGTCAATCGGCCGCCGTCGTCACCATTTCGGCTTCCGGATCGAGCGCGTGTGCTCCTTCCACCGGCGCTTCCGAGCTTCGCGCAGCCGACGGTCGCTGCGTGCGGCGATCGACTCGAGCTCGCGTTGCAGCTTGCGCCAGGAGCGCAGGCGGTCGAGCGCGAGCGTCCCCTCGTCGACCGCTGCGAGCACCGCACACCCCGGCTCGTGCAGGTGCGCGCAATCGGTGAACCGGCAGTCGCCGGCGAGGGCTTCGAGGTCGTCGAAGGCGCTGTCGAAGCCCTCGCCGGCCGTGAACAACTGAATCTCGCGCAGCCCCGGGGTGTCGATCGCGAACGCGCCGTCCGGGAGCCGGAGCAGTTCCCGGTGCGTCGTCGTGTGGCGTCCAGTTCCGTCGGCCGCCACCTCCTTTGTCGCCATCAGCTCGGTTCCGGCAAGGCTGTTGAGCAGCGACGACTTGCCGACGCCCGACGAGCCCAGCATGACCGCGGTCGTTGCGGGTGCGAGGTACGAACGAAGGTCGTCGAGGCCGTCGCCGGTGACGTTCGAGACCGCGTGGACGTTCGTCCCGACCGCCACGGCCTGCAGCTCGCGCATCGCATCGGCGATGTCGCCGAGATCCGCTTTCGTCAGAACGACCACGGGCTGCGCGCCGCTCTCCCAGGCCATCGTCAGGTATCGCTCGACCCGCCGCGCGCTCAGGTCTTCGCCGAGGCCGGTGACGACGAAGATCGTGTCGACGTTGGCAGCAAGCACCTGTGCGATCGAGCCGCCGAGGTTCTCCTTGCGCGCGAACGCCGTGCGGCGCCGCAGCACGGACTGGATTGTCGTCGTCCCGGACGCGTGTGCGCGCGCGGCGACCCAGTCCCCGACGGCGGGGGCGTCCGCTCCCACGTCGAGGTCGTGCCGCAGTTTTCCGGAGAGCTCGGCGTGCAGCTCGCCGAGCTCGGTCCAGAGGACGTACGCGCCGCGATGCTGTGCCGCGACGCGTGCGCCTACCAATTGTTCGTCGTCGAGTGCATCGAGCTGTGACGCCCAGCGGTCGTCCCAGCCGAGCTCGTGCAGCGGTGCAGTGAGCAACGCGAGTCTCCTTTCCGGAAGAGGAAATGCCGAAGGCCCGCCGTGCGGGCACGCGTCAGCTCGCGCAGGCTCGAGTCGAGAAGAAGGGAGTTCCGGCTAGAGCTGCGGAGCAGCGGAGGCAAGCACAATCGTCATCTGGACTTCCTCCTTCCGCCGGGAACGGATTGACCGTAGCAGACCACTACGGACAACACCAGCGCGGAAAGTGCTCGTTACGGCGCGCTCCCCGCGACGCGCCCGCGGGGGCGGAGGACCGCGAACTCGTCGGTCACCTGGAGCCGGCGCTCCCGGAACCGGAACAGCGCTCCGGGCCGGCCGCCGGCACGCCCCGACGCGCGCCGTGCGCCCGTCGGCTCGAGCACGTCGCGCCGAAGCAGGACGCGTTGGAGGTTCGTCGGCGAGACGTCGTGGCCGAGCGCGGCCGCGTACAGCTCGCGCAGCTCCGAGATCGTGAACTCGTCCGGCGCGAGCGCGAACGCGATGTTCGTGTACGAGAGCTTCGCGCGGAGCCGCTCGCGGCCGGACTGCGTGATCGAGGCATGGTCGAATGCGAGCATCGGGAGCGCGCCGACGTCATGCCAGGACGTGTCAGCCGGGACTGCGGGATCGGCGTTACACGGCACGAGCCCGAGAAACGCGGTCGCCACCTCGCGCGCGGTCGGCGAGCGGCGAGGGTCGCTCAGCGTCTCCAGCTGCTCGAGGTGCGCGAGCTCGCGCACGTCGACCTTTGCTGCAAGGTGGCGGCGAATCGAGTGCTCGAGCGTCTCATGCGCGTCGAGGTAGCCGCCCGGCAGCGCCCACGCACCGGCGAACGGCGGCGAAGATCGCCGCCAGAGAAGCACTTGAAGTGCCGCGCGGCGGACCTGCAGGACGACCGCCAACGACGTGTGACCGGCAGTAAAGTGCCGGTCGCTAGAGTTGCCGTCGGGTTTTCGCCCCATGGTCGGAAACTAGAAGAGAGAGGGTGGAGTGAACAAGTCGCTCGTCGCCGCCGCCGCGTTTGCAGTCCTCCTCGTCGCCGGATGTGGAGGCAGCAGCAACAAGAGCGGCGCGGGAACCACCACCACCGGCTCGAGCGCCGGCAGCGGCGTCAAAATCGGGCTGGTCACGGACGTGGGCGGGCTGAACGACCGCGGTTTCAACCACCTCGCATACGTCGGCGTACAGAACGCCAAGGCGCGACTCGGGGTCGACTACAAGGTGAACCTGTCGTCGTCGCCCTCCGAGTACATCCCGAACCTGACGCAGTTCGCCCGCCAGGGCTACGACCTGACGGTCGGGGTCGGGTTCACCGAGGCGAACGCGATCGACACCGTCGCGCACCTCTTCCCGACCCGCAACTTCGCGATCGTCGACGTCGACCAGACCACGGAGCCGCACAAGCCCCCGAACTTGCTCGGGCTGCTCTTCCGCGAGCAGGAGGTCGGCTACCTCGCGGGCTATCTCGCCGGGCTCGAGGAGAAGCGCCGGCCGGGTCCCGACGTCGTCGGGTCCGTCGGCGGTCAGAAGCAGCCGCCTGTTGATCGCTTCATCGCCGGCTACCAGGCCGGGGCGAAGGCTGCCGATCCGGGCATCAAGACACTCAATGCGTACTCGCAGGATTTCGTCAAGCAGGATCTCTGCAAGTCGATCGCGCTGAACCAGATCGCGGCCGGCGCCGGCGTCGTGTTCCAGGTCGCCGGTGGCTGCGGCCTCGGCGTGATCAAGGCGGCGGCGGAGAAGAACGTGTGGGCGATCGGCGTCGACGCGGACCAGTCGTACATCGATCCGCAGCACATCCTCACGAGCGCGAAGAAGAACGTCGACGTCGCCGTCTACAAGGCGATCGAGTCGGTCGTGCACGGCAAGTTCAAGGGCGGGAACGTTGTCTACGGGCTCAAGGACGACGGCGTCAGCCTCGGCAAGATCAACGCGCGCGTTCCGAAGTCCGAGATCGAGCAGGTGGACAAGGTCCGGCAGCAGATCGTCGCAGGCAAGATCACGATCCCGACGACTGTCAAGTAGCCGCTACGGCCAGCTCGGCGTCTGCGGCGTGAGATCGAGCGCGCCGCCCGGACGGCATTCCGGCGAGCGGTAGTCATCCGGTTCGTTGCGGTAGCCCTTGTCCCACACCCATTGCTGCAGCGCGTATGCGATCGGCGGCTTGACGCCGAGCCGCTCCGCGACGAACGCGGTGTCTTGCATCGCATAGCACTCGGCGACCGCCTCGTCTTCGTAGCCGCGGAGGTGAAAAGCCTCATGCGCGAGCGTGTGCGCGGCCCAGGCTGCATCGAACGCGCCGTACCCGCAGGCATGGTGCTGGAGGCAGGAGAAGTCGGTGTGAGGAAGCCGGCGGAGAGCCTGGCACGTGTCAGGCGAGAGGTCGGTGTAACCGGCCGGACGCCCGTTCGCGTTGAAGCGCACACGACCTGCGTCGCCGTGGACGTCGACAAGGCCTCGCAGAAAGCTCGGGCAGCGCACGCCGACGGGCCGTCCGGCGAGCTCGGACGCGACGACCGCCAGGCGGTTTTGCTCCCGCAGGCGATCCTCGTGCTTCACGAATCCCGCGGCGGCAATCGCGGCGACGAGCGTGACGGCGAGCGCTTTCCCGGTCATAGCGACGACATCGGCCGCGCGGAGCCGCGGCTTGACGACTCGGTCCAGGGAACGTTGCGTACGCTGGCGAAATGATCACGATCTGCGACGTCGGCCCACGCGACGGCCTCCAGAATGAGCCGGAGACACTCGAGCCTCGAACGCGCGCCGAGCTCGTGAACCGCCTCGCGGCCGCGGGCGTGCCACGGATCGAAGCGGCGTCGTTCGTCCGCCCCGACGCCGTTCCTCAGATGGCTGGTGCCGAAGACGTCGTCGCGGCAATCGAACGGAAGCCGGGTACCGAGTACAGCGGGCTCGCGCTGAACGAACGCGGGTACGAGCGGCTCTCAGCGAGCGGCCTCGACCGCGTGAACTTCACGTTTGCTGCGACGGACTCGTTCAACAGGCGTAACGGAAACCAGTCACTCGCGGAGGCGCAGGCCGTCGCAGAGCGGGTCGTCGAGCGCAGCGAGCTGCCGGTGACGCTGACGATCTCGTGCGCGTTCGGCGATCCCTTCGAGGGCCGCGTCGATCCCGGCGCCGTCAGCGCGATCGCAGAGCGCTTCCACGGCCGAGCCGAGGTGGTCCTCGCCGACACGATCGGCGTCGCGACCCCCTCGCACGTGCGCGGGCTCGTCGAGCGGACGCGCGCGACGGGTGTTCATCTCCACAACACCCGCAACACCGGGTATGCAAACGCGCTTGCTGCGCTCGGCGCCGGTGGGACCCTCCTCGACGCCTCGTGCGGCGGGCTCGGCGGCTGCCCGTACGCCCCGCGCGCGACCGGGAACATCGCGACCGAGGACCTGGTCTATCTGGTCGAAGGCGAAGGCATCGACACGGGGATCGACCTCGACGCGCTGGTCGCGACGTCGGCGTGGGTCGAGGGGATCCTCGGCCGGCGCCTCGAGGGGTATGTCTATCGCGCGGGACCGTCGCCGGTGCGATGATCGCGTCGTGCGCCGGACGCGCACCGTCGTCCTCGTCTGGACGATGTTCGCCGTCGTTCTCGCGGCGATCGTCGTCACGTATTCTCGCCTTCCGCCGCACGAGCTCTACAACGTCGTCGGCCATGGCTTCGTCGGCGGCGGCCTCAGCCGCGCCGTCGTCTATGTGAACTTCCCGCTCGGGTTGGCGGCGATGCTGCTTCTGCTCGCTGTCGCCGATCGGATGTCGCGGGGGCAGAGGTACGCCGCAGTAGCGGCGTTCGTGCTCTGGGCGCCCGTGTTCTCACCGCGCGTCCTCAGCACCGCGTACCTCGACGCCCGCTGGGCGAACGCGGTGCCGGCGGCTGCGGTCGCGCTCGCGCTCGTGGTGACGCTGACGACTCCCGCCGTCCGTCCGGCACACGTGCGCGGCGATGCTGCGCGCGCGGCTGTCGCCTTGTGCCTCCTCGCGATCGCGCTCCCGTGGATCGCCGCGGAGCTCGGCCTCGACTTCGTGCATGTTCCGGTTCTCGGCCAGATCTTCCAGACACACGAGCTCCGGGTGCAGCCAGGGATGATCGTGCCGCACCCTGCCGTCCACTACGGCGACCATCATGGCCTCGAGGCGACTTTGCTCGTGCTCACGGCTCTGCTTACGTCGCGAATGCTCGGCGCGACGCGGAGCCCGCGGCTCCGCCGCGCATTTGGGTTTGCGCTTGCGCTGGTGATCGCGTACGGGCTCGGCAACATCGCGAACGACTTCTGGATCGAGCAGGTCGCGAAACGCGGGTGGACGACGTGGCTCGTCCCCGACGTGCTCCAGCCGAAGCTGAGCTGGGCATGGCTCATGATCGTCGCCGTTGCGTTCGTGCTCTGGCTGGCGCTGTTCCGTCCGCGTCACCCGAGCCGGACGACGCCTGACGCCGCCAGCTCCGCGATCCGGCCGTCGTCGTAGCCGAGGTCGCGGAGGATCTCGTTCGAGTGCTCGCCGAGGCGAGGCGGCGGCGCGCGGTGCGTCACCCGCTCGCCGTCGATCGACAGCGGGAACGCCAGCGTGGACTCCGGCAGCTCCTGGACGAGGCCGAGCGCTGCCGTCTGCGGGTGCGCGACCGCCTCGCCGACGTCGTTGACGCGCGCAGCCGGAACACCCGCAGCCTCGAGCCGCGCGAGCAGATCGTCGACGTCGTGCTCGGCGACGCGTGCGCCGATCAGCGGTGCCAGCTCGTCCCGTCGCCGCAACCGGTCCGGGTTCGTCGCGAATCGTGCATCGCGCGCAAGGTCCGGTGCGTCGAGGACGTCGCAGAGGCGCTCGTAAAGACCGTCGTTCGCTGCGGCGATCATCAGCTCGCCGCCACGGGCGGTGAACACCTGGTACGGCGCGATCAACGGGAATGCCGTTCCGTGGCGCGCGGGCGGCTCGCCGTCACGCAGGAATGACGTCGCCTGGTACGGGAGCCAACCGAGCGCGGTCTCGAACAGCGAGACGTCGACTGAGCGGCCGCCGCCGGCGAACAGGGCGGCGACGATCCCGAGCGCAGCCCAGAGCCCCGTGCCGAGGTCGACGATCGACGCACCGACCCGCATCGCCGGACCGTCCGGCTCGCCGGTGACGCTCATCAGTCCGGAGAACGCCTGCAGCAGCGGGTCGTATCCCGCTTGCCGGCGCAGGGGCCCGCTGCGCCCGAACGCGCCGATGTCGCAGGTGACGAGCCTCGGGTTGCGCGCGCGCAGCGCACCGGCGCCGAGGCCGAGGCGCTCGGCGGTGCCGGGCCGTAGCGACTGGATGAACACGTCGGCCCCGTCCACGAGACGAAGCAGGACGTCCGCGCCGCGCTTCACGTCGAGCGCGAGCGAGCGTTTCGACAGGTTCGCCGCATAGAACATGACGCTGCCGTCCTCCCAGAACAGCGGCCCCCATGCGCGCGCCTCGTCGCCGCGATCGGGACGCTCGACCTTCACCACGTCCGCGCCGAGCGCCGCGAGGATCTCCGTACAGTACGGCCCCGCGAGGGAACTCGTCATGTCGACGACACGCACGCCGTCAAGCGGCACGAAGCTCGTGGCCATCATCGCGCGACCATACGAGACCGCCGCCGGGCTTCGCCGAGCGGCGCCCGCTCGCAGCCTGCCGAACGGCCCGTCGTGACGCTCGCGCTCCTCGAGGGGTTGATCAAGTTCCTGACGGAGTCGACGTGGACGTACTTCATCCTGTTCGCACTCTGCCTCGGCGACGCTGTGATCCCGGTGCTGCCGAGCGAGGCGGCGGCGATCGTGTGCGGGATCGAGGCCGCGCGGGGACACCTCAGCCTTGGCTGGGTACTGACGGCTGCAGCCATGGGCGCGTTTCTCGGCGACAACATGTCGTACGCGCTCGGACGCTGGCTCGGCCGGCCGATCCAGACCCGGTTTTTCGGCGGCGCGAAAGCGGGGCGACGGCTCGACTGGGCGAAGGATTTCCTCCACGACCGCGGGAGCTACGTCCTCGTGTTGGCGCGCTTCATCCCCGGCGGACGGATTGCGACCACGTTCACCTCGGGGCTCGTGCGGCTTCCGTGGCTGCGGCGGTTCGCGCCGTTCATCGCGCTCGCCGCGATCCTCTGGTCTGCCTACGCCGTCCTGCTGGGCTATCTCGGCGGGCGGACGTTCCGCGACAAGCCGATCTATGCATTTGCGCTCGCATTCGGGATCGCTCTCGGCGTCACCGCGCTGATCGAGTTCGGGCGGAAGCTTCGTCCACAACCCGGTCGACTGGTGGGAGTGGGGGGACGAGGCGCGCGCCCGCGCACGTGAGGCCGACAAGCCGATCCTTCTCTCGGTCGGGTACTCCGCGTGCCACTGGTGCCACGTGATGGAGCGCGAGTCGTTCGAGGACGAGGAGACGGCGCGCCTGATGAACGAGCACTTCGTGTCCATCAAGGTCGACCGGGAGGAGCGGCCGGACGTCGACGCGGTCTACATGGACGCAGTGGTGACGATGACCGGCCACGGCGGTTGGCCGATGACCGTGTTCCTGACGCCCGACGGCGAGCCCTTCTACGGTGGGACGTACTACCCGCCCGAGCCGCGCCACGGCCTGCCGAGCTTCCGCCAGGTCCTCGAAGCAGTCGCCGAGGCGTGGGGCGAGCGCCGGACGGACATCACACGTCAGGCGGCCTCGCTGACGGAGCATCTACGCGCGTCGGCGCAGACGCGGCCGTCGAACGAGCCACTGACGGCGAGCTTGCTCGCGGAGGCCGTCGCAGGCATGCGCCGGCATTTCGATCCCGCCTGGGGCGGCTTCGGGCGCGCGCCGAAGTTCCCACCGGCGTCGGTGCTGGAGTTCCTCCTCCGACGCGACGAGACCGAGATGGCGGAGAAGACGCTCGACTCGATGGCGCTCGGCGGGATGTACGACGTCGTCGGTGGCGGGTTCCATCGGTACTCCGTCGACCGCGAGTGGCTCGTTCCGCACTTCGAGAAGATGCTGTACGACAACGCACTGCTCGTCCCCGCGTACCTGCATGGGTGGCTCGTGCTGCGCAAGGATCGATATCGGCGGGTCGTCGAGGAGACGATCGACTACCTCCTCCGCGAGCTGCGGCTACCGGAAGGCGGCTTCGCCTCCGCGCAGGACGCGGACACCGAAGGCGTCGAGGGTCTGACGTTCACGTGGACGCCGGAGGACCCCGTGCCGCGCGACGTCTTGCAGCCCTTCGAGCACGGCCGGTTCGTCGTCCGCGGCGAGCTTGACCGCGACACGCAGGCCCGGCTCCTTTCGCTGCGCGCGGAACGGGCGCAGCCGGCGCGCGACGACAAGGTGATCGCGTCCTGGAACGGCCTCGCGCTCGCCGCACTGGCCGAGGCCGGGCGGCGGCTCGGACGCGAGGACGTGCTCGCGGCGGCACGTGACGTCGGTGCGTTCCTCCTCGGGCCGTTGTCGCAGCCGGGCGGAAAGCTGTACCGCACGTGGCGCGCGGGGCGCGCGCACACCGACGGCTTCCTCGAGGACTACGCCGACGTTGCAAACGGCCTGTACGAGCTCCACGTTGCGACCGGCGAGCTGCGCTGGCTCGAGGAGTCCCGGCGGCTCGCCCTGCTGGCGGTCGAGCTCTTCGCGGACGGCGAACGCGGCGGCTTCTTCCACACCGCGGCCGACGGCGAGCGCCTCGTCAACCGCAAGAAGGAGCTCGACGACCACCCGACGCCGTCCGGCAACTCGATGCTCGCGTACGCGCTCCTTCGCCTGGCGCGGATCTACGGCGACGAAGACTTCGAACGGCAGGCTGTCGGCGTGTTCCGCCTCGCCGCACCGCTGGTTGCCCAGGCGCCGTCGTCGTTCGGGCACCTGCTCTGCGCGCTCGACCTCCATTTCTCGACGCCGCGCGAGATCGCGATCATCGGTGATCCGGGCAGCGAGGTGGCCCGCGCCGCGCTCCACCCGTACGAACCGAACACCGTTGTGGCATTCGGCCCAGCGGACGACATCGCCCTGCTCAGCGGAAAAACCGAAGTGAGAGGAAAGGCCGCGGTGTACGTATGCGAGCGGTTTGCCTGTCGCGCACCGGTGACGGAGCCGGAAGCGCTCGCGTCTGAAAGGCAAGAGAGGGGGCGACCAAGCGCCCCCTCTCCAGGCCAAACGCCTAGACGGCCGGGACCGCCGTGAGCGCTCCGCCTTGGCGGAGGATGTTGTTCAGCAGATTCACAACGCCGGCGAGCTGCCCGCTCGGGTTGTCGAGCAGGTGAGCGACGCTGCACAAGAGGTTCCCGAGCAGATTGCCGGGGCCGGATTGTGCGGTGATCTGCAGATGGATCGTGTCGGTGTGAACAATCAGACCGAGAAGATTCAGGTCGATCGGGCCGATGGTCAGGTTGAGGATCTGACAGGTCCCGGTCGCCTGAAGGAGCCCCTGGAGCGGCGCCGTCACGGTCGAGACGACGTCGCCGGCAGAGTTCACGATGTTGAGCACGGCGTTCGGCTGGCCGCCGATGACCTGGAAACCGGTCAGCTGAACGGTGCACGCCCCGCCGCCCGTGAGCACACAGCTCGTCGTCGGGATCGTGACACCAGGGGCGACGGTCGTCTGCGCACCGGCAGGCGAGACCATCACGAGCGTTGTCAATGCGACGGCAAGCGCCGCCACGAATAGGCGAATCCTCACTAGGAAACCCCCTTCTGGGCCGCGGCAGTAAGGCTGGGCCCGGGTTGATTGTCGACTGCTAGTCGAGGTCCGGGTACCCCGCGATACCGAAGCGAAACAAGGTGAATTGCGGCCTGGCGATCGTTGACGTATCCCTTACAAAAAGGCCTTGGGGGCGCTCTACGGGGTCGTGACTAGCAGGTCGACAACCTACAACCGACGGGGTCATGTCCCCTCAACCGAGGAGACTCCGGCGGGCCGCAAAACCCTGCACCGGCCGATCAGGGCGGGCAGCGCCCGACGCCGGTGGAGCCGAGCTGCCGGGTCGACGGGGGCTGCCGGGCGAGCAGTTCGGAGACGGTGACGGTCGCGAGCCCGCGTCTTGCCGCTGCGACGAGCACCCGGTGTGCGAGCGCGGGCGTCGTCGGATGCGGATCGTGCAGGAGGATGATGGCGCCCGGACGCAGCGCGCGGAGCGCTGCCCGCAGCACTTCGCGCGGCGAGGTCCCGGCAACGGAATCGCCGGAGTCGGCGCTCCAGCGAACGTCCAGCAGCCCGAGCTCGCGCGCGAGCAGATCGATCTGGGGCGTCGCCTCTTCGTACGGCGGGCGGAAGAGGACGGGCGCCGTGCCCGTCGCGCGTGTGATTGCCGTCTCGGCCTCCACGAGCTCCGTCCGTGCGGCAGCCGGCGCGAGCCCGGGAAGTCGTGCGTGGCTCCACGTGTGGTTGCCGATCTCGCCGACGCGCGCCGACGCGCGCGCGGCGACCGGCCAGAGACCGACGCGGCTGCCGACGTCGAAGAAGGTCGCTCGCGCGTGCGCGCGGCGCAGTTCGCGTACGAGCGCGGGCGTGTATGGGCTCGGGCCGTCGTCGAACGTGAGCGCGAAGCTGTGGCCGCGCGCGCCTGCGCAGTAGACGGGCTCCGCCGCCTGGATCAGGCGCGGCACGGTCGGAAGCTGCGCCGGGATCGGCATCGCCGCCGCCACCGCGAGCAGCGCCGCGACCATCAGCCGACGGCGCGGACGTCCGCTTCGGGGATCGCCGCGATCAGGTCACGCGTGGCGACGGGAAAGACGGTGCGCGGCGTTCCCCCGGCGCACCACACCGTGTCGAAGCGAAGCAAGGACTCGTCCACGACCGTGCGAAGCGGCCGGTCGTGGCCGAGCGGCGGTACGCCGCCGATCGCGAAACCCGTGCCCGTACGGACCTCGTCCGCCGTCGCGGAGCGTATGGAGCCGCCGAGGGCATCCGTGTCGACGCGGCGATCGCCGGCGCAGAGGACGAGGAACGGCCCGGCTGCCTCGTCGGTGAACACGAGCGACTTGACGATCTGCCCAACCTCGACGCCGACCGCTGCGGCGGCTTCCGCCGCCGTCCGTGTCGAGGCGTCGAGTTCGCGCACGTCGACGTCGAGGCCGCGCTCACGCAGCCGATCCGCAACCTTTTGCGCAGTCGGGTGCAGCACCGCATCTCTTAGGGTAATGCGCGCAGTGCCGCTCCTGGAGGTCGACGACGTCAGCAAGCGCTTCGGCGGGATCGTGGCGCTCGACGGAATCTCGCTGGACGTCGGCGCGGGCGAGATCGTCGGACTGATCGGTCCGAATGGTGCAGGCAAGACGACGGCGTTCAACGTGATCACACGCCTGTCCGCACCCGACTCGGGCGACGTGCGTTTCGACGGCGAGACCCTCCTGCGCACGCGGCCGAACGCCGTCGTCCGGCGCGGGATCGCGCGCACCTTCCAGAACGTCGAGCTCTTTCGAGGCCTGACGGTCGCGGAGAACGTGCGCGTCGGTGCGCATGCACGGCGCGGCGAGCACTCCGTCGACGACGTCATCTACTACGTAGGGATCTCGTCCGTGCGGCACCGGCTCGCCGACGGGTTGCCGTACGGAACGCAGAAGCGCGTCGAGCTCGCGCGCGCGCTCGCGTCCTCGCCGAGATTGATCTTGCTCGACGAGCCTGCAGGCGGGCTGAACCACGAGGAAGTGGAGGACCTCGGCGCCTTCCTTCGGCGCTTCCGGACCGACTTCGACGTCACCATCCTGCTCGTCGAGCATCACATGGGCCTCGTCATGGGGCTCGCCGACCGCGTGCACGTGCTCGACTTCGGGCGCAAGATCGCCGAGGGGACGCCGCGCGAGGTGCAGGCGGATCCGGCGGTGATCCAGGCGTACCTCGGGACCGCGGCATGACGCGGCGCGCCCGTTGATCGTCGTTGCCTTCACCTGGGCGGAGTTCGCGGAGCAGGTCGCCGCCGGCCTCGCGTCAGGCGCCGTCTACGCGAGCCTCGCACTCGCGCTCGTCCTGATCTTCCGGACGACCGGTGCGATCAATTTCGCCCAGGGCGAGATGGCGACCTTTACGACGTTCATCGCGTGGTCGCTGATGAACCACGGTCTCGGCTTCTGGGCGGCGTTTCCGATCGTGCTCGTGATCGCGTTCGTCGGCGGGATCGGCATCGAGCGGACGCTGATGCGGCCGTTCGAGCGCGGTCCGGTGGTGTCGGCCGCGATCGTCACGCTCGGGCTCGCGCTCGTCCTGAACGGCCTCATGAGCGTGATCTGGGGCGGAGCCGACCGCACGTTCAACGGCGGCTTTTCGACGCGCACGGTCAAGATCGCGGGCGCGCACATCAGCATCCAGTACATCGGGATGGTCGCTGTGCTGTTCGTCCTCGTCGCGTTGCTCGCCGTCTTCTTCCGGTTCACGAAGGTCGGCCTCGCGCTGCGGGCAGCGTCGCTGAACCCGGACTCGTCGAGGCTCGTGGGCATCCGCGTCGGCTGGATGTTCGCGCTCGGCTGGGGGCTTGCGGCGGTCGTGGGCGCGATCGCGGGCCTGATGATCGCGCCGATCGAATCGCTCGGGCCCGACATGATGCAGGTGATCCTGCTGTACGCATTCGCGGCCGCCGTGCTCGGCGGTCTCGACAGCCCGGTCGGCGCCGTCGTCGGCGGCCTCCTTCTCGGCCTCGTGATCACGCTCCTCGGCCGGTACGTCGGCTACGTCGGCCAGACGTTGAAGCTTCCCGTTGCGCTGCTCTTGATCCTCGCGCTGCTCGTCGTTCGTCCCGGCGGGTTGTTCGGCCGCGTGGCTGCGAGGCGCGTCTGATGCCGCGCTCGAAGCTCTTGCTCGAGGCGGTGTCGTTCGCGGTGCTCGTCGCGCTCGTGTGGATCGCGCCACACCACGTCAGCGACTTCCACGCCCGCGAGCTCGCCTCGGTCGGCGTCTATTTCATCGCGCTGCTCGGCCTCGCGATCCTCACGGGGTACAGCGGCCAGATCTCGCTCGGGAACGGCGCGTTCATGGCCGTCGGCGGCTACACGACGGCGATCCTCAGCGTCGACCACGGCGTCCGTGACGTCTGGACGATTCCGATCGCCGGTGTCGTCGCGGGCATCGCGGGACTGCTCGTCGGCATTCCGGCGGTGCGGCTGTCCGGCGTCTATCTTGCGCTCGTCACGTTCGGGATCGCAGTCGCGTTTCCGCAGCTGCTGAAGAAGTACACGCACTTCACCGGCGGAACGACCGGTAAGATCCTGACGCTCCCGAAGGCCGAGCTGGGCGTCCATACGACGCCGAACCGCTGGTTGTACTACCTCTCATGGGCGATCGCGCTCGTCCTGCTCGTCGCTGCGTGGGCGCTCGTCCGTGGCAAGGCGGGCCGCACGATGCAGGCCGTGCGCGACAGCGAGGTTGCGGCTGTGTCGTCGGGGATCAACGTCGCGCTCGTCAAGACGCTCGCGTTCGGCATCTCGGCGTTCTACGCCGGCATTGCGGGTGCGCTCTACGCGATGTCCGTCTTCTACGTGAACCCGGACACGTTCCCGATCCTGCTCTCGATCTGGCTCCTCGTCGGCCTCGCCGCCGGCGGGGTGGGATCGCTCGCGGGGCTCATCGGCGGAGCGGCCCTCGTGTACTACCTCCAGAACCACGCCGACGCCGTCGCACGCTGGGGCAACCACCTGCCGGGCCTGTCGCTCGACCCGAAGCAGCCCGGTATCCCGAGCATCATTTTCGGCGCCGTGCTGATCATCGTGATGCTGGCGCTGCCGGCGGGCGTGGGCGGGCTGATGCGCCGGGTCCTTCGGCCGCTAACAAGTCGGTTGTACAGTCGGTCATAGCGTGGGCATGCGGGTCTTCCTCCTGTCCGTCGCAGTCGCGGCCGTCTGTGCCGCGACCGCGGGTGCGCGTCCGACGGCGACGCCCGGCGTCAATGCGAACGAGATCCGACTCGGCTCGAGCGTCCCGTTGAGCGGCGAGGCCGCTGCCGCCGGGAACGTCGCGCGTGGCGCCGACGCGTACTTCAAGTACGTGAACGCGAAGGGCGGCGTACTCGGCCGCAAGATCAATTTCACGTATCTCGACGACGGGTACGACCCCGGCCGTGCGGTCAACAACACGATCCGGCTCGTGCAGCAGCAGCAGGTCTTCGCAATGTTCAACACGCTTGGCACGAACAACAACCTCGCGATCAGGAAGTTCCTCAACCAGGCAGGCGTTCCGCAGTTGTTCGTCGCCGCAGGCGCGACGACGTTCGGTCGCGACTACCGCCAGTACCCGTGGACGATCGGCTACATCCCGCCGTACTCCGAGGAGGGCGAGCTGTACGGCAAGTACATCGTGTCGCACCTGAAGAAGGCGAAGATCGCCGTTCTCTACCAGGACGACGACTACGGGCGTGACCTGTACGCGGGGCTGCGCAAGGGCCTCGGGAAGAACGCGAACGCGATCGTCGGCAAGGTCGGCTACGACCCGACCGCGTCGGACGTGCAGCCGCAGATCGCGCAGCTGAAGGCGACGAAGGCGAACGTCCTGTGCATCTTCGCGTTCGGAAAGTTCTCCCTGCAGGCGTTCAACGGCGTCAGCCGCGTCGGCTGGAAGCCGCAGATCTTCGTCAACGACGTGTCGGCCGCGTCGTCGCTGATGGTCGCGGTGCCGCAGAAGGCGGCGAACGGCGCGATCTCGATCGTCTTCGGCAAGGATCCCGCCGCGCCTGTCTGGGCGCGCGACAAGGGTGTCGCCCTGTTCCGCCGGATCCTCAGGCAATACGGAAGCAACATCACGTCCCGCGACCTCCTCGACGGCTACTACGTCGCCGGCATGGGCGCGGCCTACACGATGGTCGACGCGCTGAAGAAGGCGGGGAAGAACCTGACGCGCGACTCGATCATGCGCGCCGCGACGCATCTGACCGAGCGCGGAAACCCCTTCCTGCTGCCGGGCATCGTCGTCCGCACGACCCCCTCGTTCCGCTTCCCCGTCACGCAGGTCAAGCTCCAGCGCTGGCGGACGCGCGCGTGGCACCCGTTCGGGAAGCTGCTCTCCGTCAAGCCCTAGGCGACGCGCTTCCGCAGCGGCTCTCCCTCAGCTCGCGTCCTCTTCCCGCCGCCGGCCGCCGGTGAGCTCCACGAGGTCGCCGGGATCGACGCGGTCGCCCTCGACGCGGACGATCTTCGACCGCGTCTTCGCGCGCAGCGTCGCCGTTCGCGTCCCCTCCTCGAGCAACGCGCGCTCGCCGACGATCGCGCCGGGCCCGATCTCCGCGATCGGCGTGCCGTCGACGTCGACCTCGAGCACGCCGTCGAGGAGCAGGAACAGCTCATTGCCGGCTTCGCCCTGCTCGACGAGCACGGTGCCCGGCTCGAGCTCTTCCGGCTTCGGCGCCGCTCCGTCGCGCATCAGGTCACGCGACAGCTCGCGCTCGAACGTGGTCTCGGCAGCGGTGACGACCGCGGGGGAATCGACATCGCCCCACGGCGTGTTCTGCTCGTGCGCCTCGCGGTACCACGTCTCGAAGTCGATCGTCGCGCTCTTCTCGACGAGGTTGCCCTCGCTGTCGTAGATCCAGTGGCGCGGGAACGAGCTCGCGCCGACGAGGGCGTGCTTCGACGTGCCGTCGGCGTACAGGATCAGCGACAACGTCGTCCACGCGATCGCGGAGCTCCACTGGAAGTACGGCTTTCCGCGAACCGAGCGCGGCGCCGGCGCTCCCGTGCGCCCGCCGGCCGTCTGCGTGAACCGCACCCACCCGTCGCCGACCTCCACGCGCTGGATCGTCGGCATCGCCACCGCCCGCACCGAGATCTCCTTCGGACCGAGGCGCAGCCGGGTGACGCCGATGCGGCCGTGGCCGGCATGGCCGTGCGCGGTGATCTTGCCGTCGTCGTCGACGTCGATCCACGCGCGCAGCTCGTTCGCCTCGCGGAACAGATCGGCCTTGTGCATCGTCTCGAGGTCGACGATCTTCTCCGGCGGCGCTTCGTCGTAATGGGCGAGACCGAAGCTGAACGGGAGCTTCGGCATGCCCTCGACTGCCTCCGAGGGAATCCACGAGATCGCGGTGACGGATGAGGAAATGCGCATGAACGGCTCCTCTGTCGGTGCTACGAGTTGCTCGAAGGTACGCCTCTGACCGGAGCTTTACAAGCGACCGGTCGTTCTCTCTAAGCTGCTCGGGTGGAGCGAGTCGATCTCCTCGCGTCGCCGCTCGAAGAGCTGTGCACCGAGGCGCGGCGGATTCGCTCGAAGCAGTTCGGGACGCTCGTCACGTATTCGCCGAAAGTCTTCGTCCCGCTGACGAAGCTCTGTCGCGACGTCTGCCACTACTGCACGTTCGCGCGCCCGCCGCGCCCTGGAGAGCGCGCATACATGACGATCGACGAGGTCCTGGAGGTTGCGCGCGCCGGGGCTGCGGCCGGGTGCCGCGAGGCGTTGTTCACGCTCGGCGACAAGCCGGAGCTCCGGTACCGCGCTGCGCGCGACGAGCTCGAGCAGCTCGGTTGCGCGACGACGGTCGATTATGTGGCGCGCGCTGCCGCCGCCGTGCTCGACGAAACCGGGCTCCTGCCGCATCTGAACCTCGGCGTGCTCACGCGGGCCGACTTCGTCGCCCTGCGGCCGGTCAGCGCCTCGATGGGGCTGATGCTCGAGACGACGGCCGAGCGGTTGTCGCGGCGCGGCGGCCCGCACTTCGGCTCGCCCGACAAGCTGCCGTTCGTCCGGCTCGCGACCCTCGAAGCGGCCGGCAAGGCACGCGTCCCGTTCACCACCGGCGTGCTGATCGGAATCGGCGAGACGCGCGCCGAACGGCTCGACGCATTGCTCGCGATCCGCGATCTCGCGGCTCGGTACGGTCACGTGCAGGAGGTGATCGTCCAGAACTTCCGGGCCAAGCCGGGGACCCGGATGGCGCAGGCGCCTGAGCCGCGACTCGAGGAGCTGCTGTGGACGATCGCCGTCGCCCGGCTTGTACTTGGTCCGCAAGTTCACCTTCAGGCGCCGCCGAACCTGTCGTACGACGAGTTCCCGCGGCTCCTCGACGCCGGCATCGACGACTGGGGCGGGATCTCGCCGGTCACGGTCGACCACGTCAACCCGGAGGCGCCCTGGCCGGAGGTCGAGCGTCTGCGCGCGGCGACCGAAGCGCGCGGGCTCCAGCTCGCGCCGCGCCTCGCCGTTTACCCGGAGTGGGTCGACGACGGGGAGTGGATCGACGAGCGTGTGCTGCCGGCGATGCTCCGCTCTTCGGATGCGCAGCGCCTCGCGCGTGAGGACGCGTGGTCGCCCGGCGAGACGGGCGGCGTGCCGTTCGTGCCGCGCGACGCGCTTCCCGTCGACACGCGCGACGAGCTCGACGAAGCGGGTCTCGTCCGGCTCCTCCACGCGCGCGGCGCCGAGCGCGACCGCGTGTTCGCGGCTGCCGACGCGCTGCGCCGCGAGACGAACGGCGACGACGTCACCTACGTCGTGACGCGGAACATCCAGTACACGAACGTCTGTTACTTCCGCTGCGGGTTCTGCGCGTTCTCGAAGGGACGGCTCGCCGCGAACCTGCGCGGTGCACCGTACCTCGTGCCGCACCGCGAGATCGCGCGGCGCGTGCGCGAGGCATGGGAGCGCGGCGCGACCGAGGTCTGCCTCCAGGGAGGCATCCATCCCGCGTTCACCGGCGAGTACTACGAGTCCGTCGTCCGCGTCGTCAAGGAAGCGGTGCCGGAGATGCACGTCCACGCGTTCTCTGCGCTCGAGGTGTGGCAGGGCGCGGCGACGTCGGGACTGGAGCTCGAGGAGTACCTCCGACGGCTGCGCGCTGCGGGCCTCGGCTCTCTTCCCGGAACCGCTGCCGAGATCCTTGACGACGAGGTGCGCCGGCGGATCTGTCCGGACAAGGTCGACACCGCGCAGTGGCTGGCCGTGCACGACGCTGCGCATCGCGTCGGCCTTTGCTCGAATGTGACGATGATGTTCGGCCACGTCGAAGCGCCGGTCCACTGGGCTCGCCACCTTCTTCGGGCGCGCGAACAGCAGCGGCAAAGCGGCGGGTTCACCGAGTTCGTGCCGCTGCCGTTCGTCCACATGGAAGCGCCGATGTGGGTGCGCGGTCGTGCCCGGTCGGGGCCGACGTGGAGCGAGACGCTGCTCGTGCACGCGGTCGGCCGACTGGCGCTCCACCCGTGGATCACAAACATTCAGGCGTCATGGGTGAAGCTCGGGGCGGCGGGTGTCGGGGCGGCGCTCCGCGCGGGCGTCAACGACCTCGGCGGCACGCTGATGAACGAGTCGATCTCGCGCTCCGCGGGCGCGCAACACGGGCAGGAGATGACGCCCGAGCAGATGGAGGACTTGATCCGTGCCTCCGGCCGCAGGCCGCGACAGCGCACGACGCTCTATGCGGACGCTCCCCGCGAGCGCGTGGCGGCGTCGTTCGGTGCCGCTGCGCTGGAGGAGCCGTGGAATCCGCCGGTTCAGGACGCCGGGCTGAAGGCACCGCCGCGGCTCGTCCGCCCGGGCCTCGCGGCGGCCCGAGCCTCTGGGCGCCTGCTCACCGGGTGATGCGGTAGATCACGCCGCGGCCCCAATCGGCCACGAGTAGCGCGTTCGTCCGGTCGACCGCGAGCGCGAGCGGATGGTCGAAGCCGGTTGCGAAAACCGAGACACGCGAGCGTTGCGGTCCGATGAGGCGCACGCGTACGACGCGGCGCCCGAACGCGTGGCTGTCGTACTGGCCCCACTCGGCGACGTAAAGCGTTCCGCGCCAGAACGTCATCCCATCAGCTGACGAATGCGGCTCGAGGTACGCGACTGGCCGTGTGATCCCGCGGCAGACGCCGACGAGCTCGAGCAGGCGCGCGCTCGGCCAGCAGGCGGGCCAGCCGTAATCCGCGCCGGGGCGCAGGGCGACGACCATTTCGGCGGGCTCGGGATCCCCTCGACGGTCGACGTCGTCGCGTCCGTTCACCGAGACGAGGATTCGGCCGGTGCGCGGTTCCCGCACGAGCCCATACGGGTTGCGCAGGCCGCGCGCCACAACGCGGAGACCGGAGCCGTCGGGTCGTACGGACAGGATCGCGGCGCTCCGCCGGTCCCGCTCGCGGCAGGCATTGCATGTCGATCCGCTTCCGAAGACGAGGCGACCGCGGTGGTAGAGCACGTTGTCCTGCTGGTGCAGTCCGAACGGCAGACCGGACACGAGGGTTCGTGTCCCGCGGACGGTGGCGCTCCGTGAGACGTCGAGTCGGACGAGCCGGCCCTGCGCCGAGACGACGAGGCGGTTGCGCCCGAGCCATGTGAGGCCCAGAGGCACGGGCAGGCCGCTGGCGACGAGGTGAGGACGACGTGTCCCGCGCGCGACGGCGACGACCCGTCCGACGTCCTCCGTGGCGTACAGCGCGCCGTTGGGCCGGAACGCGATCGCGGTCGGGTGCGTGAGCCCCGACGCGTAGACCTGCGCGTGGTAGCCGTGCGGAAGATGGAGCGCGCCGGCGAGCGCGAGCGCGGCGAGCGTTCTCACGCCACCTCGAACGCGAGCAGGTCGCCGACGCCCTCGCGCCGCCGGATCAGGCGCGCGGAACCGCCGTCGACCAGGACAGCGGCAGGGCGTGGGACGCTGTTGTAGGTCGAGGCCATCGCGAGCGTGTAGGCGCCGGTCGCCGGGATCGCAAGCAGGTCGCCGCGTCGCGGTCGCGGGAGCTGCGCTGCGTCGACGAGGACGTCGCCGGACTCGCAGTGCTTCCCTGCGATGCGGAAGATGCCTTCCGGCCGATCCCCCGTGCGATTGGCGAGCACGGGCTCATACCGGGCCGCGTACAGCTGCGGTCTCGGGTTGTCGGACATCCCGCCGTCGACGGCGGCGTAATGGATCCCACCGCTCTGCTTCGTTGCGCCGACGGTGTAGAGCGTGACGCCGGCACGTCCGACCAGCGAGCGACCGGGCTCGAGGATCAGCCGTGCGGGCTCGTGCCAGCGTTCGCGGAAGCGGCTGACGACGGCACCCGCGAACGACGTGACGTCCGGGACCGGCTCGCCGTGGACGTGCTGGACGCCGAGGCCGCCGCCGAGGTCGACGATGCTCGGCACCCAGTCGAGCTCGTCGCGGGCGCGCGCGCAGAAGTCGAGCAAGCCGTCGACGGCCGCGAGGCTTGCGTCGACATGTGTGAGCTGGGAGCCGACGTGGACGTGGACGCCTTCGAGCTTCAGTCGCTCCTTCGCCGCCGCCGCGGCGACGAGCGCCTGCCCGGCGTCGAGGCCGAACTTCGACTGCGCGTGCGCTGTCTGGATCGAACGGTGCGTCTCCGCTTCGATCCCGGGTGTGAGCCTGATCAGCGCCCGCCGAACCCCCGCGGCGGCAGCGCGGTCGACTTCCTCGCCGGAGTCGAGCACGACGAGGAGGTCGTGCGCCGCGGCTGCGCTGAGCTCCGCGTCGGACTTGTTGTTGCCGTGGAAGACGATGCGTTCCGGCTGAACAGCCGCGCGCAGCGCGAACTCGAGCTCCCCGAGGGTCGAGACGTCGGCGCCGAGCCCCTCGGCCGCGAAGAGCTGCAGCAGGGTGACATTCGCGAACGCCTTCGCCCCGTAGACGACGAGGCTGTGCCGGTCGAGCCCGGTGTAGGCGCGCGCCTGCGACCGCAGCGTCTCGGCGCAGTAGGCGACGAGCGGGGTGCCGAACTCCTCGGCGAGCGCCGTCGCCGCGACGCCGCCGATCGAAAGCGCGCCGCCGTCCGTGCGCGCGGAGAGCGGAAGCAGCGAGTCCATTCCCGGAAGTGTGACCACCGCGTGCATTCGCGGCGCGCAATTGGCACAGACACGCGCGCCCGGCGACGGTAGCGTTGACCGCAGGGGTGGTGGGCATTAACCCCCACCCAGGGTGGGGGCCGCGCGCGCGTGTACCTAGTAGTGGTCCGCTGTCAGTCGCTCCACCAGCCCTGCTCGACGTTTGCGTCACCGGGGCCGGTGTTCGGCGCGCCGACCGCGATCAGCTCGACACCCTCCGGCCCTGCCTCGATTCCACGCGTGGTCTCCTTCGGCACACGCACGGCGTCCCATTGCTTCAGCTCGAGGATCTCGTCGTCCAGCTTCATCCGCGCGCTCCCGCTGACCACGATGAAGACCTCCTCCTGCTGGTTGTGCGTGTGGCCCCACGGGATCCGGAAGTTCGGCGCAAGGCGCTCGTAGCTCACGCCGGACCCCTCCAGCTCGAGCGGCACGCGGCCCATCCGGAACTCGATGTTCGGGGCGAGCCCGAACCGCTCCGCCTGGTCCTCGACTTCTTTCAGATTCACCTTCGTGTACCCCGCCACAGTCCTCCTCCCGTCTACATGCGTGACGTCACGCTAACCGCTTGCTAAAGTCAGAACAGCGTGAAGGAGCTGCTTTTGTAGTCCAGGGAGCCACCGCGGCGAAGGCCGTGTCAGCTCCCGCTGGCCTCTCGTTCGAGAGGCTTTTTTGTTTCCGGAGGCATGGTGACGGATCGGTACGACCCACAGGCGATCGAAGCGAAGTGGCAGGACGTTTGGCGCGCCGAACGCGCGTTCAACGTCCCGAATCCCGGCTCCGGCGGTGCCGCGGCCGAGAAGACCTACGTCCTCGAGATGCTGCCGTACCCGAGCGGCGAGCTGCACATGGGGCACGTCCGCAACTACATGCTCGGGGAGGTCGTGACGCACTTCCGCCGGCGTCACGGGTATCAGGTTCTGCGGCCGATGGGCTTCGATTCGTTCGGGCTGCCGTCGGAGAACGCCGCGATCCAGCAGGGGGCGCATCCGCGCGTCGTCACCGAGCGGAATATCGCCGCCATCCGCGCGCAGATGGAGCGGCTCGGCTGGGCGATCGACTGGGATCGCGTCCTCGCGACCCACGAGCCGGCCTACTACCGGTGGACGCAGTGGCTGTTCCTGAAGTTCTTCGAGCACGGCCACGTCTATCGCAAGCAGGTCGCGGTCAAGTGGTGCCCCAACGACCAGACCGTGCTCGCGAACGAGCAGGTGATCGACGGCCACTGCGAGCGCTGCGGCGCCGAGGTCGAGGCGCGCCGTGGCCGGAGCGCGTCCTGACGATGCAACGGAACTGGATCGGTCGGAGCGAGGGCGCGGAGGTGATCTTCCGCGTCGACGGCGAGGAGATCGACATCCCGGTGTTCACGACGCGACCCGACACGCTGTTCGGCGCCACCTTCTTCGTGCTCGCGCCGGAGAACCCGCTCGTCCCGAAGCTGGTCACGGCAACGGCGCATGAACAGGACGTGATGGATTACGTGCGCCTCGCTTCGGCGCGGTCATCTGTCGAACGCGAGACGAAGGAGAAGGACGGCGTCTTCACGGGCCGCTTCGTCATCAACCCCGCCGACGGCGCACGCATTCCGGTCTGGGTCGCGGACTACGTGCTGATGGAGTACGGCACCGGCGCGATCATGGCGGTGCCCGCGCACGACGCGCGCGACTACGAGTTCGCGCAGCGGTTCGATCTGCCCGTGCGCACCGTCGTCGTCCCGGCCGAGGGCGAGCCGGCGGAGGAGGGCGCGTTCGCGGCGC
>VAXB01000060.1:0-870 GCA_005883995.1 Actinomycetota bacterium
GGAATCTCAGGGCCAACGCTCGAAAGCGTGCTGGTGATCCTGCGCGAGGCGGATCAGGAGCTTTCTGCTGCGGACGTCGCGGAGCAGGCAGGGATCAGCCGCGGAACAGCTCGGCGGTACCTCGAGCACCTCGCCGCGGGCGGCCTCGCCGAGCTCGACCTGCGCTACGGGACAACGGGTCGCCCCGAGCATCGGTATAGCTGGGCCGGCGAGCTGCCAACGGCGCATCAGCAGTAGACGCGTGCCTTCGCCTCCTCGCTGACCCGCGCGTCAGCGACGGTTCGGGCGGCAGCGTGGACCCGCGGATCGAACGAGCACGGGCGCTCGCGCGCGCGCAGCCCGAACCGCCCAGCCCGGCCTGTTCTTTATATGTAGACGCGCGCGTGCGAGGGACGAGACTGACGAGGATGGTGTGAGTTCGGGGATCGGCTCGTCGTCGCGGTGCCGGGCAACCGCGAGCCGTCCGGTCTTTACCCGTTCAGCCCGTCTATCGATCGCCCGCCAAGCTGGCCTGGAGATCGCGGATGATCGTCTCGAGAAGGCCAGACGCGAGAAGACCCGGCCCAAAGGGACCGGACGGATTCTCGCCAACGGGCGGCAGCTGTCGCAGAGCAGCTCTGACCGCGGTGGACATGCGGTCAAGCTGCCAACGGGTTTCCTCGCTGACCGCCTCCGGTCGGTCAGGTGCGGCCCGGCCGGCGGCCGTGGCGGCATACGCGGCGGCACCCAGAGCGTGCGCGCCCATATGCGGGATACTGGCGGCCGCTTGCCCGGCCGCACGGGCGGCGGCCACCGCTGCGGGAGCTGTCACCTCGCGCGCGGCGGCGCCGCCGACGAAACGGCGGCGGATCTCCCCTGCGACGCCAGCTC
>VAXB01000060.1:990-21738 GCA_005883995.1 Actinomycetota bacterium
ACTCCTCGGTGCTCAAGGAGAGGTCGAGTCAGCGCCTGGCCCGTTCCATCGCATGCTCCGCAACACCGGCACCAGAGACCCCGAGTTCGCCGAATTCGTCGCCGACGGCCACGCCTTCCGCCGGGAGAGCCAATACGCCAATACTCCTCGGGTCTCACTGAGGTAACACCTAACTTATAGTAAATCTAAGTTTGTTGTTACACGAAGGAAATGCTAGAGTCGGACGGATGACGGCAGCACTCGGCCTCAGAGAGCGGAAGAAGCAGCGGACGCGGCAGCTGATCTCCGAGACGGCTCGCCGGCTGTTCAGCGAGCGTGGCTTCGAGCAAGTCAGTGTCGCCGAGATCGCCCGCGAAGCCGACGTCTCAGAGCAGACCGTCTTCAACTACTTCCCGAGCAAAGAAGACCTCGTCTACAGCGGCCTCGAAACCTTCGAGGACCAGCTGCTCGGCGCGATCCGCGAGCGCCCACCCGGCCAGACCGTGATCGCCGCCTTCGGGAAGTTCATCCTCGAGCCACGCGGGCTCCTCGCCGCCAACGACGACGCGGCCGCGCGGCACCTGATCGCGGTGACGCGGATGATCGCCGCCAGCCCCGCCCTGCACGCGCGTGAGCAACAGATCCTCGCCCGCTACACCGAGACGCTCGCGCAACTGATCGCCGACGAGACCGGCGCGAGAGCTGGGGACCTGCGGCCGTACGTGGTCGCCAACGCGCTGATCGGCGTCCACCGCGCCCTGATCACGTACGTACGCGAACGACTCGAAGCCGGCACAAGTGACCGACGACGACTCGCCCGCCAGGCCCGCCAACGCGGGCAGAACACGCTCGCGCTTCTCGCCGACGGGCTCGGCGACTACGCGCCGAAACGACAGAAAGGTGATCGATGACGGACCCTGCCATCCGAGTCGAGGGACTCACCAAGCGCTTCGACACAGTGACCGCGCTCGACGGGATCGACCTCGAGATCCCCGCGCGCACCGTCTTCGGCCTGCTCGGGCCGAACGGCGCAGGCAAGACCACGACGATCCGCGTCCTGTCGACGATCCTCAAGCCCGATGCAGGGCGCGCCGAGGTGCTCGGCCGCGACGTCGTTCGGCAGGCGAAGGAGGTCCGCACGCAGATCGGCCTCGCCGGCCAGTCTGCGACCGTCGATCCGAATCTGACCGGTCGCGAGAACCTGCGGCTGATCGGGCGGCTCGTCCACCTCCCACGCCGCGAGGCTGCACGCCGAATCGATGCTCTGCTCGACCGATTCCAGCTGGTCGCGGCCGCCGACCGGCCGGTGCGCACCTACTCGGGCGGGATGCGCCGCCGTATCGACCTCGCGGCCGCGCTCGTCAACCGCCCGCCCGTCCTCTTCCTCGACGAGCCCACAACCGGGCTCGACCCATACAGCCGGAACGAAGTCTGGGCGATGATCGGCGAGCTGGTCGACGACGGGACGACGGTCGTGCTGACGACCCAGTACCTCGAAGAGGCAGACCGCCTCGCCTCACGTGTCGCCGTCATCGACGAGGGCCGCGTGATCGCCAACGACCCGCCCGCGCAGCTCAAGGCGCGGCTGGGCAGCACCGTGATCGAGATCGGGCTCGCCGACGAGCCAACGGCGAAGCGGGCGCACGACGTGCTGGCGAGCACGAGCACCTTGTCGCCCGAGCTCGAGAACTCGACCGTCCGGCTGACCACGCACGAGGGGGCACGCCTGCTCGTCGACGCGCTGCGTGCGCTCGACGGCAAAGCGATCGTCCCCACCACGCTGAGCGTTCGCGAGCCGAGCCTCGACGACGTTTTCCTCGCACTGACCGGCCACCACGCAGAGGAGGCGGCGGCATGAGCACCGGCCAAATCGCGACCACGGCACCACCCGCGCGCCGACGGCTGATGCCGATCGTCGTCTCAGACACGCTTGCGATCGCGTGGCGCGGCGTCATCACCTACCGCCGCGTCCCGCAGCTGCTCGTCTTCTCCACGATCCAGCCGGTCGTCTTCGTCGTCTTGTTCCGGTACGTCTTCGGCGGCGCAATCCACGTACCCGGCGTCGACTACGTCGACTACTTGATGCCGGGGATCTTCGTGCAGACAGCGGTGTTCGGCGCGATCGCGACGGCGATCGGGCTCGCCACCGACGTGCAGAGCGGGCTGCTGGAACGATTCCGCTCGCTGCCGATGGCGCGATCCGCCGTCTTGACCGGACGAACGATCGCAGACCTCTTCCGCAACGTGTTCGTCGTCATCCTGATGGCGGGCGTCGGATTCCTCGTCGGCTGGACCGTCCACACCAACGCGGCGAAGCTGGTCGCGGCGCTGTTGCTCGTCCTGCTCTTCGGCTACTCGATGTCATGGGTGTTCGCCACCGTCGGTCTCGTTCTCGGGAACCCCGAGTCGGCACAGGCGGCGGCATTCCCGGTGATGGCGCCGCTGGTCTTCGCATCGTCCGCATTCGTGCCCGTGGAGACCATGCCCGGATGGCTGCAGCCGTTCGCCGAACACCAACCCGTCTCGGTCACGGCGTCGGCCGCACGCGCCCTTACGCTCGGCACGCCTGCAACGTCATATGTCCTGCAGTCCTTGGCGTGGGTGGCCGGGATCCTTCTCGTCTTCGTGCCGATCGCCGTCCGCCGCTACCGCCGCGCCGTCTAATCAAAAGGCCCAGAATCCCTGCGTCGCGTCAACTGGGGCAAGTACCAGGCGCGGAAGGATCTCGACTGCTCGAGCGCTTGACGCCCCGACGACGAGGTTGCGCACCGGAGCGCATCGGTCACCAGTCAGGTGACCGCAAAGTGACCGCAGAATCGGAAGGGCATGATGACTGTGGCCGAGTTAGGCGACAGGACGCTCGTGCAGGCGAGGGCGCCGAGCGCGCTCCCTCCGCGTCGTTGAAGCGGAGCTTGGCATAGGTTAGGAGTGATGGGCAGGGGTCGGCTGTCACCGTTGAACTTGAATGCTCTGTTGGCGGCGGTCGAGGCCGCTCCGCCGGTCGCCGCGGTCGAGGTGCTCGCGGCAGCGCTGGCGGAAGCGGTCGGTGCCCGGGAGGTCAGCTTCCTGATTGCTGACTTCAGTGGGCGCTCATTGATCCGACTGGGCCACTCGGGCGGAACCGGCATCTTGCGGCTGCAGGGCCAGGAGACTGCCGAGCGTGTGCCACTGTTCGGGACGCCGCACGGACGGGCCTTGTCGGGTCAGGCCGTCGAGGTGGTCGCCGAGGACAACGGCGCTCGCCTGTTCGCGCCTGTGACCAGCCGCGGCGAAGCGGTCGGCGTCCTCGAGTTGGGGCTGGACGATTTCCCAGCGGAGCAAACCGTGGCAGATGTCGCGCTCGCCGGGCATTTCCTCGCATACGTTGTGATCGCGAACCGCCGCTACACCGACCTCTTCGAGTGGGGGCAGCGGTCGGTTCCGCTGTCGCTTGCCGCAGAGATCCAGCATCGGCTGCTGCCGGGTGCGTTCACCTGCGAAGCGGGGCAGTTCACGCTCGCGGCCTGGCTGCAACCTGCGGGCGAGATCGGCGGTGACACATTCGACTTTTCGCTCGAGCGCGACGCGTTGCACCTGTCGATGACTGACGCGATGGGCCACACCATGGATGCCGCCCTGCTCGCGACCGTGCTCGTCGGCGCTCTGCGCAACGCGCGCCGACGCGGCGTGGAGCTGGAGGAGCAGGCGCGGTTGGGGAATGATGGCCTGGCTGACCACGTGAGCGACGGGCAGTTCGTAACAGGCCTGTTGGTGCGGATCGACCTCGCCACTGCGACGGCGGCGATCGTCAACGCCGGCCATCCGCCGCCGCTTCGGCTGCGGGCCGGCCGGGTCGAGCAAGTTCCTTTGGAGGCTGACCCTCCGTTCGGCACGGAGCGCGGACGCGTCTACCGCGTGCAGGCGCTGCCACTGGAGGTGGGCGACCGGCTGATGTTCGTCACCGACGGCATGCTGGAGCGTGACGCCGCGGAGGTGAACATCGATGCGATCCTGACCGCGGGAATGGACATGCATGCTCGCGAGGCGGTGCAACACCTCACTGAGGCGGTTCTGCAGGCGTCGCGCGGCCAGCTGCGTGACGACGCCACGGCGTTGTGTCTCGACTGGCACGGCGGGCCTCCGCGCGACCGCGACGCGACGTCGGGAGCAGACCGCGAGGGACGCCTCGATCAAGCCTCGTCGACCTGAACACAGGCTTATGTAGCGAGCGACGATCCGCGCCTCCTGCGTCTCAGAAGGCGGACGAGGTAGGCGACGATCGCGAGGTTGACCACGAGTCCCCCGGCTTTCAGGGCGGTCGGATGGCGAACGAGTTCGTACAGCTCGAGGGGGATCAGCAGGGAAGTTGCGATCACGGTGAGGTACTCCGCCCAGAGCTGGTCGAGCCACAGGCCTGTCCCCTCGACCAGCTCGAGCCCTCCATAGCTGAGCGCGAAGAGCGCTGCGATCCGGACCTCGGAGGCGTGCAGGTGGTGAAGGTAGGCGATGAGTCTGTGGAACAACGGCCGCCTCGGATCGAGGTCGACCGCGCGGAGTACTCGTTCGGCCACGCGGCCGAAGTCACTGTTCACGTGGAAGAGGAGGTAAACGCCCGCCCCCAGCAGCAGAACTCCACGGATGATCCGTTCGGCGGCGATCAGGCGAAGGACGCGGCGGCTGCGGCGTTGATCGTGCGCTTTCGTCATTCGGAAACGCCTGAACGGTGAGTTGCGAGGCGGTGCGACTAAGAACGCCGCGGCTCGGCCTCGCGCATCGTTACGCGGCCGTGCTCGTCGACCTCCACCACGAAGCGACCGGGGTCGTCGCCGCTCGTGAACCGGCGCAGGCCTTTCGGGCGGCGGAAGATGATCGCGTGGGTGTCCGTCCGCCTCTCAACCGTGAAGCCTTCGGCGAGCTTCTCGTCAAGGAAGGCGTCGAGTCCGCCCTTCCGCATGCCCACCGGGTCGATCTCGCCCATCTCGGCGCACAGTATGGACGCGCCTGGCAGCTCAGGACCGTGAGGCTGGGCAGCGGCGCTCCTCTGTTCCTTGCCTGGGGAGAGGCCGGAGGCAGGGTCTTGGCCACCAGCGTCTTCGGCCATCAGCCACTTGCGGCCATCGGAGTCCACGGCCATCGGCCTCTTCGGGCCATCGGCGTCTTCGGCTAGTGCTTCCACCGGCGCGCCTTTAGTCCGGCCTCATTACGCGGACAGTGTCCCAGACATCTCGCCGTTCGGAGTCTCGCCCTTCGGGTCGGCGTTCGTGTCGAGAGGAGATTGGCGACGCGCCGAGCGGCGCACGTATGGTTGGATGATGTCGCGGAAAGCCTTGGGTAACGCCCTCGCGGGCGTCGCATTCCTCGTAGTCGCCATCGTTGACTTCGCTCGCGATTCCTCGGGAATCGGGGTGGTCTTCCTCGTGTTTGCGGCGGTCTTCCTGGGCCTCGCTTCGACGGCACGCAAGGCAGAGCGCCCAAAAGAGGGCTAACCGCTCTCGCCCTTCGGGGCTCCCCAGAAACTTCGTCAGTCTGCGACTCCGACGAGGC
Source organism: Actinomycetota bacterium (assembly GCA_005883995.1). Lineage (GTDB taxonomy): Bacteria > Actinomycetota > Thermoleophilia > Gaiellales > Gaiellaceae > 3-1-20CM-4-69-9. Next base: position 6,493 of record VAXB01000060.1, read on the forward strand.
GCGAGCACGGCCGGGTCAATGGCTTCCGGGTGCAGGCAGTGGTGACAAGGTTGGTTGCCGTAGATCTGGCGCAGCGCGATGACCTGCGATGCGGTCGATCATCGCGTCGGCGGCCGCGAGACCCGCCGCGATCTGATCGTGGCCGGGCTGGCCCAGCACGGCTCCGGTGATCGTCGTCGGCTTGCCGTCGATCCAGCGGATGGCACGGAAGGCGAAGCAGCCGCCGGCCGCGTCGTCCGAGCCGGTCTTGACGCCGACAAACCCGTCGTGACCGAGCAAGGTGTTGGTGTTGTGCACAGTCCCGGCGACCGGCAGCGTCGCACTCGGTGTGGCGACGATGCCTGCGAACACAGGCACGCGCATCGCCCGATCGACAAGGCGCACCTGGTCGGCGGCAGTCGAGACGGTTGCGTCGTCGTAGCCGCTCGGGTCGGTGTAGCGGGTGTGGGTCATGCCCAGCGACTGTGCGGTGGCATTCATCCCGGCAACAAACCGGTCCGTCGAGCCGGCGTCCCATCGCGCCAGAACCGCGGCGATATTGTTCGCCGACGGCAGCAGCAGCGCCTGCAGCGCCTGCATTTCGGTCAGCGGCTCTCGGTCGGCGACGGATACAACCGATTCGTCCTGTCGGCGTCGGCGGTCCGTGTCGGCGACATCGGCATCGGTGAGCGTGATCGTCGGGCCGTCCTCGCCGGGCCGTAATGGATGGTCATTGAGCACGAGGTAGGCCGTCATCACCTTCGCGACGCTCGCGATCGGAGCCGCGTGCTGGTTCGGGCCTGCTTGGACCTGCGATCGTCCTGTTAGGACGAACGCGGCTTGGCCATATGCCGGCCACACCGCGCTGGACAGCGCTTCGCCACGTCCACCACGTCGCTCGTTGCGAAGGACGTCCGTGGATGAGGCGCCTGCCGAGGACGAGGACGCCAACTGGTGACCGAGAGCTACGCCGACCGCCGTGACGCCGACCAGCAGCGCGGCGAGACGGAGCTTCCGAATCCGACGCGTCGGCGTTCGTGCATATGTGCGGTCAGCCACGCCTCCAGCGTGGATGGCGTGGTGTTGCCGGCACGTATCCGGTTTTCGATATGCCGGCGATACGCGCCCGCTCTAGCATCGGAGCATGCGCGTATTGATCGTCGAGGACGAGCCCTACATGGCGGACGCCATCCGCGACGGGCTCCGCCTGGAAGCGATCGCGGCAGACATCGCAGCTGACGGCGACAGTGCTCTAGAGCTGCTCAGGCTCAATGCCTACGACATCGCCGTCCTCGACCGAGACATTCCCGGGCCTACCGGTGACGAGATCGCCGAACGCATCGTCGCCTCCGGCAGCGGCATGCCGATCCTGATGCTCACCGCCGCCGACCGTCTCGACGACAAGGCCACCGGGTTCGAGCTTGGCGCCGACGACTACCTCACGAAGCCGTTCGAGCTCCGCGAGCTCGTGCTCCGTCTCAGAGCGCTCGACCGCAGGCGCGCCCACAACAGGCCGCCCGTGCGCGAGATCGCCGGCCTTCGGCTTGACCCGTTTCGCCGAGAGGTCTACCGCGACGGCCGCTACGTCGCGCTCACCAGGAAGCAGTTCGCTGTGCTCGAAGTCCTCGTCGCCGCGGAAGGCGGTGCCGTCAGCGCCGAAGAACTCCTAGGGCGAGCATGGGATGAGAACGCCGACCCGTTCACCAACGCTGTGCGCATCACTGTCTCGGCACTGCGCAAACGGCTCGGCGAACCCTGGATCATCGCCACCGTTGCCGGCGTCGGCTACCGCATCGACACACAACCAGACACCGAGCGCGAAAGAGGAGACCATGGATAGAACGCCTGGTCTGAGTGTCCGCCTCAAACTCACCCTCAGCTACGCCGGCTTCGTCATGCTCGCGGGCGCCGTGCTGCTCGCAGCCGGGTACTTCTCTCTTTCGCGCGGTGTGCACCCGGGTGTGATCTTCCTAGTGCAAAGCCACGCCGCTCTCCTGCGCTATTTCGCTCCGATTGCAGCCATCGTGATGACGTTCCTGCTGGTCTTCGGCCTGCTGGGCGGATGGCTTCTTTCCGGCCGCATGCTCGCCCCGCTGACCCGCATCACAGACGCGACACGCGTCGCCGCCGACGGATCGCTTTCCCACCGCATCGAGCTGCCGGGCCGTCAGGACGAGTTCCGCGAGCTCGCCGACAGCTTCGACACGATGCTCGCACGACTCGAAGCGCACGTCGCCGAGCAACAGCGGTTCGCGGCCAATGCCTCGCACGAATTGCGCACACCGCTGGCGATCACCCAGACACTCCTCGACGTCGCACGCAACGATCCCAAGGGCGCCAACGGCGAACTCGTCGACCGCCTCCATTTCGTCAACAACCGAGCGATCGATCTCACCGAAGCACTGCTCCTCCTCAGCCGCGCCGACCAGCGGTCCTTCACCCGTGAACGTCTCGACCTGTCCCTCATAGCGGAAGAAGCCACTGAAACGCTCCTGCCCCTTGCAGAAAGGCGCGGCCTCACGATCGAGACCTCCGGCGACGCGACCCCCACCATCGGCTCGCGCGCGCTGCTACTGCAGTTGAGCACCAACCTCGTGCACAACGCGATCATCCACAACCTGCCCGAACGCGGAACCGTGCGGATCGCGACCAGCGCTCACCCGAAGGGTGCAGTGCTCACCGTCGAGAACACGGGCGAGAAGCTCACTCCACAGCTCGTTGCCACGCTTGCCGACCCGTTTCAGCGCGGAACGGTACGCATACGCACAGACGACGCAGGTGTCGGCCTCGGCCTGGCAATCGTCAAGAGCATCACCGAAGCGCATGACGGAACCCTCACCCTCAACCCCCGGGACGCCGGTGGCCTCCGCGTCACCGTGCAACTACCCGCCGCACCACCCGCGAGGCTCCAGCCACCGGCGCCGTAGGATCGCGCGGTGCCGTTCACGCTCAGGAACATCAAGGCGGATCTGGAGGACATCGGCTCGAGGTTCGACGGCGCGCCGGACCTGGAGTTCCGCGCGGCGACGAAGGCGCTCGGGCTCGAGAAATCCGGCCTGAGCTATCAGCGCGTCCCGCCGGGGTATCGCTTTCCGTACGGGCACACGCACGCCAGGCAAGAGGAGGTGTACGTGGTCGTCCGCGGAACCGGGCGGATGAAGGTCGACGACGAGATCCTCGAACTCAGGGAATGGGACGCGGTGCGCGTCCCACCTCGTACATGGCGAGGCTACGAGGCCGGGCCGCAGGGCCTCGAGATCCTCGTCATCGGTGCACCCAATCTCGGCGACGCTCCGCGCGAAGACGTCGACGGCCGGCGCGACTGGTGGGCTGACTAGCTGCGGCTAGGTGAAATAGCGCGAACGCCTTCGCCAACTTCGGCTGCGCAAGACGCGTCTCAGTTGTTGGCGAGTCAGTGCGGCCAACCTCTTTCCCCAAGCGTTTCTTCTGGGCGCGCCGCGCGCTCATCGTGATGACCGGAGTCGTTGCAGCGGCGACGCTGATCACGGCGGCTCCGACGCATGTGTCGGCGGACACCGGCAACCGACCGGCGAAGCAGACGTATCGGTTCAGCCTGATCGCACGAGGCTTCGCGAGCCCGACGTACGTCACGTCAGCGCCGGATGATCCGTCGACGCTCTACGTCGTCGAGCAACGAGGGCTGATCAGAATCGTCCGCAGCCATCGAACCGTCGGGACGTTTCTGGACGTCACGAACAAGGTCATGTTCGACGGCGAACGTGGCCTCTTGGGACTCGCGTTCCATCCGGATTACGCGCACAACCATCTGTTCTACGTCGATTACATCGACGTGCATGGGGACACGCGGATCGTCGAGTATCGATCCGCTGACGGAATCGCTGTTCCGTCCTCTGCGCACGAGTTGCTGCTCGTGAAGCAGCCCTATCCGAACCACAAAGGCGGCCAGCTGGTCTTCGATCACAGAGGTCTGCTCTACGTCGGGATGGGAGACGGCGGTACGAATCCGAACGGCGGACCGACTGCCGTCGGGGATCCCGAGAACCGCGCACAGAACCCGAACAGTCTGCTCGGAAAGATGCTTCGCACCGACCCGACGAAGCCAGGCGCGACGTGGCAGACGATCGCCTACGGCCTGCGCAATCCGTGGAGGTTCTCGTTCGACCGCTTGACCGGGAATCTCTGGATCGGCGACGTCGGTGCAGCGACCTGGGAGGAGGTCGAGTTCCGCGCTGCGAACAAGATCGATCGGCCCGCGAACTACGGCTGGAGCCGCTATGAAGGACGCTCGACCTACAACAAGGCGGTCGCGCTCTATGGCGGAACCGAGGTCGTCTTCCCGACCTGGTCGTATCACCACACGTTCGTCGGCCGCGGAGGCGGGAACTGCGGCGTCGTCGGCGGTTATGTCTACCGGGGCACCCTGGTGCGCGCGGCGCGAGGTCGTTACATCTTCGGCGATCTCTGCAGCGGGACAATCTGGAGCTTTCAAGTGGGGAAGGCAGGCCGGAAGTCGAAGGTCACGACGATGCGCGGCTTCGTGCCGTCGTTGTCGTCCTTCGGTCAAGACGCGAACGGCGAGCTGTACGCATTGGGTTACGCAAACGGCGGGCTATACGAGTTCGTCCGACGATGAGTTCGATCATCGGCCGCGGCACCTACTTCTACGACGTCACAACCGGGAACAACCAGGCCGACCCGAGCGTGCCGGGATATCCGGCGACGACGGGCTGGGATCCCATCACGGGCCTCGGGACGCCGAACGCGGCAACCCTTCTGCCCGCCGTCGCGTCGCACTGACCCGGCACGAGCCGGCAAAACCGGCGCCGATTTGCTGCTCGCGCCACTACCCGCCGCCGCGACTCCCGCCGCCGCGCGCAGCGACGGGAGCCTCGATCCGAACCGCGGCCGTACCGATCTACCGCGTCGGCGGGAGGAGGACGCGGTTGATGACGTGGATGACGCCGTTCGAGGCCATCACGTCGGGCGTCGTCACCTTCGCCTTGTTGACGAAGACGTTCGAGCCGGCCACGCGGATGCGGACGGCTTTGCCGTTGAGGGTCTTCGCCGCCGTCAGGTGGACGACGTCGGCAGCTGTGACCTTTCCCGAGACGACGTGGTAGAGCAGCACCGCCTTCAGCTTCGCCTTGTTGCGGAGCAACGCGTCCAACGTCGTCTTCGGCACTTTCTTGAACGCCGCGTCCGTCGGCGCGAAGACGGTGAACGGGCCGGGCTGTTCGAGCGCAGACACAAGACCCGCCCTCGTCAGCAGCTTTGCCAGCGTCTTGAACTGCCCGCTGGCGACCGCCGTCTGGACGATGTCGCCCTCGGCTTTGGCAACCGGCGCAGCGGTGCGGGCTGTGGCGAGCCCCGCCACCAGCGATGCGCCGAGCGCCGCGGCAACAATCAGGATTACGAGTCGCTTCATGTGCGTTCCTTTCCGTTCGGAGGCCACGGTGTGGCCAGGAGCAGGGTCTGGCGTTGACGAACGTGCATCAGCGGGCACCCGCGGTTGCCGCGGAGCCCGCGGTCGCGTGGCGGCTCGAGAGGAGCGAGCCGACCCCGTAGACCGCGGCGAGGCCGACGAGTCCGTACACCACCCGGCTGGCGGCGTTGGTCTCGCCGAAGTCCATCCCGCCGAAGATCCAGGCGACGAGGTCGAACTTGGCGACCGCGACGAGCCCCCAATTCAGGCCCCCGACGAGGACGAGGGCGGCTGCGAGGGTGTCGAGCTTCTTCATGTTGCACACCTCCTGTATAGGTTCTGTTCGGCCGCAGGATACGCAGGCCGGTACGGTGTTGTCAAGTTATTGTCCAGATACTGTATAGTCCTGCCGTGACCAGGCCCGGCCTCCTCCGTATCGGCGAGCTGAGCCGGCGCTCGGGCGTGAGCCCGGAGCTGCTGCGCGCATGGGAGCGCCGTTACCAGCTCCTCCACCCCGCCCGGTCGCAGGGCGGCCTGCGGCTCTACTCGCTCGAGGATCTGGATCGCGTCCGGGTGATGCAGCAACACCTCGCACGCGGGCTAGCCGCGGCCGAGGCGGCCGCAATCGCGACCGAGCCGCCCGCTGCGTCGGGAACGGAGACGCTGCTCGACGGGGCGAAAGACGAACTGGCCGGCGCGCTCGCCGCGTTCGACGAGCCGCGCGCAGACGCTGTCCTCGACTCGCTGCTCGCGACGGCGACGATCGACACCGTGCTGGCGACAGTCGTCATGCCGTACCTGGACGACTTGGGCAAGCGCTGGAAGCGCGGAGACGCGTCGATCGCGCAAGAGCATGCCGCGACCGCGATGCTGCGCGGCCGCCTGATGGGTCTCGCGCGCGGCTGGGGGCGAGGGCTCGGGCCGCGCATCGTGCTCGCGTGCGCGCCCGGCGAACAGCACGACCTCGGCCTGATCGCGTTCGGCCTGGCGCTGCGCGCGCGCGGCTGGCGCGTCGTCTACCTCGGCGCCGACACGCCACTGACGAGCGTCGCGGATGCGGCGCGTGCGTGCGATGCCGCGTTTGTCGTCGTCAGCGCAGTCACGCCGAAGCCTTTCCGGGCGCACCGCGACGAGTTGCGTACGCTCGCGCGCAAACAACGTCTCTGCCTCGGCGGGGCCGGCGCGGCCGAGGCAGCGCTGGACTCCTATATCGAGATCCTGAGCGGCGACCTCGTCGACGAAGCGGAGCGTATGACGGCACTCGTCGAAGGCGCTGTTCTCAGGTCCCGCGATCCCACCTGTGGCCGTCGAACACCGGCAGCGTCATGCCGCCGAGCGCGCTTTTCGAGCCGCCGCGAGCTCCTGCTCCGTCCACCAGTAGACGTCGTGGCGCGCCACGTCCGCCGCCATCCGCTCGATCCGGCGGCGCCGGTCGCCCTCGTCGAGCGCGAGCGCATGCTCGATCGTGGCGGCGAGCCCCTCCAGGTCGAACGGGTTGCACCGCAGCGCGTCGCGCAACTCGACCGCGGCGCCCGTGAACTCGCTGAGGACGAGTGCGCCGTTACCGCCGCCGGCAGCCTGCGCCGTGACGAACTCCTTCGCTACGAGGTTCATACCGTCGGCAAGCGGCGTCACGAGGCAGACGTCCGCGAGGCGGTAGTACGCGAGAAGGCGCTCGGGCGGGAGCCCCCGGTACAGGTAATGGACCGGGACGTCGCCGCCCGGGTCGGTGAAGCGGCCGTTGATCCGCCCGACGAGCTCCTCGACGTTCCGCCGCAGCTCGCGGTACTCGCGCACCTCGCCGCGGCTCGGCACGGCAATCTGAACGAACGCGAGGCGACCACGGAGCTCGGGGCGCTCCGCCAGCAGGTATTCGATCGCCCGCAGGCGCTCGATGATCCCCTTCGTGTAGTCGAGCCGGTCGACGCCGAGAAGGATGCGGCGGCTACCGAATTGCGTACGCAAGCCGCGGAGGGAGCGTTCGGTCGCCGCCGAACGTGCGCCCTCCGCGAGCGCCGCAGCATCGATCGAGATCGGGTGCGCGGCCGTCCGCACGCGACGTCGCCCCAGCGCGATCGTCTGCCCCTCGACGCGGACATGCTCGCGGAGGCGCGCGCACGTGCGCACGAAGTTGTCACGGTACGTCTCGGTTTGAAAGGAGACGAGGTCTGCGCCGAGCAGCCCATCCAGTAGCTGTTCGCGCCACGGCAACCGGGCGTAGATCTCCGGAGGCGGGAACGGCACGTGCAGGAAGAACCCGATCGGGCCCGCGTGGGCGCGGCGCAGCAGGCTCGGCACGAGCATCAGGTGGTAGTCGTGCACCCAGCGCAAGCCGCCTCCGTCGACCTCGACGGCGGCGAAGCGCTCGTTCACGTCGCGGTACGCCCTCCACCAGCGGCGCTCGAAGACGGGCTGCTCGACCAGCCCGTGCAACAGCGGCCAGAGCGTGCGGTTCGCAAAACCGTGGTAGTAGTCGTCGACCTCGCGCCGACTCAGTCGAACCGGCAGGAGCTCGACGTCGAGACCTTCGACACGGCGCGGCAGGTCCCCGGCACCGCCGTCCCAGCCGATCCACGAGCTTTCCCGTGGCTCGAGCGCAGGGCGGAGCGCGCTGACCACGCCACCCGCCGACGGCCGCCAGCCATGACGACCCCGAGTGACCGGGAGCCGGTTCGCATACGCGACGAGCTGCACGGGTACCGCGTTCCCGGGCGACGGAGGGGCCAACCGCTCAGTCAGTGACGCTCAGCACGACCTTTCCGTGTTTGCCGCGCTGCATGGTGCGCTCGAACGCCGCCCGCGCCTCCGCGAGCGGAAAGGTGGAGTCGATCATGGGCTTCAGAACGCCGCCGTCGACGAGCGCAGCGAGCTCGATCAGCTGCGCGCGGTTCGGAGCGACAACGAAGTACGTGGCGCCGTCGGCTTCCTCGGCGACGGAGACAACGCGCTCGCCTTGCGCAGCCGAGAGGAGCTCACCGCCCGCGGTGTCGAAAACGAGATCGGCACGGCCCTCGCCGGGGGCGACGATCTCGGCGCCGCGGTGGCGCGCGAGCTGGACCGCGAAGTGCCCGACGCCGCCGGCCGCGCCGGTGATCAGGACACGCTCGCCCGCCTCCAGCCGGCCGTGGTCGAAGAGGCCTTGCCACGCGCTCAACGCGGCGAGCGGAACCGCGGCGCTCTCGACGTGGCTGACGTTCTTCGGCTTCGAGGCCAGAAGGCCCGCGGGCACCGCGGAGTATTCGGCGGCGTTGCCGTCGCGGTCGAACGGCGTCAGTGCGAAGACGGCGGCCCCGGGGGCGACGTCGGCGACGCCGGGCGCGACCGCCTCAACGACTCCCGCGAGTTCATACGAGGGAATCGCCGGCAGCCGGTCGAGCGGCCAGTCGAGCTCGTCGCGTGTCAGAGCGGCCGCATGGACACGGACGAGGGCCTCGCCCGGAGCGAGCGACGGGACGTCGATTTCATCCACCGAGAGCCCGTCGATCGCCGGTTGGTGCAATCTCACAGCGCGCATCCTCAATCTCCTTTCCTGAAAGAATCTTTCTAGAAAGATTCTATCGCGGAAGTATGCTCCCAGGGTGGATCATGTCGATCGGATCACAGCGCAGTGGCGCCGCGAGCGGCCCGACCTGGACGTCGCACCTCTCGCGCTGCTCGGCCGGCTCCTCCGCGTCGCCGAGCTCGCGGAGCGGGAGCTCGCCGCGGGGCTGGCGGAGTCCGAGCTCCAGCCAGGCTGGTTCGACCTGCTCGCCGCCTTGCGGCGGAACGGCCCTCCGTACGAGCTCAACCCGACCCGGCTCATGCACGCGACGCTGCTCTCATCCGGCGGGATCACAAAGCGACTCGACCGCCTCGCCGAAGCCGGGTTCGTCGAGCGCCGCCCGGACCCAGACGACCGCCGCGGCACGCTCGTCAAGCTGACGCGCAAGGGACGCGGCACAATCGACAAGCTGGTCGCCGTCCACGTCGCGAACGAAGAGCGGCTGCTGCAATCGCTCAAGCTGGGCGAACGCCGCGCACTCGACGCCGCGCTCCGCCGGCTGCTCGCCGATCTCGAGCCGAATGGCGGCTTCTGACGACCGGGTCGCTCGGAGGAATCCGGCGCGGTGCCCTTGCGCGTAGAGATGCGGTACCCGTCCTTCGAAAGGACTCTGATGATCCGCCATCGCCGCCGCGTCCGCGGCAGCCGTTGCAGTCGTCGCCTTCACCGGCTCAGCCGGGGCTGCGTCGCACCCGAGGCTGACCGGCGTCGTCGGTAAGAACAACGCCTACAAGATCAGCCTCAGCTTCAACGGCAAGATTGCGAAGACGCTCAAGGCAGGCACCTACACGGTCGTCGTCCACGACGACGCGAAGATCCACAACTACGAGCTCGACGGCCCGCACGGCAAGTCGTGGACGTTCACTACGGTGCCGTTCGTCGGGACGAAGACGGTCACGCTCAAGCTCGTCCCCGGCAAGTACAAGGCCTACTGCTCCCCACACGAGTCGGTGATGTTCCAGCACTTCACCGTCAAGTAGCCGACCGCTCGAAGCAAGGACGGGGTGGCTCGTTGTGCCGCCCCGTTTCCCGTTCCAACGCGATGGTGATGAGTCAGATCGTGGCGCCCGCCGTCATCACCGCCGCCGGAAGGGAGTGCCGTGAGCGTCATCGATGAACTTCTCGCGAACGCCGACCGGTACGCAGCGGCGTTTGAGCATGGCGGCCTGCCGATGCCACCTGGAAAGCGGATCGCCGTCGTCGCCTGCATGGACGCCCGACTCAACCCCTACCGCCTGCTCGGACTCAGCGAGGGCGACGCGCATGTCATCCGCAACGCAGGAGGCATCGTCACCGACGACGCGATCCGATCGCTCGCCATTTCGCAGCGCCTGCTCGGAACCGAAGAGATCGTCCTCATCCACCACACCGACTGCGGCATGCTCACCTTCAACGACGACGATTTCCGACACCAGCTCCAGCGCGAGACCGGGATCAAGCCGGAGTGGGCGGCCGAGGTCTCCGACGACCTCGAAGAGAACGTCCGGCAGTCGATCGCGCAGATCAAGGCCAGCCCGTTCATCCCGAAGAAGGATCATGTCCGCGGCTTCGTCTACGACGTCGAAACCGGCCGCCTGACCGAAGTTCGCCAAGGCTAGGCTGCAACGGACCTGGATCGCGCTGCCGCCGCCGCCGGTTGCCACCGCAGTTGCATCCCTATAGAAAGTGGCTTCGCAGGCTCTTCGCCTAAACCGTTTGGAGGTAGAAGATGCGACGATTAGGTCGGTTGGCAACCGTCCTCGCGGCCGCCGCGCTGGCGGTCACACCGGCTCTCGGGACGCCGGCAGCCACCGCGACACCACCGGTAACCAAGGTGAAGCTGCACGGGGTCGACCTCGACACGGCCACCGTGCTCGACTTGCAGGACCACATGAACAAGCACCGTTTCACGTCGGCCCAGCTGACGTCGTTCTACCTGAGCCGCATTCAGCAGTTGAACCCGGAACTGCACGCGGTGATCGAAACGAACCCCGACGCACTGTCCGAAGCGGTCGCGAGCGACGAACATCGCGCGCAGCAGGGCTCGCGCGGGCCGCTCGACGGCATCCCGGTGCTGCTCAAGGACAATGTCGGTACGGGCGACCGAGAGCACACGACCGCGGGGTCGTTCGCTCTCCTCGGTGACAACCCGGCCGATGCCTTCCTGGTCAGCAAGCTCCGGGCAGCCGGCGCGGTGATCCTCGGCAAGGCAAACCTGTCGGAGTGGGCCAACTTCCGCTCGACGTCGTCGTCAAGCGGCTGGAGCGGGCGCGGTGGGCAGACCAACAACCCGTATGTGCTCGACCGGAACCCGTGTGGTTCGTCCAGCGGGTCGGCGGTCGCCGCCGCCGCTGATCTCGCCACGGTCACCATCGGCACGGAAACCGACGGCTCGATCGTGTGCCCATCGGGGACGAACGACGACGTCGGCATCAAGCCGACGTTGGGCCTCGTCAGCCGCACCGGCGTCATCCCGATCTCCGCCGAGCAGGACACCGCCGGTCCGATCACCCGCAACATGACCGACGCCGCCGCTGTGCTTTCCGTCATTCAGGGTGTCGACTCGTCCGACCCGGCGACCGTCGCGGCCGGACCGTTCGTGCATCGCAACTACCTGGGCGACCTCGACGCGCACGCTCTGCAAGGCAAGCGGATCGGCGTCTGGCGCGGCGGGGGTGACGTGGCCGACGTCAACGCCGTCACCGACGCGACCATTGCCGAGCTCCGCGCGCAGGGAGCGACGGTCATCGACAACATCGACCTGCCCGGCCTCGATGACGCGTTCAACAACGAGTTCCCGGCGTTGCTGGTCGAGTTCAAGCACGACATCAACGCCTATCTCGCGGGCACGCCGGGCCAGCACCCGGCCGACCTCGAGGGTCTGATCAACTTCGACATCCAGCACGCCGACATCGAGATGCCCTTCTTCAAGCAGGAGATCTTCGATCTGGCGCAGGCAACCAACGGCGACCTGACCGATCCGACCTACATCCAGGAGAGGGCCACGGCCACGACCGACGCGCGTAACGCGATCGACACCGCACTGGCCGCGAACCACCTCGACGCGATCGTCGCGCCGACCAACGGGCCCGCCTGGGTCACGAACCTGCAAACCGGTGATGACTTCACCAACTTCGTCAGCGCGTCCGGCCCGGCGGCCATCGCCGGCTACCCCGACCTGACCGTGCCGGCCGGCTATGCCGACAGCGGCCAACTGCCGATCGGCATGTCGTTCTTCGGTACGGCGTTCAGCGAACCGTCACTGATCGCCATGGGATACGCGTTCGAACAGGCAACTCACGCCCGTCGAGCGCCGACGTTCCTGCCCACGCTGCCGACGCCCTAGGCAGCCACAGCTGAGGTGGTCGCGGCCCATCGGCCGCGACCACCTTGCGCGCGCAGGCGCCGCGGCCCTTTGCACCAGAACGACGCAGCCGCCCACGGGCGGCCTTAGCGAAGCCGGCAGTTCCTCGACTACAGCTCTCGAGCCGATTCGTTGACGACAGTCCGTTCGCCTATGTATTCGGCGAGGAGCGATACGGACTCGCTGACGCCGGTTTCCGGCCCCACAAACGGATCCTCATGTTCGATCCCGATCGGTCCGTCATACCCCACGGCACGCAACGCCTCGACGAACGAGTTCCACCAACCAGCATCATGACCGCGCCCGACGGTCGCAAATGTCCAAGGCATGTCACCCGGGGGATCGGGCCAGCGGTTGTCGAGGAGTCCGTTCACTGCAACCGAGTCGCGGTTGAACCGAGTGTCCTTCGCATGAACGTAGCCGACCCGCGGGCCGACGGCTCCGATCACCGCGATGGGATCGATGGACTGCCAGAAGAAGTGACTGGGGTCGAGATTGACGGCGATGTTTTCTCCCAGCTGGGAGATGCGTCGGAACGTCGCTACGTTGTATACGTAGGTCCCCGGGTGGAGCTCGAGACAGACCGCCAGGTCCGGGTGCTCGCTCGCGGCGAAGCTAGAGATCTCCTCCCAGTATGGGCGTACGCGCTCTGACCATTGCCATTCAGCGATCCGCTCGAGATCCGGAAGCCAACCTCCACCTGAGAAATGTGGCGCGGTACGGTCGGTCGGCCCCGCCGCCGGGCAGCCCGACATCGCGACGATGCGGTCGACGCCGAGCACCGCCGCGAGGCGGATCGCGTCGCGAAGATCGGCGTCGTGAGACTGGGCGATTTCCGGATCGGGATGCAGCGGATTGCCGGAAACGTTGAGGGCCGCGATGCCGAAGCCCCGAGCGGAGATTTCGTCAAGCCACGCTTTGCGGCTCTGCCTATCCGAGAGGAGATCGTGCAGACGGCAGTGTTGCGCGCTCGAATACCCGCCGCACCCGAGCTCGACGTCGGAAATCGCGGGAACGTCACGCTCCAGCCAGCTAAGAACGTCGTCGAGAGGCCATGTCGCGAACGCATCCGTGAACAGCGCGATCCTCAATTGCGGCGCCCGCCGTTGGATCGGCTCGGAGGTGCAGTGGAGCCACGAACAAGGAGCGTTACGTCAACCACCTGGCGCCGAGGCGGACCGGACAGCCCTGCGACCCTCGCGACGAGCGTCTCAGTCCCGGCGAGGACGAGGTCCTCTTTCGGCTGGGCAACTGTCGTCAATGCGATGCGACTCAGTGCAGTCACGGCGGCACCGTCGTAGCCGACGACCGACAACTTCCCAGGAACCGGGATTCCGGCGCGTTCGACGGAATCCAAGAGGCGAATCGCACCGAGATCATTCGACGAGAAGACCGCTGTCACCCGCTCGGGCCCGAGGACGATCTCTTCGATAGGAGTCGGCCGGCCATTGCCGGCGACCTGCGGTCCGTCCTCCGTCCAGCGAAGCATGGGACCCGGCCGGACCCGCGCACGGGCGAGCGCGTCGCGATATCCGGCGAGTCGAGACCGATGCCCGCTTTTCTCGACCAGTTCGTTGACGAGGAAGGCGATTCGGCGGTGTCCGAGTCCAAGCAGGTGCTCGGTTGCAAGCCGCGCCCCGCGACGGTCCGCGGCGACGACACTGTCGGCCCATGGCTCGCTGCAGCCGATGAAGACGACGGGGACGCGGCCGTTCAGGCTCGCGCGCAGCGGCCGATCACGGGCGGAGAAGGCGAGGAAAATGATCCCAGCGACGCGGTGTTCCAGCATCACCTCGATGCCTGCTGCTTCCGTGGCGTTGTCGCCGAGGGTGTTGCTGAACATCGTGGCGTAACCGCGTGCGGCGGATTGCTGTTCGACCAGCTTTGCCATTTCGGCGTGAAACGGGTTGGCGAGGTCCCCGACGACGGCCCCGATGATCTTCGTCCGCCGCTGCACGAGCTGTCGCGCCATCGCGTTCGGGCGATAGCCAAGCTCCTCGATCGCTAGTGCGACCGCCTGCCGCTTCTCATCCGTGACTCCTTGGGAGCTTCGGATGACGTTCGAGACAGTCGACTTCGAAACGCCGGCGCGGCGCGCGACATCGAGGATGGTCGGGTGTTCCGGCATCCGCGACCGCCGCGTCATCGGGAAGCGTGGCCGCGCCGGCCGAGGTCGACGACGACACGCCCCTCGACGACGCGCGCTGAATATGTCCGCACGCGGTAGCGCTCATCCCAGACCGCCTGTCCAGTTCGAACATCGAACTCCCAGCCGTGCCAGGGGCAGGCGATGATCGGCGCTCCCGCGTCCAGTTCCATCGTTCCCGGCTCGGCGCCCCCCTGCAAACGCGGCGCAACCGCGCCGCGACAGAGCGGACCGCGCTGATGTGCACAGAGGTTCGCGACCGCGTAGACCTCGTCGGCCCACCGGATGATTCCGATCTCGCGTCCTTCGATGGTCACGAGTTTCACGGTCTTGTCGACGAAGTCGTCGACGTGTCCAATGTCGACGGTCATTCGCTCGCAGAGGCGGCGAGACCCGCCGGGACGTCGGCGTCGCTCCAGTCATAGAGGCGCATCGCGTTTCGTCGGAAGATGTTGTCGTGCCAATCCTCGGGCAGCCGGCTGCGAACATGCTGGAACTCGTCGGAATCCCAGTGCGGATAGTCCGACGAGAACACGAGGCGTTCCCCACCACCGATCCACTCGAGTGCCTCGTACAACTGCTCGCGGTGCGGCGGCAGCTCGAGCGGCTGCGTTGAGACCCAGACGTGCTCCCGGAAATAGTCGCTGGGCAACCGTCGCACCCACGGGACCTCACGACGCAGCCCCTTGTACTCCGTGTCCATTCGCCAGAGGAGCGGCCCGATCCACGCAGCACCCCCTTCGAGGAGCAGGATCTTCAGGTCCGGGTATTTCTCGAAGACCCCGTGCGCGACGAGGCTCACGTAGTGCGTCATCAACGCCTGCGGCCAGAGC
>VAXB01000157.1 GCA_005883995.1 Actinomycetota bacterium
TCCTCCGCGTTGGGCCGGAACTTCACGATATTCGCGTAGTCCACGAAGAACTTGGCCGAATTCCAGAACGTCAGGAGCCGCCGCTTGACCTCGTTCGTCGGCCCGTAGCCGAAGTTCAGGTTCTGGCTCGGGACCTGAGCCGCGAAGAGCCAGCGGATCGGGTCCGCGCCCATGTTCTCCAGCGCCTCCTGGGCGTCGATCGCGTTCCCCCATGACTTGTGCATCTCGCGCCCGCTCTCGTCCCGAACCTTCTCGTAGGTCAGCACCCGCTCGTACGGCAGGCGGCCGACCATCGTCATCGACATGAACGAGATCGAGTAGAACCAGAGCCGGATCTGCTCTCGCATCTCCGAGATCCAGTCGGCGGGAAACCACTTCTCCCAGTACGCATGGTCGGGCAGGTCGGCATGCGTGAGCCCGCGCGCCGCGCCCGTTGCGTTTCCGTCCGGCACGTACCCGGCGCTCTGCCAGCCGAGCGTCGACAGCGGGACGATGCCTGCGTCGAGCCACGCGTCGCCGACCTCGGGGATGCGATGCGCAGCGCGACCGCATGTCTCGCAGCCGATCGTGATCGCGTCGATCCACGGCCGGTGAAGCTCCGGGAGATCGTCGACCGGCGCCGTCGCTCGCGCCAGCAGCTCCTCGCGCGAGCCGACCACGTTCACCGTTCCGCACTCGCACGGATAGATCGGCAGCGGCAGGCCGAAGTAGCGCTTCCGGGAGATGTTCCAGTCGCCCATGTTGCGCAGCCAGTCGTCCATCCGCTTCTTGTAGAAGTCGGGCGTCCACTCGACGCCGTCGTTCGCGTCGAGGAGCGGCTGCCTGACCTCCTCGCACGAGATGAACCAGTCGTCGACGACGCGGAACACGAGCGGCGTCGCGCAGCGCCAGCAGATCGGATAACGGTGCGTGATCGTGCCTGCCTCGATCAGAAGGCCGCGCTCGCGCAGCGACGTCGTCACCGGCTCGACGACCTCGTCCGTCGACAGTCCCGCAAGTTCGCCGTAGGGCGTCATCATCCGGCCGGCCTCGTCGATCGGCGTCAGGACGGGCAGGCCGTTCACCCGTGAGAGCTCGAAGTCCTCGGCGCCGGCACCGGGCGCGATGTGGACGATGCCCGTGCCCTCGTCGACCGCGACGTCGTCCCATGGGATGACGCGGTGCACGACCTTCTCCTGCGCCGGCAGGTGGTCGAACGGTCCTTCGTACTCGAGCCCGACGAGGTCCTCGCCGCGGACGACACGCGCGGGGTCGGCGTCCGGCTGCCGGTCGCGCAGCCACCAGGCGCCGTCGGCGAGCACATAGTCCGCGTCGGGCTTCACGGCCGCGGCGACGTTTGCCGGAAGCGTCCACGGCGTCGTCGTCCACACCGCGAGCGACTCCCCCTCGCGGCCCCGGAGCGGGAACCGGACGAAGAGCGAGGGGTGGGTGAGCTCGGTGTACTTGTCCTCGCCGGCCTGCTCGTGCTGCGACAAGGACGTCCCGCACCGCGGGCACCACTGCGTCGCGCGATGCCCCTTGTAGAGCCAGCCGCGTGACTGGCACTCCTTCAGGAAGCGCCAGATGTACTCGATGTTCGTGTCGGAGAACGTGTAGTAGCTGTCCGCCCAGTCCATCCACATCCCGAGCCGGCGGGACTGCTGCGTGATCACGGCGCCGAACCGCGCGACGCGCTCCTTGCAGCGCTCGGCGAACTCCGCGAGCCCGTACTCCTCGATCTCGCGCTTGGCGCGGATCCCCAGCTCCTTCTCGACCTCGACCTCGACCCAGAGACCCTGGGAGTCGAAGCCGTTCTGGTAGCGCTCGTCGAAGCCGCGCATCGCCTTGTAGCGCTGGAACAGGTCCTTCAGCGTGCGGCCCCAGGCGTGGTGGACGCCCATCGGGTTGTTCGCGGTGATCGGGCCGTCGATGAAGGTCCACCTCTCGCGCCCCCGGTTCTGCTCGCGGAGCTGCTCGAAGATCCGCTCCTCGTCCCACCATTCGAGGATCTCCTCCTCGAGGCGCGGGTGGTCCGGCTTGTCCGGGAGTGCTGCGAACATGCGCTTCAGTCTAGGGACGGCGGTGGGGAATCCTTTCGGTTTCCAATCCGTTTTAGACGGGGTACGACCGATTTGGAACGACGAAAGGACTCAATGGGAACAGCAGTGAAGACGGATCAGTTCGAGCAGGAAGTCCTCCACAGCGACACTCCGGTGCTCGTCGACTTCTGGGCCGAGTGGTGCGGCCCGTGCCACGCGGTCTCGCCCGTGCTCGACAAGATCGCAGCCGAGCGCGAGGGTGAGCTGAAGCTCGTGAAGGTGAAATGGCGAGCCGGCCGCCGCCGCGATCGGCGCGCAGCCGAAGGGCGCAATCGAGCGCGCGCTCGGCCTGACGGCCGCCTAGACGTGACGGCAGAGGGGGCCTAGGCCCCCTCCGCCTCTTTCTTCTCAGGGGTGGCGATCGGAGCGGCGGCTTTGCGCGCCGGCTCGGTCACCAGGTTGAGGACGCGCATCCCGTGCACGTAGGTGATCGCGCCTCCGAGCCATCCACCGAGCGTCAGGAATCCGAAGCCGACGATGGTCAGGATGAACGGGCCTGTTCCGACGAGCCCGTGCGCGTAGTGCTTGTGGCCGAACAGGATCGCGAGGATGAAGAAGACGCTCGCGGTCGCATTCGCGAGCGCGTGCATGGTCGCGGTCCGTTTGAGCGGCGTCCCGGACTCGATCGTCAGCCAGTCGAGAAATCCGGTCGCGACGGTGACGGTCGAGAAGATGGCGCCGATCACGAGCGCGAGCCACCAGCCGTATGCACCGGCGTGCGACGTGATCCCGACGACCTGGATGAACGCGGCGACGGTCGCGAACGTGTACGCGCCGATCGTCGCGTCGGTCAGCGGTGGATGGACGGGATGGCCCGGAAGCCCCCGCCAGAGATAGCTCAGTTTCATGCCCGGGAGCGTAAGCGATCCCGGGCGCGGCGGTCGTGGACCGCCTTACGGGTGACTAGACGTCGTGGGATTCGAGGAACGAGAGGAACGCAGCGTGCTTCGCCAGGTACGCCTCGATCTCGGCAACCCCAGCGCCCGCCCAGTCCTCGACCCACGTGTCGCTCAGGTCGTCCTCGATCCGGTGCAAACCGCGTTCGCTCATAGCACCAATTGTCGGCACGCCGACCGGACAGCGCCATGGGCCGTTCGGCTCATTTGAGACCTCCGTAGACCCATATCCTCGGCCGCCGTGGACCGCTTTCTCCTCGTGAACCCCCGATCCGGCGACGACCGGCCGAGCGTCGACGAGCTCGTCCGGGCCGCGCGGGCACGCGGGATCCGGACCCACGTCCTGGTCGAGGGAGACGACGCCGGAGCGCTCGCCGGCGCCGCCGAGGCCACGGCGGTCGGGATCGCCGGAGGGGACGGCTCGCTCGCAGCCGTTGCCGCGGCCGCCGTCGAGCGGGACGTCCGCTTCGTCTGCGTCCCGTACGGGACGCGGAACCATTTCGCGCGCGACCTCGGGCTCGACCGTACGGATCCGATCGCGGCGCTGGACGCGTTCGACGGCGAAGAACGGCGCATCGACGTCGCGCGCGTCGGCGACCGCGTCTTCCTCAACAACGTCTCGATCGGCATGTACGCGGCCCTCGTGCACCGGCGCGAGCACCACCGCCGCAGCCGCCAGGCGTTCGCCCGCATGCGCGCCTGGCTGATCCTCGCCACGCACCGGGCGCCGCTCGGGATCACGGTCGACGGCGAGGCGGTCGAGACGAGACTCCTCCTCGTCGCCAACAACGCGTATGCGCTCGAGCTCCCGTCGCTCGGCGAACGGGAGCGCCTCGACGAAGGCGTGCTGCACCTCTACCTGGTGCAGGGCGGCGTCGACGAGCGGACCGGGACGCGGTTCGAGATCAATGTCCGAGGCGGGCGGATCCACGCCGCAGTCGACGGCGAGCCTGAGGTGTTGCAGACGCCGATTCGGTTCGCGATCGAGCCGCGCGCGCTACGCGTGCTCGTCCCGAAGGGCGTCTGAGAGCGCGCGCTCGTAGTGCGCAAACGCGAGCTCGGCGATCGGCAGCTCGTCACGGTCGAACCAGTGCAGCTCCGATAGGTCGTCTCCGGCGCGCTCGACGCCGCCGGACGGAGCCGCGCGCCACGTGAGACAGAGGACCGTGCGGCCGTCGTAAGGCTCGAGATAGATCCCGACGAACGCGCGCGTCTCGATCTCCAGCCCGGTTTCCTCGCGGATCTCACGGCGCAGGCCGTCGAGCGGCTCCTCGTTCTCGTCGAGGAAGCCGCCGGGGAAATCCCATCGGCCGAGCGCCGGCTCAATCGTGCGGCGGCCAAGGAGCACGCGGCCGGCGCGGTCGACGATCACGGCTTCCACGCCCGGGACCGAGTTGGCATAGGCACGAAAGCCGCACGTGCCGCAGACGGCCTGCCCGTCGCGCTTCTCGATAGCCTCGCCGCAGCGAGGGCAATATCGCCACTCGTCGAGCGTGCCCATGAGGGGGAACCATGCACGATGACCCGGCACCGACCGAGCAGGAGCAGGAAGAGGCTCCGGAGCGGCTCGAAGAGGAGCAGGCAAAGGCCGCGCCCGGCCACGAGGATCCGCGGCAGACCGAGGAGCCGGAGAACCGGTGAGCCCGCGCGCGGCGGGCGCGACCGTCCACGAACTGTCGCGGATCGGGTTGTTCGCAACGCTTCCGGGTCAGACGTTGACGAAGCTCGCCGACGGGATGCGCCGCGAGGCGGTCAAGGCAGGAGAGCCCGTCGTCTCCGAGGGAGAACCGGGCGAGCGCTTCTACGTCGTCCTGACGGGCCTGCTCGGCGTGAGCCAGCGCTCGCTCGGCGCGCAGAGCGTTCTTCGCCCCGGCGATTACTTCGGCGAGGTGGCGCTCGCGATGGACATGCCGCGGACGGCGTCGATCCATGCGCTCACGCCCGCGACAGTCGCCAGCTGCGACCGCGCGACCTTCGACGCATACGTCCGGCCACTCTTTGCCGACGACGACTGAACGCATCGTCCTGATCCACGCCGCCGTTGGCGACTCGCGGATGTGGGACCGGCAGGCGCAACTGCTCCGCGCGCGGGGTCGCGAGGTCGTCACGCCGGACCTGCGCGGCTTCGGCGAGGCGCCGGTGCCGGACGCCGGCTTCTCGAACGTCGACGACGTCGCGCAGTTCCTCCCGGCCGCCCTCGTCGGCAACTCGCTCGGCGGTCGTGTCGCGCTCGAGACGGCGCTCGCTCATCCCGCAGATGTCGACACGCTCGTGCTCGTCTCGCCCGCCCTCGCCGACCACGACTGGTCGGATGAGATCAAGGACTACTGGCGACGCGAGGAGGAGTTGTTCGAGCGCGGCGACGTCGACGCGGCGACGCAACTCACGCTCGACGCCTTCGCACTCCCTCACGTTCACGACACCCTCGAGCCAATGGTGCGACGCTCGTACGAGCTCCAGTCTGGACCCGAGCCCGAGGTGTCGTGGCCCGAACGGCGACCGCTCGGGTCGCTCCGGCCGCGGACGCTCGTGCTCGTCGGCGAGCACGATCTCGCCGACTTCCATGCGATTGCCGAGCGGATCGTGAGAGAAGCGCCCGACGCGCGGCTGGAAGTCGTCCCGGGCGCGAAGCATGTACCCAGCCTCGAGCAGCCGGAGGCGTTCGAGGCCCTCGTGTTCGCGTTCCTCGACGGTTGATCCGTCGCGCGGCGCGAGGCTGCGTCATCCTGGGTTCGATGGGCCGTTGCGCCAGCTTGCTCGTCCTCGCTGTGGCGATCCTGGCGGGGTGTAGCTCGACCCACGGCTCCGCCCGACACTCGACGACGTCGCCGCCTCCTCCGAAGGTCGCCGCGAAGCCCCGTCGCTCGCTCCGCCTCACCGACGTCTCGACGGGCGCGTTGTCCGCGCCACTTCAGGACGCCGCCGCGGCGTCTGCGGGCACGCACCGGCTGGTCTTGCTCGGCGGCCTCGACTCGGCCGACACGTCCACCGACGGCGTCCGTGTCGTTGCTTCTTCGACCGACACGACGCGCGGGCGGTTGCCGGGCGCGCTCCATGATGCAGCGGCCGTTCAGCTCGGGCGCTCGGCATACCTCTTCGGTGGCGGCAACGGCGTCTCGCAGCTCGACGCGATCCTGCGCGTCGACGCTGCGACCGGCGGCGTGACCGCTGCCGGAACCCTTCCCGCAGCCTCTTCAGACAGCGCCGCGGCGCCGGTCGGCGGGACCGCGTACGTCGTCGGCGGGTATACCGGCACGCGCTGGCTCGACACGATCGTCGCCTGGCGCCCCGGCGCGCCGGCGCGCGTCGCGGGCCATCTGCCGACGCCGTTGCGCTACGCCGCCGTCGCGGCGGTCGGTGGCAAGGTCGTGATCGCCGGCGGCTCGACCCCGGCGGGATCCGCCTCGCGCGCGATCTACGTCTTCGATCCGAAAAGCCACCACGTCACGCGCTTCGGGACGCTGCCACAGGCGACGACGCACGCCGCCGCGGCAACCCTCGGCGATGTCACGTACGTGATCGGCGGCCGTGGTGCCGCGACGGGAACACCGACGGCGCGGATCGTCGCCGTCGACGCCGCGGCGCACCGCGTGCGCGCCGCGGGACGGCTTGCGCAAGCGCGGTCTGATCTGGCCGCGGTCGCGCTCGGCGGCCGCATCGTCGTCGCAGGCGGACGCGCCGCCGACGGAACGGTCTCGAACCTGGACGAGCTCGTCCCGGCCGGCACGCGAACGGCGACGAAGCGTGCCGCGGCCGTGACGAACGTCTACGCGGCCGACCGCATCGGGATGCTGAGCGCG
>VAXB01000061.1:0-16397 GCA_005883995.1 Actinomycetota bacterium
TCCCCGTGGGAACTCCAGGTGCGGCGCGCCGTCGAACCTAGGGCCGATGTCCGCAGATCCTCCCTGATGTTGCTGAGCGTGAACGGCACGATGGAATGGAAACCATTTCTACATGGGGCGCCTGCTTCTCGAGACGAAGCTCGGCCGTCCGGCTCGCACTTTCGGCGGTCACATGGAAACGTGATGGAAACGACCGGGCGAAATTAGATGAAAAACGCGCGTCCGCGCACACTACGAGAACCTGCTCAAAGCCGCACAGCTCCGCTATTTCTGCGCCTAGATGAAGCCGGCTGAAACGCTGCGTCACACCTGTCACACCGGAGGTCGCGGGTTCGAGTCCCGTCGCTCCCGTGTTTTACCCTTGGCGTCCTCGGCCCGCCGCTGCGCACCGCGCCGGTGATCAGACACTGCACGGTTCCGAATCGCGCCTCTACGGGTCGTGAGCGAGTGCTCGCGTTCGGCGCGCGACTCGTGCTTGACACCACCCGCTCGAGCGGTTTTAGATGCGCCACCTGCGGCCCACGATCGGAGGCGCGATGGCCGACATAGTTGCCCCAGTCCCCCGGGGGGCGGTCGAGAACGAGGACGCCCGGCTCGAGAACCTCGGCTACCGGCCGCAGCTGAACCGCGTCCTCGGCTTCTTCGCGAATTTCGCCGTCGCATTCACCTATCTCTCCCCGATGGTGGGGATCTATTCGCTCTTCCTGCTCGGGGTGGCGGTCGGCGGCCCCGCGTATCTCTGGCTCACGGTGATCCCCGTCGTCGGAATGATCTTCGTCGCGCTCGTCTTCGGCGAGCTCGCGAGTCACTACCCGGTCGCAGGTGCGCTTTACCAGTACAGCAAGTTCTCGGTTGGCCCGGCCTACGGGTGGTTCGTGGGCTGGTTCTACGGGATCGCCCTACTCGTCACCGTGGCGTCCGTCGACACAGGCGTCGTCCCGTACGTCACGTCCCTCGCGCACAACTGGTTCGGCACGAACTGGAACCCGGCGCACCACTCGACCATCCTCGTCATCACCCTTGTTTTGTTGGCCATACAGACAACACTCAACATCACGGGCGCACGGGTTATGGGCCGAGTCGCCCAGTTCGGCGTCGGGGTCGAAGTGGTCGGCACCTTCGGTATCGCCCTCATCCTTGCGCTCCACGGCTTCCACCATGGGCTCGGCTTCCTGTT
Organism: Actinomycetota bacterium; assembly: GCA_005883995.1. Taxonomy (GTDB): domain Bacteria; phylum Actinomycetota; class Thermoleophilia; order Gaiellales; family Gaiellaceae; genus 3-1-20CM-4-69-9. The sequence goes on from VAXB01000061.1 coordinate 1,178, forward strand.
CTCGACACAGGGGGCCACGCACGCGTCGAGCAACGTCTACGGCGTCGGCTTCGGTGGGAGCTGGCTCGCAGCCGCCCTCGTCGCAGTGCTCGCTCCCGTCTACATCTTTTACGGCTTCGAGTCGGCCGGCGACATCGCCGAGGAGACGAAGGACGCCGGACGCAAGGTTCCCAAGTCGATGCGCTGGGCGCTGATCTGGGGAGGGATCAGCTCTCTGGTCCTCACCGCTGCGCTCCTGCTCGCAATGCCCAAGGCGAATCCGCTCAAGGCCACATTCGACGGCGGGGGTGTTCCGTTCATCCTCGGTCAGCTCTCGAGCGGCATGCAGGACTTCCTGCTCCTCATGATCATCTTCGCCTTCTTTTCCTGTGGCACGTCAGTGCAGGGCGCCGGCAGCCGACTTGCCTTCTCGTACGGTCGCGACGGGGCGCTCCCGGGATCTGCGTGGCTCTCGAAGGTCCACGCGCGCTTCCGCACTCCCGTGAACGCGTTGCTCGTCGGAGCGCTCGTCTCCCTCCTCTTCGTCTTCCTCGTCTACTACACGCCGAGCAAGAACGTGCACATCTGGTTCGTCACCTACCCGGCGAACGTCAATGCGCTGTTCGCGCTGATCTCGTTTGCTGTCAGCGGCATCTACCTCTCGTTCCTGCTCACCGTCATCGCGGCGATCGTCGCCCGAACCCGCGGCTGGGTACCGGAAGGCACTTTCCGGCTCGGAAGGTGGGGCTGGGCAGTGACGGTCATCGCCGCCGCCTATCTCGGGCTGATGCTGTTGAACGTCGTCGTTCCCACAGGTCTGACGAGCGGCCGCGGCCTCTTCAACTACGACTGGATCACCTTGTTCGTGATGGCGATCATCGCGGCCGTCGGCGCGATCTACTTCTTGGTTGCCCGTCCGGATCGGAAGCTCGCGGCCCACCTGCACGACCGAGTCGAGCCGACCGGGGCCGAGCTGAACGCCTGAGCGAACGAGAGCGTGTCTGAGGCGCCGCGGCGCCTCGCTCGCAACTGGAGATCACAGCCGGAGCCGATAGGTCCGGCGCAGAGCACTGCGCCCCGCGTCGCCGGGGACAACGATTCGCGCCGTCATCACTCCGTGCAGCTTCGCCGGGAGTCGGAACTCGACAAGCCCGCTCGTCTGCGGGCGGAGGTCGCGGCTGTTCGAGGCGAGCGTCGCGGCCCACCGACCGCTGCGCCGGAACGAGAGGACGGCGCGTGGGTGCCGCAGCGACTCGGTCACGTTTCCGCGATTCGCGACAACGAGCTCCAGCCTCCGTCGCCGTCGCGCCCCGGTTACGCGCGCACCACGCAGGTCGACCAGTCTCACGACTTTGCCAGGAGCGCGGATGACGACGACCACGCCCATTCGCAAGCGCACCGCGACCCGAGCGGCGCCGACCGCGTGGGTCGTCAGGAGGACGAGCGCGTCGTGGTCGCCCGGCTCCGCATGCCGTGGGAGCGTCGAGGACACGACGAGCGCCGCGCTCGCCTGCGGGCCCAGGACGAAGTGCGCCGGACGAAACGTCAACCAGGCTCGCGCCGAGCGCGCCCCGCCGTTCCGGACGATCTCTGGGCGCCCACGTAGATCGAGCGCGAAGCCCGCACGCGAGACGTCGACGAGCACACGCTTCGTGCCGAAGTTGCTCACGCGGACGCTTGCGCGCGAACCCCCCGCCAGCATCACCCGCGCGGGTGCCGCCGTCAGGCGAACGGGCGCCCGCGCCGCGCCCGCGTTGGCGGGCGCGAGCGCGAGCGCGACTGCGGCGGCGTGGACGAGCGCACCGGTCACCGGCCGATGACCGTGAAGGTGACGGTCGCGGTGTAATGGCCGGGCGCGACGGCCGGCAGGGGCGAGGCGAACCCGACGTTCGTCGCCCACGCGTCCCCGGCCGCGGCGCTCGGAGCGGAGGTCGTTCCGATGAGCAGGTCCTGCGCCGGAGCGACCGGGATCGGCGCGATGCCACCGCCCGTGAGCAGCCCTCCGAGCACGCCGCCGGCCGGCGCCGTCGCTGAGAGGCCGAGCGGTAGGTCCGCAGGCCCGAACGCCGAGCGGTGAACGGTCAGCGCGTACCCGGCCGTGTGGTTGCTCGCAACGGTCACGTGCTCGGAGACGGCGGCGGGCTTCTCACCGGACGCCGCGCTTCCGAAGCTGATGCTCGGCCGCTCGAGAGCGATGGACAGGATGGGCTGGATGTCGACGTCCACGTTCGCGTTCCCGGAGGTTCCTGCGGGCGGAGGCGACCCCCCCGAGCACGGCGACGCAGCGGCCGCGGAGTTGCGCGGGGTCGGCGCCAGTGCCGAGAAGTCGCTCGAGTTCGCGTCGGTGTCGGTGCAACCATCGCCGGCGCGGAGCGCTGCGGTCGTGTTGCTGATTGCAGGCGCCGGGCCTGCACCCTCGTAGTCCGTAGCGCCGCCGTATCCGACCAGGTCGACGACGAGTGGGTCGGAGGAGCAGCTACCCGCCGTAGCGCCGCACGTGAGCGGCGCGGTGCCGCGCACGAGTGCGACCTTGCCGCCCGTGACGGCGAGGTTGCTCGTCCCCGTCGCGTCCGGCGTCGGGAGCGCTGCGCCGACCGCGCCTCCCGACGCGAGCTGAATCAGGTAACGGCCGCCGGGCCGAACTGATCCGGAAAGCGCCGTGGCCTGCCACGTCGTCGCCGCAGCGGATGCGTACTGAACCGACCAGGTGCTCAGGTCGATCGTCGTCGACCCGCGGTTGAACAGCTCGACGAAGTCGTTGGCATACGGCGCCCCGGCGTTGCCTCCGGCCGCGAAGAGCTGGCTGACGACCGGGCCCGACGAGGCGCTGCGGGCCGCCGGAGCGGCGAGCAGCACAAGGGCGAGTGCAAGCGTGAACAGGTGGCGTAGTCGAGGCATCGGCGGCTCCAATCGGAAGAGGGATGTTCGCTTCCGTCCGTGGTACCGGGAGCTCGCCGTGGTGGGAACTGTCCTTTTGCGATTCGGCGCCGAGTCGTGACAGTCGCGTTGCAGTTCGAGTCGGCGACTCGGCCCGCGCCGCGCGCTTTCGGCTTACGCCTTGACCGGCGCCTGGAGCTCGACCTCCGCCGGCTCCCCACGCCGCAGCTCCCGGCTTCGCTCCGCTTCGGCGTTGACCTCCGCGCCGAGCAGCAGCGCGACGCTGCTGAGCCACAGCCACGTCAACATCACGACGACCGCGGACAACGACCCCCACGTCTTGTTGTACGAGCCGAACCTGCTGACGTAGAACGAGAATGCGCCGGAAGCGACGAGCCAGATCACGATCGCGACCGTCGCACCGAGGTTGATGAACTTCCAGCGTGGGTGGCGCACGTTCGGCGCCAGGTGCATCAACCCGGCGAACGCCACGAGCAGCCCCGCAATGAGCAGCGGCCACTCGGCGATCCACCACACGATCTTCACCACGCTCTTCGCGCCGACTGCGCTTCCGATCCAGTTCGACAGGTGCGGCCCGAGGACGAGCACGCCGAACGCGAGCGCGAATCCGATCAGCGCGAAGACGACCATGGCGAGCGCGACGATCCGCCGCCGCACAAATCCGCGCGTCTCGTCCCGGTCGTACGCGATGTTCGCTGCCCACATCAGGTTCTGCATCGCACCGGTCAGCGACCAGACCGCGAGGACCGCGCCGATCACGAGCACCGTGAGCCCGGTGCCGCGATGTTGGCTCATCGTCGTGAGGCTGCTCTCGAGGAGGCTCGTCGCCTGCGCCGGGACGACCTGGTGGAGCTTGTCGATCAGCGTCGCGATCGCGTGCGGCCCGGCGAGGAGGCTGAAGAGCCCGACGCCGATCAGCAACGCCGACGGGATCGCGAGGAACGCGTAGTAGGCGAGCGCGGCGGCGATGTTCGTCATGTGATCGGCGTTGAACGCCTTGAACGCGCGCTTCAGGATCGCGCCGTAATCTCGTTTCGACAGGTCGCCGGGACCGGGATCCTCGAGCCGCTCTTCACGATTTTCCGGCTGTGGCTCCGGCGCCTCGTCCGGCAGCGGCCGCTCGTCGTAGTAGTCGTCGCTCGTCGCGCGCGCTTCCCGGTTTTTGCGCAGCAGCTTCATGGCGTACCTCCCGTTCGCTCTCCAGGGGAACGGTCGTGACGCCGCTCCCGTTACGGGGGGTCCGCCGCCCGACTAGAGGTTGCGCCTGAAGAGCAGGAAGCCGATCGGTAGGAACGCAAGCCCCGCGAAGTACGGTGCGAGCTGGAAGCGCCGTTGCTCCTGCGAGACGACCGCCGTCGGCCCGCTGCCGAGCGCCCGCCGCGCAGCGGCAACAGCGCCGTTGAAGTCGGCGCCGTCGACCGCAACGCCACGAGACGCGTTTGCCAGCGCCTGCATGTTCTCGGCGCTCGCCGGATCGGGCCGGTACAGCGGATCGGCCTGGCGACCGTTCCACACGCGCTCGTCTGCGCCCCAGATGCGAACGAACACAGCATGGACCGCAGGCGGCTTGTGGAAGACGCCCGGCAGGCTCGCGTCTGCGAACGGCTTCGTCTCGCCGTCGGTGAAGACGACCAGCAGGCGCTTCCGAGCGGTCGGCGCGAAGAAGTTGTCGCTGGCGATGCGCCCGATCGCTCCCAGCTGGGTGATGCGGACGCCGAAGCCGTCAGACGGCGGCGGCCGCTCGATCCCGATCACGTGCCGGATCGTCCCCACGAACGAGTTCAGGTCGGCCGTCGGAAACAAATGTGGCAGCGCCCGGTCGGTAATCGACGCGATCCCGACGGGAACGTCGCCCAGCTTCCGACGGAGCCGGATGGCAAGCGCCTGCGCGCGCTCGAAGCGCGTCGGCGCAGCGGGCGCGGCGGCAGCCTTCATCGACAGCGACGTGTCGAGCACGAACCACGCTTGTGCGTCTTTGCGCACATGGTGCTGCGACCGCCGAACGAGTGTGGGCTGCGTCGCCGCGAGGCTGAGGGAAGCCCCCGCGACGACGAGCGCGACCGCGGGCGAAAGCCGAACCGACCGGGGGAGCGCCGTGATCCGCAGCGAGCGCGTCACCGCGGCGCGCCGACGATCCCCGATCACGAACGCAGCGATCGGGATCGCAACGACGAGCGCGAGCAGAGCGCCCTTCGGTTCGAGGAACGACATCAGTAGCCGTGACCGGGAGGCTTCGTTCCGGCGCGGCTCCCCTTGGTCGAGCGAGGGTTTCGTCCGCCGCCGCTCTGGTCCGCCTTCTGCTGGTCGAGCGCGTACTCGAGGTTGAAGAGCGCGTCGTCGTTGCCCGGATCGATCCCGATCGCGCGCCGGAACGCGCTGACGGCGCCGTCGACCGACGCGTTGTTCCCGGAGCTCTGCATCGACAGCGTGAAACCGAGAATGCCCAGGAGATTCGCCTCCTGGACGCGGCGGACTGCGTCGCTGCGCTTCGCGAGGATGTTCGTCAGTCCGAGCTGCGCGTTGACGAGGTTCGTCGTCGCCTCCGTCGAGAACATCGGATCGAGCGGCCGCGCGATCCGGAATGCGCGCAAAGCGCGGCGATAGGCGAGATCGTCGTCGATCCCGAGCAGCGAACGTGCAAGGCCGAACGGCGCGAGCTCGCGCGGCTGCCAAAGCCGACGCGCGGTCGCATCGCGCGTGTAGCGCAGGTCGTCGGCAGAGATACGCGAGCTCCACGTGCGGGCGTCGAGGCCGATCAGGACAAGCAGCACGGCAGCCGCGAGGCAGAGGGCAGCGGCGACGGCACGCACGATGTGTTTCATGCGCCCGCCTCGCGTGGGCGTCGGAGCATGACTCTTCCGCACAGCAGCTCGTTCGCAGCCAGCGCGGCCAGGAGCAGCCCGGCGACGATCACGAACGGCCACGGGGACACGGAAGCCAGCCCGCGCTGGGCCAAAGATGCTCTTGCCGCGACGATCTGTGACGGGCGGACGAAATCGCGCCGCGGGACGAAGCGCTCGAAAAAGACCCGGTCGGATTCGATCGGGAACAACGGCACGATCCTCAGCGCAACGCCATGGTCGTGTCCGATCCGCAGCAACGTCTCCGCCACGCGCGGCTGGTCTTCTCCCGCCGTGCCGAGGTCGCTGAGCAGGAGGATCGTCCCCCCGCGGACGTGGTCGCGATGGAGGATCGACTGCGCGAGGCTCAGGCCGGCCGAGATCTTCGTGCCGCCCGAGAACGCGTTCTGCCACGGGTTCGTCGGGAACCGCGTTTGAGGATTCGCCGGCGAACCGCCGTGTCCGGGCGTGAAGAAGCGGAGCAGTGGCCGCAGTTCCGACCCGCGCGTCCCCGGTGGTAAGAGCTCGTACGCGCTGTCGGAGAAGACGACCAGGCCGACCGGCACGTTGGCATCCGCTAGCCGGTGCAGCACTTCGGCGATCCGCAGATAGGCCGACACGTAGACGCTCTTCGACTGGTCGAGCACGACGACGGTCGTCGCGCGCGCGGGCAGGAACGACACTCCACGATCACCCGGATTGCTCGCGCGCCAAACGGCGGCGGCGGCGAGCGCGACGAGCATGCAGGCGAGGACGAGCCGCACGATCGTCGTGCGTAGCAGCGCACGACGGACGACCCGAGCGTCCGACAGCGCAATTGCCTCGCGGCGTGCAGTCAAGCGCCGCAGCGCGTCACGCATGGTGCCCGTTCACCCTCCCGGCGAGCTCGCTGCGAACTTGCCTCGCCAGTTCCGCCGTTCGTTCCGACGGCGGCTCGCTCCTCGACCACGCGAGCTCGCTCGCGGTCCACGCGAGCGTTCCGCTCCCACTCCGTCCCAGTTCGGCGGCGAGCAATGCGAGGGCCTTACGAGTATCGGCGGGCTCACCCTCGCGTGCGCTCTCGACCGTCTCGAGCGCGCGCTCCAACGGCGAGCGCGCAGGCGGGCGCCGGCCGAGCCCGTCGAGGGCGGGCAGGTAGGGCGCAAGGATCACCGCGGCGGCCAGGACCAGCAACAGCGCGGCGACAGCCGTGCCCCACAGAACAGTCGTCGGCGCGAGCCGGTACGTCGCTGTCCCCAAGGGCTCGGAGCTCAACCGCCATGGCAGAAGCGGCTGCGGCTGACGCGCGCCGGAGCGGCGAATGATCACAGCCGGCTGCAGGTCGGAGGGATCGAGACGCGACACCGTTGTCACCTCCGGCCACGTCAACCGCAGCGGTGTCACAGACCCGCCCTTCGCAGTCCGGCCGTCGTAGGTGATCGTCCCCACCGGCATCGTCTCCCGGACGAACAAGCCTGGCTTCGGCACGCACGCCGTCGTGACGCAATGCAGATCGACCGTCCAGACCAGCCGAGTGAACGGCCCGACGTCCTTCTTCGTTCGGACGGGCGGCGCCACTGACTGGAACGGCGTCCAGTGCGCGTCGAGCCGGACTCGCCGCGGATCGAGCTGCCGCCGATCGACGACCGCCTCGACGCGAACATGGATCGGCTGACCGAACAGCAGCGATTGCGGCGAGAGCGTCGCGGTGGCGGAAACCAGTTGGCCGTGGCCGAGTGACCGCGCCGGCTGCGCACTGCCACCGCGGCCGACGACTGCGACCACCACTGCGACCGCGACGAAACCGGCGGCAAGCGCTGCGAGCAGGACGTACCGGAGGCGGCTCATCAGCGTCCGCGCCAGTAGAGCCGCTGCTCGGACCACGTCGTGAAGTGCTCGAGGATCTGGACCGGGTCGCTCGTCGTGATCGCGATCGGATCGAGGTCGAACAGTGCGAACGTCCGCTGCAGCCGCGCCCACCGGCTCTCGTTGTGTTCCCGCCGTTCGCGCACCTCGGCGCTCGTCAGCCGGAGGAATCGCGTCCTGCCGGTCTGCGGTTCGACGACCGGCAGCATCGTCCCACTGACATCGGGAAACGACCGCTCCCACGTCGGGTCCTGAATGACCACCGGCACGACATCCCAACGCCGCTCCACCGCACGCAACCAGAGATCCTCGTCCGGCTCGACGACGAAATCCGAGATCACGAAGACGAACGTCCCGGGCAGCAGCGACGGACGCAGGTCGAACAGGTGCTGGAACGAACGCGCAATTGTGTCTTGCGGCGCCCCGAACGGACGCGGCGTCTCGGTCCGCCAGTCGTCGTGCTGGCTGCGCGGCGGCCGCCAATACGCCTCGTCGCCTCCGTCGCCGAAGTCGAGGTAGCCGCTGTAGCCGCGCGCTGCGACGGTCGAGTTCGCGATCATCAATGCGGCCGTCCGCCCCGCATCGGGCTTCGACAGCCAGGGGAGCCACGACGGGAACAACGACATCTCCGGCCGCCGGTCGGCGATGATCACGACGCGCGGCGCCTCTTCCGCGAAGCGCTCGCGGACGATGAACTCGTCCGTTCCGCGAGCGGCCGAGAGGCGCGCGGACGCAGCCCAGTCGATCGTGTCGATGTCGTCACCCGGCCGGTAGACGCGCGATCCGGCGACGTCGGAGCCGGTCCCGCGGCGCGCGCTTCGCATGCCGCCGAACGAGAGGCCGATCAGTCGCCGCCGCGGCGTCAGCGGGAAGACGACATCGGTGAACGACATCTAGCTGCTCAGCTGGACGACGGAGCCGTCCGGATTCGCCTCCGGCTTCGGTGCTGCGGCGAAGCACGAATCCATGAATCGCTCGGACGCCGCCGGCCAGCCTTCGCGGCGCGCCTCGGCGAGGAACGCCGGGCGGAACACGATGCGGTGCAGAAGCACGGGCAGGAACAGCCGCTCGACGTCCTCGGGCACGACGAACGCGCGATCGTTCAGCAGAGCCCACCCTCGCGCTGCACGCTCGAGCGCCAGCGAGCCGCGCACCGATGCGCCGATCGAGACGAGCTCGTGCTCGCGCGTGACGCGCACGAGGTCGACGATCCACGCCTGGATCAGGTCGTCGACGTAGATGTCCTGCGCGGCGCGCCTGAGCTCCTGGACCTCCTCCACCGTGAGCACCGGCTCGAGCAGCCGCAGCGGATGGCCGTGCCGTTGCTCCGCGAGGATCCGTCGCTCGTCGTCCGCGCCCGGATATCCGAGTGCGGTCTTCAGGAAGAAGCGGTCGAGCTGCGCCTCGGGCAGCGGGAACGTGCCTTCGTATTCGATCGGGTTCTCCGTTGCGAGCAGAAGGAACGGGTCGGGCAGAACCCGCGTCTCGCCGTCGACCGTCACCTGCTGCTCCGCCATGGCCTCGAGCAGCGCGGATTGCGTCTTCGGCATCGCGCGGTTGATCTCGTCGACGAGCACGACGTTGGCGAAGATCGGGCCCGGCCGGAACTCGAAGTCGCGTTCCTTCTGGTTGAAGATCGAGAGACCGGTGACGTCCGTGGGCTGGAGATCCGGCGTGCACTGGATGCGCGACGGCGTCGCGCCCTCGATCGACTGCGCGATTGCGCGCGCGAGCACCGTCTTCGCGGTGCCTGGAACGTCCTCGAACAAGATGTGGCCGCCGCACACGAGCGCGGAGAGCACGAGCTTCACCTCTTCGCGCTTCCCGTGCACGACGGAGTCGATGTTGTCGAGGAATCGATCGGCGAGCCGCGCGGCAGCGGCGAAGCGATCAGACCCCTCTACGCGGGCCGCCTCGGTCTCCATCGTCTCCCTCGATTGTAGGACGGACCGGCCGAACGCACCTTGTGACGAGACGAAAGCCGCTTTGTTAGCGAACCGTTAGGGGACCCGCGCCCTCCTGCGCGGCGAAACCCCCGCGGCCGCGTCCCGAAAAGGCGGGTCCGGGGCCTGACCCCGGACATGGCTTCTCGCGTGCCATCTTCGTGCCGAAACTGTCACGGGGCGCCGGCGCCCCCGGTGAACGAGGCGCCCGTTCAGGCCGAACGCGCGGCTCGCCTGTCCAGACCGGGCACGGCCCGGGTCTGACCCCGGCCGTGCCGCGTTCGGACACGGCCGGGGCGTTGGTTTGGGCCTGAGGTCTAGTTGCCCGACGACCAGGGGTCGACGTAGACGTCGTCGACGAGCGCCGTGCCGTCGAGTGCCGTGAAGCGCAACTGCACACTCGACACTCCGAGGACGCCCTGGAGCGAGTCGAGGTTCAGGACCGCCGGGGACGGCTGCCACGCCGATGACCCGGTGACCGTCGTCGCGTTGAGGATCCCGACGACGAGGCCGAGCAGGTTCCGCTCGACGACGTCGACACGGACGCTCGTGTTGCCCTCGACGAAGAACCGGACGACTGTAGAGCTCGTCCCCATGCACATCGACGGCGTCAACGCGGTCGCGCCGCGCGACAGCGACAGCGCCTTGCTGTCGGACGACGAGTGGACGTAGAACGATTCGTTCCCGCGCACGACCGATGCGCCGCCCGTAACCGTCCAGCCGGTCGTGCCGGACTCGACGCCGCCGTTCGTCCCGAACGTGTAGTAGCGCGCATCGCCGAACTGCTTGAACGCCTGGGTCGCGCCGGGGCAGGAGCCGCCGGCGATGAGCGACGCCTTTGCAGGCGCTGCACTCAAAGCCAGCGCGAACGCGGCCGCCACGCCGCCGAATACCACAATCAACTTCGCCACAGTCAGATCCTCCTCCGCAGGTTGCCGCGGTCGCATCCTCGTCCGATCTTCGACGCCCGCATCACCCGCGTGGGGTATCTAGACCCCTCGTTCGAGGGAACGGCCCTCCCGCGCGTCAAGCAGAGGTCGCGCGTTGCCGATTTCCCGTGGGATGTCCACTGCGGCGACGACCATCCCTGCGCCGAGGGCGCCGTCGCACGCGCCTGCGGAGCTCGACCCCGCCGTCCAGGGCCTGATCGAGGACGAGCGCAGGAAGCACTCGCGCCGACTCCGCGGCCGGACGCTCTCTTCCGCCGTCGTCCGGCGCTCATCGTCGCCTACGCGCTCGCATCCCGGATCGAGTTCGAGGTGCGGACCGGATACGCGATGGCGACACAGATCGTTCTCGTTCCGATCCTCTTCCTCGCGCCTCTGACGTGGGCGCCCTTGATTGTCTGCGCCGCGTCCGCGCTGTCGCGCGCATTCGACGTCGTCCGCGGACGGATCCTCGCCGACCGCCTCCTGCTTGCCCCCGTCTACTCGTGGCATGCCTTCGGACCGGTCATCGTGTTGCTCGCCGCCGGCGACCGGCCGCCGCAGATCGACCACTGGCCCGTCTACGTCGTCGCGCTCGCCGCGCAGTTCGGCGTCGACCTCGTGGCCTCGGGCGGCCGCGATTGGTACGCGCGGGGCGTGCCGCCGTGGACGCAGCTGCGCTTCATGGGTCTCGCGTTTCTCGTCGACGCCGCCCTCGCACCCATCGGCCTGCTCGCGTCGCTTGCCGCGTTCGACAACACGTGGGCGATTGCGGCGGTGCTTCCCCTGCTCGGCCTGCTCAAGCTGTTCGCAAACGAACGCCAGGTCCGCATCGACCATGCGCTCGAGCTGTCGCACGCATACCGTGGAACGGCGCTGCTCCTCGGCGACGTCGTCGAAGCGGACGACGCCTATACGGGCAGCCACAGCCGCGACGTCGTGGAGCTCGTGCTCGACGTCAGCGACCGCCTCGGACTGGGTGCGGCGGACCGGCGCGACGCGGAGTTCGCGGCGCTGCTACACGACGTCGGCAAGATCAGGATCCCGGGCGAGATCATCAACAAGCCCGCTGCCCTGACGGTGGAAGAGCGCGCGGTGATCGAGACACACACGCTCGAAGGCGAACGGCTGCTCGCCCAGGTCGGGGGGATCCTCGGGAACGTCGGCCGCATCGTGCGGTCGTGCCACGAGGACTGGGACGGCACGGGCTATCCGGACAGCCTCACCGGCGACGACATCCCGCTCGTGGCACGCATCGTGCGCTGCTGCGACGCGTTCAGCGCGATGACGACCGACCGGCCCTACCGCAAGGCACGACCGGCCGCGGATGCGCTCGCAGAGCTACGGCGATGTTCGGGAGCGGACTTCGACCCGCGGGTCGTCGAAGCGCTCGCCGCCAGCGTCGCGGACGCGCGCTAGCTACCGCGGTTCAGCAGGTACTTCTCGAGCCAGTCCGCCGACGCGCGCATCGTCGTCAGCTCGTTCTTGCGCTTCGTGAACCCGTGGCCCTCGTCGTCGAAGACGATGTACTCCACCGTGCGGCCGAGCGACCGGAGCTTCTCGACGAGCTGGTCCGACTCGTCCTTGACGACGCGCGGGTCCTTGGCGCCCTGGATCACGAGCAGCGGCGCCTTCGCGTTCTCGACGTAGGTCAGCGGCGAGCGCTCGCGCAAAAGGTCGGCGTCCTCCTCGGGGTCGCCGACGAAGCGCTTCATCATCCGCCGCCAGGTCGGCGGGACCGCCTTGGCGAACGAGATCAGGTTGAACGGCCCGAAGATGTCGACCGCCGCAGCCCAGTAATCCGGAAGGCGTGTCACGCACGTGAGCACCGCGAAGCCGCCGTAGGAGCCGCCCCACACGCCGATCCTGTCCGGATCGACCCAGTCCTGCTCGTGCAGCCACTTCACGGCGTGATCCCAGTCCTTCAGGTCGCCGCCGCCCCAGTCGCGCTGGATCAGGCGCTGGTATGTCTTGCCGTAACCGGTCGAGCCGCGGATGTTCGTTGCCATCACGGCGATTCCGCGCGAGGCGAAGTACTGGTACAGCGGCTGGTAGAGCGGGCGCTCCTGCGCCTCGGGGCCGCCGTGAATCGACAGGACGACGGGAATTCGCCCTTCGGTGTCGCTCGGGCGGTACAGCCACGCGGGGATGTCGCGGCCGTCGAACGAGGGGTACGAGATCAGCTCAGCGTCGACGAGCGCGTCTTCCGGGGGTACCCCCATCCGGCTCTCCGTGACGGCGCGGGCCTCGCCGGTCGCCGTCTCGACGACGAAGACCTCGGGCGGACGGCGCGGGCCCGAAAGGATGACGGCCGCGCGCGTACCGTCGTTCGACAGCGCGACCGGCGGCTGGAATCCCGTCAGGTGCGGTCGCGCGCCGCGCGGGAGATCCGGCGAGGGGAGATCGCGGCCAGTCGCGACGTCGCGGAGCTTGAGCACGTCCCAACCGTCCTCGTTGACGATCCAGGCGAGCACGCGGCCGTCATGTGACGCCGTGCCCTCCTCGACATCGCGGTCCGGCGTCTCGACCCACTCGTACGTGCCGGTCGCGATGTCGAAGAACGCAATGCCGCGGAACTCGCGTCCCTCGTCGCTCAGAAAGTAGAAGCCGCTCCCGTCGGCGGCCCACGGCCCGGGGAAATACAGCGCCTCCTCGTCGTGGGGCGTGAGCTCGCGCGTCTCCCCGGATTCGAGGTCGACGAGATGAATCGAGGAGTCGCTGTTGTTGCGGAAGTCGAGCGTCACCAGCTTCGTGCCGTCCGGCGACCAGGGCCCCGGGAACGCGTACATGCCTTCGCCGAACACGCTTCGCGTGTCGCCGCTGTCGAGGTCGCGAATCCAGACCTCCATGTCCGCGGGCGTCCGCGCGTTCGCGGCGTAAGCGAGCTTCGTCCCGTCCGGCGAGAAGGCATCGCCGCCGACGTAGTGCTGCACCTCGGGTGCGTCTGTGATCTTCTCCGGCCACGGGTCGTCGGGCCGGATCAGGTAGAGCTGGTGGAACTCGTCTCCGTCGTGGTCGGCACAGAGGACGACCGAGCCGTCGGTCGGCGACACGCCGATGACGCGGACGGTGTCGTCGGTGAACGTCGTCAGCTGTTCGGGCCAACCGCTTTCGACCGGGACGCGCCAGAGGTTGAACTGACCCGACATGTTCCCGACGAAATAGACGTGCTGCGCATCGGGCGTGAACGCGAGGCCCGCAGAGAACCGCCGATACGCCATGAACCGCTCGAACGGCGCGGCTTTCCGCGTCTTCGTCACGGCCATGGCAGCACATTACTCTTTCTCCGTGGAGCCGACCCTGCCCTGGACCTGGTACTCCGATCCGGAGATCCTGAGGCGCGAAACCGACGCGATCTTCCGGCGCTCGTGGCAGTACGTAGGGCACCGCGGCCAGTTGCCGGAGCCCGGAACCTACTTCGCCGCGGACGCCGGTCCGATCCCCGTCGTCGTGACCCGTGCAGCCGACGACGAGCTCCGTGCGTTCGCCAACGTCTGCCGTCACCGCGGGTTTCCGGTCGCCGACGGCAACGGGAAACGCGAGACGCTCCAGTGCCGCTACCACGCCTGGACGTACGGCCTCGACGGCCGCCTGCGGACGGCGCCGCGCTCCGACCGCGAGCGTTTGTTCGAGGCAGACGAGCTGTCGCTCGTCCCGTTCGCCGTCGACACATGGGGACCGTTCGTGTTCGTCTATCCGGCCGCCGACGCGCCGCCGCTCCGCGACGCGCTCGGACCGGTGCCGGAGCTGGTCGGCCGCCTGCTCGACGTCGATACGCTCGAGTTCCGGCTCCGCAGCGACTTCGACCTTGCGACGAACTGGAAGATCGCCTGCGAGAACTTCCTCGAGTGCTACCACTGCGCCACTGCGCACCCCGGCTTCAGTTCGGTCGTGGACGTCTCGCCTGACTCGTACCGGCTCGAGACCGACGGGCTGACCTCGAGCCAGTTCGGCCCGCTCCGGGACGGCCGCAGATCGGCGTTCACCGGCGGGGAGCTCGAACGAAGCCAGTTCCACTTCGTGTGGCCGAACTTCGGGATCAACATCTTCCCGGGCCGCCCGAACCTGTCGTGCGGCCCCATCGTCCCGCGCGGCCCCGAGCCGTGAGGGCACGGAGCTGGTGGGGGACGTGCACCGCGGCATGCGCTCGGGCGTTCTCGAGCAGGGCGCACTGATGTCGGTGAGCGAGCCGCTCGTCGCGCACTTCCAACGCTTAACAACCGATGCACTAGTCGCTTCCGGCGCGCGGAGCTAGATTTTTCGGTCCCCACCCCCGGACCCGAGGAGGGCTCCCCCGTGAAACGAGTTGTACTTCTGCTGCTTGCGGCCGCGCTGGCAGCGTCGGCGACCGCCGCAGCGCGGCCGGCCGCGAAGGTCAAGACGAGGACGCCCGGCGTCTTGACGATCGCGTTCGGCGACTCCGCCGTCGGCTTCGCGTCGTACCAGTTGCGCGGCAACACCGTCATCAATCCGCGCGGCTACGAGGCCGACATCGCTCGAGCCGTTGCCGCGAAGCTCGGCCTGAAGACGAAGTGGATCTACACACCCTGGACCGGGCTGTTCGCGCCCGGCACCAAGAAGTTCGACGTTTCCTTCCAGGAGGCGACGATCACGGCGCAGCGGCAAAAGACCGTCACGTTCTCGTCGCCGTACCTCGACTCGAACCAGGGCGTCCTGCTGAGCAAGAAGGCGAAGGCGCCGAAGAGCATCGCCGACCTGAAGAAGCTGAAGACGTGCGTGCAGACGGGGACGACCGGCCTCGACTGGATCAACACTCACCTGCACCCGA
>VAXB01000061.1:16532-23889 GCA_005883995.1 Actinomycetota bacterium
TCGACATTCAACAAGACGCTGGCGCAACTCAAGGCGAACGGAACCATCAAGAAGCTGCAGAAGAAGTGGTTCCAGATCGATACGGCGTCGATTCCGGTGCTGAAGTAAAAGGGGCGTAGCAGGACAACCGAGAGGCGGGGACGTGCACGCGCTGCACCGGGTCCTCCAGGCGTTCGTCAGTCCGCAGAGCTTCCGGCTCGCGCTGCCGGACGTCTGGGCCGGCTTCCAGGTCAACATCAAGATGATGTTCCTGGCCGAGGCGCTCGTGCTCGTCCTCGCGCTCGGGGTCGCGATCATCCGCGGCCTTCCCGGCCGCTCGGCTGCGCCGCTACGCGGCGCGGCGATCGTGTACACGGACCTGTTCCGCGGCACGCCGCTGATCCTCGTCGCGTTCCTCGTCGGCTTCGGGCTGCCCGGCCTCCAGCTGCGCGTGATCTCGACGCAGACGACCTTCGTCTACGGCGTGGCCGCGCTCACGCTCGTCTATACGGCCTACGTCACAGAGGTCTACCGCGCCGGGATCGAATCCGTGCACCCGAGCCAGCGCTCTGCAGCGCGGTCGCTCGGGCTCAGCTACTTCCAGGCGTTGCGCTACGTCGTCGTTCCGCAGGCGGTGCGGCGCGTGATCCCACCGCTGCTCAACGACTTCATCGGGCTCCAGAAGGACACGGCGCTGATCACGGTGATCGGCGTTGCGGAGGCGGCGCAGCAGGCGCAGAACTTCTCGAACACCTACTACAACTTCACGTCGTACGTCGTCGCCGCGGTCTTCTTCATCTTCCTGACGATCCCGCTCGCGCGCTTCACCGACCACCTGATCGCCGTGCGTGAGCGGAAAGAGCGCGCGGCGGCGATTTGAGCTTCGTCGAGGTCGAGAACGTCTCGAAGTCCTTCGGCGACAACGTCGTCCTGCGCAACGTCACGCTCGAGGTCGCGGAGCACGAGGTCGTCTGCCTGATCGGCGCGTCGGGCTCCGGCAAGTCGACGCTGCTGCGTTGCATCAACCTGCTGGAGCCGATCGACGAGGGCCGGATCGTCGTCGACGGCGACCTGATCACGAACGGCAAGGTCGACGCGAACGCCATACGGCGGGAGATCGGGATCGTGTTCCAGGCGTTCAACCTCTTCCCGCACATGACCGTCCTCCAGAACGTCACGCTCGCGCCGCGGAGGGTGCGAAACCTCCGCCGCGGCGAGGCCGAGGCAAGCGCGCGCGAGCTGCTCCGGCGAATCGGGCTCGAGGACAAGGCTGCCGAGTACCCCGACCGGCTCTCGGGGGGCCAGCAGCAGCGCGTCGCGATCGTGCGCGCGCTGGCGATGCAGCCAAAGCTGATGCTGCTGGACGAGATCACGAGCGCGCTCGACCCGCAGCTCGTGTCAGAGGTGTTGAACCTCGTGCGCGAGCTCGCCGATTTCGGGATGACGATGATCATCGCGACGCACGAGATGAGCTTCGCGCGCGAGGTCGCGAGCAAGGTGTGCTTCCTCGACGGCGGCGTCATCCTCGAGGAAGGCGACGCGAAGGACATCTTCAGCGCGCCGAGCGAGCCGCGGACGCGCGAGTTCCTCGCGCGGATCATCGAAGCCGGACGCCTGTGAAGCGCCCGCCGGTTGCAACGCGCGCGCCGCTCGCCGTCGCGGGATTTCTCGCGGTTCCGCTCTTCTTCGCCTCGCTGATGGCGTCCTCGCTCGCATTCGAGCGTGCGCACCGGGAGCACGGCGCGCTCGCCGGGACGACGAGCAGCGTCGAGGGGAAGATCTGGGCAGCGGCACTGGTGCCGTCGCTGATCCTCGTCGGGGTCGGCGTCCTCGCGACGATGTGGCGGCACGGGCTCTATGTCGCCTGCGCCGCCGCCGTGGCGCTCGCGCTCGCCGTGACGAGCAACCTCGACGAGTGGGCTCGGCGCCACGCGTTGCGCTTCCCGCTCGGCGAGGATCTGATCGCGGCGAACGACCCCTCGAACCACCTCGACCGCGGGCAGTGGGAGGCGACCGCGAAGCAAACGGCGCTCAGCCTGGCGCACTGGACGATCGCGCTCGCGAGTGTCGCCGCGTTGATCGCCGTCATGCTGGAGCTCCGGCGCCGCCGCGGCCCCGTTCCCCCGACGCCGCCGCTGCCGCCCGAGATCGCCGAGGGCGAGTCGCACGCCGTCCGCAGCTGGACGTGGCGGAATCCGTGGGGCCGGCGTTGAGTCCGGCGGCCGGCGCGGTCTAGGATTCGCCGATGGCGACAGTCACCTTCGACCACGTCACGAAGAAATACGCGCCCGAGGTCACGGCCGTCGACGACCTCGACCTGGAGATCGACGACGGCGAGTTCCTCGTCCTCGTCGGCCCGTCGGGGTGCGGGAAGACGACGGCGCTGCGCTGCGTCGCGGGGCTCGAGGACATCACCGCCGGGCAGCTCCTGATCGGCGAGCGCGTCGTCAACCGCGTCCCGTCGAAGGACCGGAACATCGCGATGGTGTTCCAGTCCTACGCGCTCTATCCGCACATGACCGTCTTTGACAACCTCGCCTTCGGGCTGAAGCTCCTGAAGACGGACAAGCAGGAGATCAAGCGCCGCGTGAACGAGGCGGCGAAGGTGCTCGACCTCGAGAAGCTGCTCGACCGCAAGCCGCGCGCGCTGTCGGGCGGGCAGCGGCAGCGTGTCGCCCTCGGCCGCGCAATCGTCCGCGAGCCTGCGGCGTTCCTCATGGACGAGCCGCTCTCGAACCTCGACGCGAAGCTGCGGGTGCAGACACGCGCGGAAATCCTGCGGCTGCAGCAGCGCCTCGGGACGACGACGGTCTATGTCACGCACGACCAGGTCGAGGCGATGACGATGGGGGACCGCATCGCCGTCATGTCGAACGGGGTGCTGCAGCAGGTGGGCGCGCCGCCGGAGCTCTACGACAACCCGGTCAACGTCTTCGTCGCGGCCTTCATCGGGTCGCCGGCGATGAACTTCGCGACCGCCAAGGCCGAGAATGGGAACTTCACGCTCGGCGGCACGCGGCTCGAGCTCACCGGTCGGCCGGGCCAGATCGCGCACGAGCACAAGGGGCGCGACCTCCTGCTCGGCTTCCGCCCCGAGGATCTCGAGCTCGACGGCGCGGACGGATCGGGGACGGTCAAGATTCCCGCGAAGGTCGACGTCGTCGAGTACATGGGCCACGAGGAGCTGATCCACGCCGTCGCCGAAGGCCACGAGATCATCGCGCTCGTCCCGTCGGACAAGAAGGTCCGCGGTGGGGACGAGGTGCACTTCGCGATCCCCAGTGAACGGCTCCACGTGTTCGACCCCGAGACCGAGCACAACCTGGTCGTCTCGACCTAGGCCGACCCATCGTCCTCCGGCGCGGCTTGAAGCGGAGCGGTGCCGACATCTAGCATTCCGCCCGAGAGGAAAAGTCGGGCCCGGAACACCGCGGCCCGAGAGAGGCGGCCACGACGCCAGCCGCCATGGAGGAGGAGGATCGAGTGAGACGACGTTCACTACTCGTAACGCTGGCGATTGTGGCGCTCGTTGCCGCAGTCAGTGCAATCGTTGCGTCCGCGAGTTATGGCAGCCGAGCCAAGAAATCGGCAGGCAGCATCGAAGTGTTCTCGCTATGGGGCGGCAGCGAGCAGGACGCCTTCCTGAAGGTGACGAAGGCGTTCACGGCCAAGACGGGCATCGCCGTGAAGTACACGTCCGGCCGCGACTTCACGACCGATATCGGCGCGCGTCTGGCCGCCGGTAACCCGCCCGACATCGCGATCGTTCCCCGCCCGGGGTACCTCGCGTCGCTCGCGCGCCGGGGCGTCCTGAAGCCGCTCTCGTCGATGGGATTCAGCTCGACGTACATGCGGGCGCGTTACGGAAGCTCGTGGCTCGGGTTCGGCACGGTCGGCGGGAAGCTCTACGGCCTCCCGGCGAAGGGGAACTCGAAGAGCGTGATCTGGTACCGGCCGCAGACCTTCAAGAAGTACGGGCTGAAGACGCCGAAGACGTTCAAGCAGCTGCTCGCGATCACGAAGAAGCTCAAGGCGAAAGGTCAGACGCCGTGGGCGGTCGGTGACGGCCCGAACCAGAGCCAGTGGGTCCTGACCGACTGGTTCGAAAGCATCTATGCGCGTCAGGCCGGGCCGGCCAAGTACCAGGCGCTCTTCACCGGCAAGCTGAAGTTCACGGATCCGTCGGTGACGAAGGCGCTGAAGACGATGACGCAGATCATCAACAACAAGTACGTCCTCGGCGGCATCCAGGGGATGCTCGGCCAGAGCTTCGTCGGCGGGATCACCGACGTCTTCGGCAAGAAGGCGAAGGCGCACCTCTATTACGAGGGCGGCTTCGTCGGCGGGATCGCGATCGATCAGGTCAACAAGGCGCTGAAGCCTGGTGTCACGATCAACGACTTCCCGTGGCCGACGATCAATCCGAAGTACGGAAACCCCGTGACGATCGGCGCTGACTACGCGGTCGCGTTCAAGGACAACCCGGAGATCCGGCAGTTCCTGACGTACATCACGTCGGGTGCCGCCGGGACGATCTGGGTCTCGACCGGAGCGATCATCTCGCCGAACAAGCTCGTCCCGTCACGGGCGTACCCGAACGTGCTGGTGCGGCGGGAAGGTCTTCAGCTCGCCGGCGCAAAGGTGATCCGCTTCGACGGGTCCGACCAGATGCCGGGAGCCTTCGGCGACACGTGGGGGTTCGCGCTGCAGAAGATCGCGCAGAATCCATCGAACTCGAACATGAAGAAAGTGCTGTCCGGCTTCCAGAAGCAGATCGCCGGGCAGTGGGGGACGTAGTCACGCACTAGTCGGATCGAGCGGCGCTTCACCACGAAGCGCCGCTCGTCCCTCTTCCGTTGAGCCAGGCGATCCCGACACCCCCAGTCGCGGCCCCGCCGCCGGTCGAGCCTGTCACCGGACGGGAACGCCGTTCGCGTCTGGCCGGCTTCCTCTTCATCACGCCGGCGCTGATCGTCCTCGCGCTCTTCCTCGTCTATCCGGCGTACTACACGATCCGTCTGTCGTTCTACCAGAGCGACTTCCTGTTCAACTTCACGCACTGGGTCGGGCTCGACAACTTCAAGAACCTGCTGACGAACGACCCGGACTTCCTCGACCTTTCGACGTTCCCGCCGAGCGGCTCGCTGGTCAACAACGTGCGCTGGGTGATCTTCTACATCAGCCTGTCGCTGGTCTTCGGCCTCGGGCTCGCGGTCCTCGCGGTGCGCGTGCGGTACGAGCGCGCCGTCAAGTCGATCGTCTTCGTGCCGATGGCGATCGCCGCGACCGCGGTCGGGATCATCTGGCTGTTCGTCTACAGCCCCGACATCAACCAGGGTGTGTTGAACGCCCTCCTCCACGCCTTCGGGCACGACCCGATCGCGTGGCTCGGACGGGACGACACCGTCAACTACGCGCTCATCTTCGCCTACATCTGGGCGTCGACCGGCTTCGTCATGGTCGTGCTCTCGGCTGCGATCAAGGGGATCCCGGCCGAGATCATGGAGGCTGCGCGGGCCGACGGCGCCGGCGAGTGGGCGATCTTCTGGCGGATCATGGTGCCGATGCTCAGCCTCCCGATCTCGATCGTGACGATCTGGCTGTTCATCAACGTGATCAAGGTGTTCGACATCATCTACGTGATGACCGGCGGCGGCCCGGGGACGTCGAGCCGCGTGATCGCGTTCACGATGTACTACGAGACGTTCCCGAACCTCAAACCGGGCTACGGCGCGGCTGTCGCGGTGATCATGCTGATCCTCGTGCTGCCGGTGATGATCGTGAACGTCCGGCGGTTCCGCAGTGAACGGGTGATCACCTAGTGGCGACGTACGAGCAGGCAGCTCCGCTCGCGCCGGCATCGCGCAGCGAGCGTGCCGTCCGGTTCGTGACGCGCACGCCGCTCCACTTCGTGCTGATCGCCGTTTCGGTCATCTGGCTCGTCCCGACCGTCGGGCTCTTGATCACGTCATTTCGCCCGAACTCGGACATCCTCTCGAGCGGCTGGTGGAACGGGCTGACGCACTGGCACTGGACGCTGGCGAACTACGGCACCGTGATCCACGCGAACGGCATGGGTCACGCGTGGCTCAACAGCCTGATCATCACGATCCCGGCGACGCTGTTGCCCCTCACGCTCGGAGCGCTCGCCGCGTTCGGCTTCGCGTGGGTGCCTTTCCCGTTCAGGGACACGATCTTCCTCGCGATCGTCGCGCTGATGATCGTCCCGATCCAGACGTCGCTCGTCCCGTTGCTGAAGCTCTTTCGCCAGTGGCATCTATCTACTCCGCACTTCGGCATCGGCGCCTTCGCGTTCGTCGGGATCTGGCTCGCCCACACCGCGTTCGGCCTGCCGCTCGCGATCTTCCTGTTACGCAACTTCTTCATCACGCTCCCGAAGGACCTGATCGAAGCGGCGCGGATGGACGGCGCGTCGAACTTCGCGGTCTTCCGCCGCATCGTGATTCCGCTCTCCGTCCCGGCGCTCGCGTCGTTCGGGATCTTCCAGTTCCTGTGGGTCTGGAACGACCTGCTGATGGCGCTGATCTTCCTGTCCGGCGAACCGTCGCGGCAGCCGATGACCGTGCGGATCCCCTACCTGTTGTCGACATATGGTCCCGAGTACCACCTGCTGAGCGCCGCTGCGTTTCTCCTGATGGGCCTTCCGTTGATCGTCTTCTTCGCGCTTCAGCGCTACTTCGTGCAGGGCCTCCTCGCAGGCTCCGTCAAGTCGTAACCTCGAGCGCCTGAGCGTCTTCCTCGTCCCCCACACGCATTGGGACCGCGAGTGGTACCGGCCGTTCCAGTCGTTCCGCATCTCGCTCGTCGACGTCGTCGACGCCGTGCTCGACCTGCTCGAGGCCGAGGAGCGGATGCGCTTCACGCTGGACGGCCAGCTTGCGACGGTCGACGACTACGTCGAGATCCGGCCCGAGGGTGAAGCGCGGATCCGGGCCCTCGTCGAGAGCGGGCGCCTTGCGATCGGCCCGTGGCAGACGCTGCCGGACGAGTTCCTCGTCAGCGGCGAGTCGCTGCTGCGGAACCTGGAGGCAGGCCTCGCACGCGGCGAGGAGCTCGGCGGCGCGATGCGCGTCGGCTACCTGCCGGACAGCTTCGGCCACGTCGCGCAGATGCCGCAGATCCTCCGGCTGGCGGGGATCGGCACCGCTGTCGTATGGCGCGGTGTCCCGGCGGCGATCCGGTCGCACACGTTCACCTGGGAGGCGCTCGATGGCTCGAGCGTCCGCGCGGAGTACCTCCCGGAGGGGTACAGCAATGCCGCGTACGTCTTCAACACACCGACAGCCGACCTGGCCGCGCTGGCGGCGCGGATGGAGCGGTGGTTCGAAGGCACGCCGGTCCTCGCGATGGTCGGCAC
>VAXB01000062.1 GCA_005883995.1 Actinomycetota bacterium
CGAGCGCCGTCTGCGCCGCGGCGGTCGGCGCGGAAGAAGTGTAGGTACCGAGCACCGCGACACCGAACGAGCCTGTGTTGAAGCCCTCGGCGTGCGCGCCGATCACGTTCTTGTCGACGCCGCCGTACCGGCCTTCGAAAACCTGGCCGTACTTGTCGACAAGGAAGTTGTAGCCGATGTCGTTCCACCCGTTTCCCTTGACGTGGTAGATCTCGATCCCACGCACGATCGCGGCCGATTGCGAAGGTGAGTACGCGTTCGTGCCGGCGGTGTGGTGCACGAGCGCGTACTGAACGCTCGGCGCGTACTGCGGCGCCGCACGCCGGATCGACTCGTCGGCACCCCATCCCGCGCGCAGGATCACCTTCGGCGAGCCTGCAATCGACAGGCGTCGCGACGGAAGCGCATCGGCGGGGCTCCACACGAAGTACGCGCGCAGACGTGTGACCGGTCCGTGCAGGCGGTACTGGATCCCGTCGGACGCTCCGGTCCAGTACGGGTTGCCGATCCGCCAACCGGCCTCGGCTGGGCGGTCGGGCCCGTCCTCCGCCTCCGGCGCCGCCGCGTGCCACGTGCTCCAGCGCCCGGCAAAAGAGCGGGTGCGG
This sequence comes from Actinomycetota bacterium, assembly GCA_005883995.1. GTDB lineage: Bacteria > Actinomycetota > Thermoleophilia > Gaiellales > Gaiellaceae > 3-1-20CM-4-69-9. Next base: position 606 of record VAXB01000062.1, read on the forward strand.
AAGGTCACGCTCCCGCCGCCCTGCCAGTGAACACCAACGAGATCGAACCGCCGCGTGCCACTCCCGGCGAGTGCGCGCTGCCCGTGCAGCGGCACGTCGCGCCCGACGATCGTCGCCTCGGCATGCGCGGCGGCGGGTGCTGCGAACAGGAGGATGACGGCGAACGCGAACGTCTTCATGCGGCGGCCCGAATGTCAGGGTGCCTGCCGCTTGGCTCGCGCTCAAGACCGCTTCGCCCTCCCTGATAGAATCCTTACGAGTTGAAGACCGCCTGTTTGCGGGTTCTTTTGCTCGTCGGAACGCTTCTCGTCCTGGCGTCCCCGGCCGCAGCAGCCACGCCGCGCGTCCTCGCAATCGACTTCCACGGCGACGTCAATCCGGTCACACAGGACTTCGTCTGCCACCAGCTCGACCGCGCAGCGAAGGAGCAGAACGCGCGCCTGCCCGTTCTCGTCTGGGTCGGGCCCAACGGCGCGACCGCCGCGTCAGCCGGTGTGTGGATCGCGCAAGCGGCGGACTACCTCGCAATGGCGCCCGAGACGAACATCGGCTCGTCGACGCCGATCGACTCGAGCGGCGGCAACATCGGCTTCGACCTGCGACGCAAGCTGATCAACCACGAGGCGGCCTCCCTACGAGCGCTTGCGGAGAGCCACGGCCGCAACGCGGAATGGGCTGACCGTGCGGTGCGGGAGGCGACGAATGCGACGGCGCAGGAGGCGCTGAAGATGAACGTGATCGACGCGATCGCACCGTCGCTGCCCGCGCTGCTGACCGAATCGGCGGGAAAGACGACGAAGCCGCGCGGGTACACGCTGCAGCTCGCCGGCGCGCACATCGACCACGTGGAGCTCGGCTTCTTCGGACGCGTGTTGAACACGCTGCTCGATCCGAACATCATCTCGCTGCTCTTCCTCGCCGGCCTCGCGGGAATCGGCTTCGAGATCTTCCACCCGGGCGTCGTCCTCCCGGGCGCCCTGGGCGCGGTCGCGCTCGTCACCGCGCTGTACGGCTTCACCGTGTTACCGATCACCTGGGCGGGCCTCATGCTGCTCCTCCTGGGCGTCGCGCTGCTCGTGACAGACCTGCACGTGACCTCGCACGGGGCGCTCACCATCGCCGGCCTGATCTGTCTGGCGGTCGGCTCGATCATGCTGTTCCGGAACGCACCCGCTCCGTACCACACGTCGAAGCCGCTCGTGATCAGCATCGCGGTGATCTTGGGCGCGGCCTGGGCGTTCGCGATCGGCAAGTCGTGGGAGGTTCGACACCGGCCCGCTGCGGTCAGCCCGCAAGCGATCGCAGGCTCCGTCGGCGAAGTCCGGCGCGAAGGCATGGTGTTCGTCAACGGCGAGCTCTGGCAGGCGCGCACCGCCGGCGGCGAGCGGCTCCGGCCCGGCGACCGCGTGGAAGTCGAATCGCTCGACGGCCTGGTCCTGACTGTACGGCCCGTCTGACCAAGCAGGTCGGGCAGCAGTCGGCCGACCGTCTTCGGCTACCGATTCATGGCCTTTGGTCGACGCCAAGCGACTAGGATCGGCCAATGGCCGCGCTGATCATCGTCGGGATCCTTGTCCTGCTGCTCGTGTTGTTCCTGATCTCGGCGATCAAGGTCGCGCGGGAGTACGAGCGCGGGATCGTGTTCCGGCTCGGGCGGCTGCTCCCGGAACCGAAAGGACCCGGCCTCTTTCTCCTGATTCCCGTGATCGACCGGATGGTCAAGGTCGACCTGCGGACGATCACGCTGACGATCCCTCCGCAGGAGGTGATCACCAAAGACAACGTCCCGGTCCGGGTGAACGCCGTCGCGTACTTCCGGATCGTCGAGCCGAAAAACGCGATCGTGCAGGTCGAGAACTTCATGGTCGCGACGTCGCAGATCGCGCAGACGACGTTGCGGTCGGTGCTCGGGCAGCACGTCCTCGACGAGCTCCTGTCGGAACGCGAGAAGATCAACACGATCCTGCAGGCGATCATCGACGAAGCCACGTCGCCCTGGGGTATCAAGGTGTCGATCGTCGAGGTGAAAGACGTCGAGATCCCGTCGAGCATGCAACGCGCGATGGCGCGCCAGGCCGAGGCGGAGCGCGAGCGGCGCGCGAAGGTGATCAACGCGGAAGGCGAGTTCCAGGCGAGCGAGCGCCTGAAGGACGCCGCACTCGTCATCGAGAAGCACCCGACGGCACTGCAGTTGCGCTACCTCCAGACGCTGATCGAGCTCGGCGGGTCCCAGTCGACGACGATCGTGTTCCCGGCGCCGGTCGACCTGATCCGGCCGTTCATCGAGCGCGCTGACCGAGCTTCGAACTGACGAGCTGACCGGCCGGCTCGTTGCGATCGCGCCGGTTCGTGCGAACCGGCCGGGCGCCGTACGGCCCGTGCTCGATCCGCCGTCCCACGACGAGCTTGCGGCCTGTCCGTTCTGCGCCGGGCACGAGGAGATGACCCCGCCGCACACGCTCGTCCTGCCGGAGAACGGCGGCTGGCGGGTTCGCGTGGTGCCGAACCTCTACCCCGCGCTCGAGCGGCAGGAGGTCGTCGTCCAGGCACGCACTCACCTGCGTTCGATCGCGGAGCTCGGCGGCACGCAACTCGCGCTCGTCGCGGAGGCGTGGCAACGGCGGCGTGCCGAGGAACCACACGGGTACCTCCACGCGCTCGTCAACGAAGGCCGCGAGGCAGGCGCGTCGCTCCCGCATACGCACTCGCAACTCGTCTGGTTGCCGCGCACCCCGCCGCCGGAGCCGCCGCTCGCCGGCGACACGATCGAGGAGCGCGACGGGCTGATTGCGTGGGCGCCGCGCGTCTCCCGCGTCGCGTACGAGGCGGCGATCGCTCCGGCCGATCCCGAGCCGGACGCGTTCCGCAGCGGCCGGCTGGCGGCGGCGCTGCAGCTGCTCGCCGATCTCGTACGGCGGCTGCACACACTCGAAGGGCCGGTGCCGCTGAACGCGTGGCTGCACAACCAAGAGGGCGGCTGGCGGATCGTGCTCTTCCCCCGGCTCTCGATCCTGGCGAGCCTCGAGCTCGGCGCCGGGGTCTACATCAACACGCTTCCACCCGAAGATGCCGCTGCGGCGCTACGCGACGCGCCGTGATCCGGCGTGACGACAGGGCGCGCCTGTCGCGTGCCGATGATCCGGGCACGCTGGCCGAGGCGCTCGGCGACGCGCGATTCGCAGACATCAAGAATCCGATGCCGGTCTCCGCGTGTATGAGGATGCGCTCGACCCGGCACTCGAGGCGGTCAATGCGTTTCGCGGCCTCGCGCACGCTCGTCTCTGGCTGCTGACGAGCTCGTCGACGAAGCTCGACTTCGACGCGCTCGACGGTCATGACGCGCTCGAACGCGTCCGGCTAACCTTCGGCGGGCGACGCGACCTGCGCTGGCTTTGCGCGCTTCCGCGACTCCTCGACCTCGAGCTGTGGCGGATCACGAAGCTGGCGGACGATGATCTCGCGGTCCTGGGCGAGACGCACCTCGAGGCGCTTGTCGTCGGCGCTGCCAGGCACGTCACATCGCTCGCGTTCGCACCCGCCACGTTGCGCCACGTCGAGCTCGAGCGAGTGGGCGGCCTGTCGACGTTCGAGACGCTCGAGACGCCCAGTCTCGGGACCGTCATCCTGAACGAGTCGCGGCCCGCGGATCGGCGGCTCGTGCCGCTGACGCGGTTTCCGCTCGACCTCGTCCAGATCGGCGACGTCTATCCGCACGACGAGGTCGCGGAGCTGACGCGTCGGTTCAGGGGTCGGATGCTGTGGATCCGTGGAGATTGCGTGGTCGACTCGCCGGGCCTCGCGCCGGACTTCGGCTGGCGGCAGTTGCTGGACCACGTCGACGCCGAGCGACGCGGCGCCGGCTGACGCCCGGCTAGGGCGCCGGAGGCCTACTCGTTCTCGCTACCGTCGCGCTCGCGGAAGCGACGCGCGGCGTCGATCGCTGCCCCGAGATTCAGGCCCTTGTCCTTGGCCTGCTTGATCAGCATCACCGTCTCGAGCGCCTCGATGTCGTAGATGCGCTGCTTCTTCCCCTTCGTGGGGATCTGCGCCTTGTTCGTCCAGTAGTCGAGCTGCATCTTCGAGATACCGGCGATCTGACAGACCTGCCCGAGGTACAGCTCGACCTTGCCTAGGTGATCAGCGAGATCGATCGGCTCGAGGAAGTCGACGTGCCTGGTTGCTGCCATGTCCGTACCTGTCTTTCGCGGGTAGCTAGGAACCCCCTTGTTTCAAATGTATACAGGGCGCGTCTGAGGTCGGGAAGGCCGCGCTTTGAAATCTCCCCCTTTCGGGGAGCACGTTGCAGGACTTTTCGCTGCGCGCTAGGCCGGCGTGGCGGCGCCCGAGCCGTTCGCGTCCGCGCTCGGAGCCGTGTCATCGGCGTCCTTGGCGTCGTCAGAGTCGACGACGGGCGCAAGCGCCGATACGCGCTCACCTTCGCGAAGCCGCATCACGATCACGCCCTGCGTCGAGCGTCCGGACCGCTTGATGTCGTCCACGGCCATCCGGATCACGGTGCCGCCGGTCGAGATCAGCATCACCTGGTAACCGTCGCGAACGACGCGCGACCCTGCGAGCTGGCCCTTCGCCTCGGTCAGCTGCACCGTCTTCACGCCCATGCCGCCGCGGCCCTTGACGGGATAGTCGCGGACAAGCGTCCGCTTGCCGAATCCGTTCTCGGTGACGACGAGGACATCGGCGTCGTCGTGCGCGATGTTCACCGCGATCACCTCGTCGTCGCCGCGCAGCCGCATGCCCTGCACGCCGGATGCGTCGCGACCCATCGCGCGCACATCCTGCTCGTGGAACCTGATCGCCTGGCCCTTCCGTGACACCATCAGCACGTCGTCCCGCCCGGTGGAGTGGCGGACGCCGATCAGCTCGTCGCCCTCGCGCATCCGGATCGCGATGATCCCGTCGGCGCGCAGCGGCGTGTTGTATGCCGAGAGCTTCGTCTTCTTGACGACGCCGTTCTTGGTCGCGAACACGAGGAACTCGGCCTCTTCGAAGTCGCGCGTCTGGATCACCGCGCGCACCTGCTCGCCCTGGCGGAACGGGAGCAGGTTCTGGATCGCGCGTCCCTTCGACTGTCGGGATCCGAGCGGCAGCTCGTGCACCTTGAGCCGATAGACCTTGCCGACGTTCGTGAAGAAGAGGATGTAGTCGTGCGTGGACGCGACGAACAAGTGCTCGATGTAGTCCTCTTCCTTCATGTCCATGCCCATGACGCCGATGCCGCCGCGGCGTTGCTCGCGGTACGTGGTCACCGGTAGGCGCTTGATGTAGTTCGATCGGGTGATCGCGATCACCATGTCCTCTTCCGCGATCAGGTCCTCGAGCTCGAGCTCACCTTCCGCTGCGACGATCTCGGTGCGGCGGTCGTCGTTCCGCGAGTAGGTCGACTTGACCTCGAGCAACTCTTCACGGATCACGCTGTCGATCCTCGCCTCGTCGCCGAGAATTGCGCGCAGGTCCGCGATCTTTGCCTTGAGCTCCTTGTACTCCTCCTCGACGCGCTGCCGCTCGAGGCCGGTCAGCGCGCGCAGCCGCAGGTCGAGGATCGCCTGCGCCTGGATCTCGGACAGCGAGAACCGCTCCATCAGCGCCGCGCGCGCACTGTCGGTGTCGTCGGCGCCGCGGATCAGCGCAATCACCTCGTCGAGGCCGCGCAGCCGCATGCCCTGCACGCCGGATGCGTCGCGACCCATCGCGCGCACATCCTGCTCGTGGAACCTGATCGCCTGGCCCTTCCGTGACACCATCAGCACGTCGTCCCGCCCGGTGGAGTGGCGGACGCCGATCAGCTCGTCGCCCTCGCGCATCCGGATCGCGATGATCCCGTCGGCGCGCAGCGGCGTGTTGTATGCCGAGAGCTTCGTCTTCTTGACGACGCCGTTCTTGGTCGCGAACACGAGGAACTCGGCCTCTTCGAAGTCGCGCGTCTGGATCACCGCGCGCACCTGCTCGCCCTGGCGGAACGGGAGCAGGTTCTGGATCGCGCGTCCCTTCGACTGTCGGGATCCGAGCGGCAGCTCGTGCACCTTGAGCCGATAGACCTTGCCGACGTTCGTGAAGAAGAGGATGTAGTCGTGCGTGGACGCGACGAACAAGTGCTCGATGTAGTCCTCTTCCTTCATGTCCATGCCCATGACGCCGATGCCGCCGCGGCGTTGCTCGCGGTACGTGGTCACCGGTAGGCGCTTGATGTAGTTCGATCGGGTGATCGCGATCACCATGTCCTCTTCCGCGATCAGGTCCTCGAGCTCGAGCTCACCTTCCGCTGCGACGATCTCGGTGCGGCGGTCGTCGTTCCGCGAGTAGGTCGACTTGACCTCGAGCAACTCTTCACGGATCACGCTGTCGATCCTCGCCTCGTCGCCGAGAATTGCGCGCAGCTCCGCGATCTTTGCCTTGAGCTCCTTGTACTCCTCCTCGACGCGCTGCCGCTCGAGGCCGGTCAGCGCGCGCAGCCGCAGGTCGAGGATCGCCTGCGCCTGGATCTCGGACAGCGAGAACCGCTCCATCAGCGCCGCGCGCGCACTGTCGGTGTCGTCGGCGCCGCGGATCAGCGCAATCACCTCGTCGAGGTTGTCGAGCGCGATCAAGTAGCCCTCGAGGACGTGCGCGCGCTTCTCGGCCTGCCGGAGGTCGTACTTCAGCCGGCGCGTCACGACCTCGCGCTGGTGCTCGAGGTAGTGGTAGAGCAGGTCGCGCAGCCCGAGCGTGCGCGGAACGCCATCGACGAGCGCCACGGCGTTGTAGCCGAACGTCGTCTGCAGCGCCGTGTGTTTGAAGAGCTTGTTCAGCGCGACCTGCGGCACCACGTCGCGCTTCAGGTGCACCTCGATCCGCATACCCGACTTGTCCGACAGGTCCTTCAGGTCGGCGACCTCGGTCAGCGTCCCCTCCTTGACCAGGTCTGCGATCTTCGTGATCACGCCTTCGTCGCCGCCCTTGCGCACGCCGTAGGGAAGCTCGGTGACGACGACGGCCGTGCGGCCGCCCCGGAGCTCCTCGATGTGCGCGCGGGCGCGCATGATGATCCTGCCGCGGCCCGAGCGGTACGCCTCGCGGATCCCTTCGCGGCCGACGATGATCGCGGAAGTCGGGAAGTCCGGGCCCTTGACGTGCGTCATCAGACGGTCGACGTCGATCGCCGGCTCGTCGATCATCGCGACCAGCGCATCGATCGTCTCGCCGAGATGGTGCGGCGGGATGTTCGTCGCCATGCCGACGGCGATGCCGGACGAGCCGTTGACGAGCAGGTTCGGGAAGCGCGCGGGCAGGACGAGCGGCTCGCGGCGCGACTCGTCATAGTTCGGACCGAAGTCGACCGTGTCCGAGTCGATGTCTCGCAGCATCTCGGTCGCCAGGCGAGCGAGGCGGCACTCGGTGTAGCGCTCTGCGGCGGGCGGGTCGTCGTCGATCGAGCCGAAGTTTCCCTGCGGATCGACGAGCGGGTAGCGGAGCGAAAACGGTTGCGCGAGCCGCACGAGAGCGTCGTAGATCGAGCTCGAGTCGTGCGGGTGGTACTTGCCCATCACGTCGCCCGTCCGGCTTCAGCCCGTCGCGCACGTCCGGCAGCGCGCGCGCGACGATCACGCTCATCGCGTAGTCGAGGAAGCTCGAGCGCATCTCCTGCTCGAGCTCGCGGGTCTCGATGCGTCCGGGCCCTAGCGGCCCGCCAACCGTCTCAGACATCGAGGAAGCGGACGTCCTTCGCGTTCTGCTCGATGAAGTTGCGGCGTGGCTCGACCTGGTCGCCCATCAGCGTCGAGAAGATGAGGTCCGCGGACGCAGCGTCCTCGACCTCGACCCGCACGAGCATTCGGGTCGCAGGATCCATAGTGGTCTTCGAGAGATCTTCGGGGTCCATCTCGCCGAGGCCCTTGAAGCGCGAGACCTGGATGCCCTCCTTCGCGAGCTCGAGCGCATCGTGGCGCAGAGCGGAGAACGTCTCCGCCGTACGCGTCTTCTTGCCGAGCGCAATCGCGTACGGCGGCGTCCCCACGACCTCGGTGAGCCGCGCGTACGCCTTGCGCAGGTGCGCGTAGACCGGCGACGCCAGCAGCGTCGCCGGCACCGTCACCTGTGTCGCCGCGCTCGTCTCGCGCTCGATCACCTTCGCGCGAAAGGATTCGGCCGCCGCCTCGACGACGGAGACGTCGTAACCGTTCGGATCGAGCGAGTCGAGCGCCTGCTTCACGTCGCCGGGCACCGCGGCGGGCGTCTCGACGAGCCGGTGCGTGACGACGAAGTCCGCGGCCGCGGGCCCGAAGTCGGACCGAAGGCGCGACGACCAGCCCTCGAACTCGGTCAGCGCACGCGAGAACTTGTGCCAACGCGCTTCGGTCAGCTTCCACTCCGTCCCGGAGCGATCGCGGACGTCCATGTCCTTGACGCGCTCGCGCACGAGGATCTCCTCGAACTGCGCCTCCTTCTCGACATACGTCTCCGAATGCCCGAGCTTGACGCGGTAGAGCGGCGGAACGGCGATGTACACGTGCCCGCGCTCGACGAGCTCCTGCAGCTGCCGGTAAAGGAACGTGAGGATCAGGGTGCGGATGTGCGACCCGTCGACGTCGGCGTCGGTCATCACGATCACGCGGTGATAGCGCAGCTTCGAGATGTCGAACTCGTCGCCGATCCCGGTGCCGATCGCCGTGACCATCGCCTGGATCTCGAGGTTCGAGAGCACCTTGTTGATCCGGTTCTTCTCGGAGTTGATCACCTTGCCGCGCAGCGGCAGGATCGCCTGGAAGAGACGGTCGCGGGCATCGACTGCCGACCCGCCGGCCGAGTTGCCCTCGACGAGGAAGAGCTCGGCCGACTCCGGGTCGTTGATCTGGCAGTCCGCGAGCTTGCCCGGGAGCGACGAACCTTCGAGCGCGCTCTTGCGGCGCGTCAGCTCGCGCGCCTTGCGCGCCGCCATGCGCGCGCGCGACGCGGCGACCGCCTTCTCGATGATCCGCTTCGCCTCGTTCGGGTTCTCCTCGAGGAATGTCCCGAGCCGGTCGTTGACCGTCTGCTCGACGAGCCCGCGCACCCAGGGGTTCCCGAGCTTCGTCTTCGTCTGCCCTTCGAACTGCGGATCGCGCAACTTCACGGAGATGACCGCCGCAAGGCCTTCGCGCACGTCCTCGCCGTCCAGGTTCTCGTCCTTCTCCTTGAGCAGGTTGAACTGGCGTGCATAGCGGTTGAGCGTTCCGGTCAGCGCGGCCTTGAAGCCGGACAGGTGCGTGCCGCCCTCGTGCGTGTTGATGTTGTTGGCGAACGTGTAGACCGAATCCTGGTACGACGCGTTCCACTGCATCGCGACCTCGACGTTGCCCTGCTCGTTCTCGCCCTCGAAGTAGACGATGCTCTTGTGGACCGGGTCCTTCGTCGCGTTGACGTGCGCCACGAAATCCCTGATGCCACCCTCGTAGTGGAATTCGATCGTCTCGCCGCCGGCGCGCTCGTCGGTCAGGACGATGTGCAGCCCGCGCGTGAGGAACGCGGTCTCTCGCAGGCGCTGCTGGAGCGTCTCGGCCGACAGCTCGAGCTCCTCGAAGACCTCCGCGTCCGGCAGGAACGAGATCGTCGTCCCCGTGTCGTTCTTCGCGGTCGTGCCGACGGTTTCCATGTCCGCCGCGGGGACGCCGCGCACGAACTCCTGCCGGTAGATCTTCCCGCCGCGGCGGACCTCGGCGATCAGCCGTTCGGAGAGCGCGTTGACCACGGACACGCCGACGCCGTGGAGGCCGCCCGAGACCTTGTAGCCCTCGCCGCCGAACTTGCCGCCGGCGTGCAGCTTCGTCAGGACGACCGTCAGCGCCGGCAGGCCCTGCTCGGGCATGACGTCGACCGGAATCCCCGACCCGAAGTCGCGGACGGTGACCGAGTTGTCTGGATGGAGCGTCAACTCGACCCGGTCGTTCCGCCCGGCGAGCGCCTCGTCGACACTGTTGTCGACCACCTCGTAGACCAGGTGATGGAGCCCGCGAGCACCGGTCGAGCCGATGTACATGCCGGGACGGAGCCGGACCGGCTCGAGTCCTTCGAGGACCGTGATGTCCTTTGCGGTATACGTTGCTTCACTCATAGAAAAAGCCCTGCAAACCGGCCGCTTGCGGGCACTCGGAAGTCTACCAGAAGCTGCGGTCGGAATCCGCGTTTGCGAGGCTCCACGCAGCGGCTTCGGCGACGATTTTGCGAAGACTCTCATCACCGATCTCCGCCGCGAGAGCGGCGGCGTGCTCACGCGCTTCGGCGCCGGGCGGAACAGGAGCTCGCCGAACGCTCTCCGCCTCCAGAAGCGCGGGATCGGGCAGCGGCCCGACCGCGAAGCGGAGTCGCGGCGGCGCGAGCTCGCCGAGTTGCTCCCGAATGCGCGCTTCGAGCTGACCGAGCTCGAAGGCCCACGCGGACGAGCTCGTGTGCACGTGCAGCGTGCCGTTGCGGGCGATGCGTGCCGGCCACGCGTTTCGCGCGATCTCCGGCCCGACCGCTCGCGCCCATGCCTCGACGAGCGGCGGCATACCGGTCGCGGGCCCGAACCGCGACAGCTCGCGCTCGATCGCGTTGCCGATGCGGTCGATCACGCCGTCGTGACCTCGCCCGGCGTGACCTCCAGCAGCTGCGAAGGCTCGACGGGCAGCGCTGCCGCGGTCGTCGAGGTGATGAGCGTCTGGCCGCGCGCTGCGACGCGTTCCGCGAGCGTCCGCCGGCGGGCGGGGTCGAGCTCCGACAGCACGTCGTCGAGCAGCAGGAGCGGCGGATAGCCGCGCCGGTCGGCGATCAGATCGGCTTCCGCGAGCAGGAGCGCGAGCACCGTCAGCCGCTGCTCGCCCTGCGAGCCGAAGCTGCGCAGGTCGCGTGATTGGCTGAGCAACTGGACGTCGTGGAGGTGCGGCCCGATCCCCGTCGCGCCACGCTCGAGATCCCGGTCGAGCCTGGCGAAGAGCGCTTCCACCGTGGGAACCTCGCCCTCGTACTCGAGCCGCGCGCCGGGCAGGCCGAGCTCGTCCGCGCGGTCGGCAAAACCCGGAGCGAGCAGCGCGAGCGTCTGCAAACGCGCCTCGACGAGCGCTGCACCGAGCTCCGCGACCTGCTGCGTCCACGGCGACAGCGCCTCGCGCGAGGAGTAGCCGGCGCCGACCCGGCGGAGGGCAGCGTTGCGCTGACCGACGGCCGCTGCGTATTCGGCTGAGAGCGTTGCCCGGGCGGGAAACAACCTTCCGTATGCGCGATCGAAGTACGCGCGCCGGACTGCAGGTCCGCCCTTGACGATCGCGAGCCGGTCCGGCGTGAACACGAGCGTCGCGACCTCGTTCCGCAGCTGTTCGGACGCTTTCAGCGTCGCGCCGTTGAGCGTCGCGCGCTTTGCGTCACCGGCCGCGAGCGCCACCGCGATCTCGACCGGTGTCGGCCCGCGCGTGCCGCGGAGCGCGATGCGACCGGTGTCGGTATCGAACCGAAGCAGCTGCGCCTCCGTGCGCGTCCGCGGCGAGAAACCCTGCGTGCCGACATGCAGCGATTCGAGCAGGTTCGTCTTCCCCGCTCCGTTCGGACCCGTCACGAGCACGAGGCCAGGCTGCAGCTCGAGCTCGAGACGTGCGTACGAGCGGAAGTTTCGCAGCGAGACGCCGGTGACGATCAGCCGGCCATCGGGCGCTGCTAGCCCGCCAACCGGATCGGCATGATCAGGTACCAGAAGTCGTCGCCCTCGGCGCGGAGCAGCCCCGGCCGCAACGGCGAGATCAACCGCAGTTGGATCTCGTCCGTCGACACCGACTCCACCCCCTCGCGCAGGAACTCCGCGTTGAACCCGATCTCGAGCGGCTCGCCGCTGAAGGGCACGGGGAGCGACTCGCGCGATTCGCCGACGTCCTGCGTCTGTGCCGACACGGTGAGCTCACCCTCGGCGAAGCGCAGGCGCAGCGGCGAATTGCGCTGGGCCATTACGGCGACGCGGCGGACGACGTCGAGCAGTTCCGTACGCGGCAGCGTCACCTCGTGCTCGAACGTCTCCGGAAGCAACTGCTTGTAGTTCGGAAACTGCCCGTCGATGCGCCGGCTCGTCAGCCAGACGTCATCGGCTGCGAAGACGACCTGGTTCTCGTGGACCCCGAGCTCGACGTTGTCGCCGCTCTGCGCGATCCGCGAGAGCTCCCCGAGTGCGCGGGCGGGGATGATCGCCTCGAGCTCCGGCGAGTCGCCCTGCAGCGGCGTTTCCTTCACCGACAGCCGGTACGAATCGGTGGCGGCCATCACGAGCTTTCCCGCTTCGAAGCGAACGAGGATCCCCGTCAGCACCGGCCGCGACTCGTCCCGCGAGGCCGAGCGCGCGACGCGGGCAACCGTATCGAGCAACGCCTCGCGGTCGACCGTGAACGTCCCAACGGCGTCGAGATCGGGGAGGCGAGGGAAGTCCTCGGCCGCGTATGTGTGCAGCGACGCAGACGACGGCCCGCAGGTCACGCGAACGACGCCTTCGTCGGGCCGATGCTCGAACGTCACCTCTTCCGCCGGCAGCAGGCGGACGAGGTCGACGAGCAGCCGGCCCGGAACGACGACCGCACCCTCGCCCTCGACCTGGGCGTTGACCGACGAGCGGAGCGAGAGCTCCATGTCGGTAGCGGCGAGATTCAGGCGACCGCCCTCGGCGCGCAACAGGACGCCTGACAGGATCTGGACCGACGCCCGGGTCGACACCGCCCTCGAGACGATCGCGAGCTTCTGCGTCAGCTCGTCCCGGCGACAAACGACCTTCATCCCCATTCCCGTGCCGACCATGGTGTTGCTTTCAATCATTTAAAAAACCTCGTTGTAGTCATAGGCGCTGTGGGTCCGGGGAGAACCGGCTTTCACACGTGCGGTCAATTCCTGCACAAGGTTGTAGACAGACCTGTCCTCACGGATCATCCGCGCGATCTTCGACGTCGCGTGGATGACGGTCGTGTGGTCGCGGCCGCCGAACTCCTTGCCAATCTTCGGGAGGGACGAGTCCGTCAGCTCTCGGGAGAGGTACATCGCGACCTGGCGCGGGTAGACGATGTTCTGAGAGCGGCGGTCCCCGCAGAGCTCGTCGAGGGTCAGCTGGAAGCGCTCCGACACGAGCTCCTGGATTCGGCGGATCGAGACCTCGGCCGCTTCGCCCTGCGGGAACACGTCCTTGAGCACGTCCTCGGCGAGCTCGACCGAGAGGCCGCGGCCGGTCAGGGACGAGAACGCGACCACCCGCGTCAGCGCGCCTTCGAGCTCGCGGATGTTGGTCGAGATGCGCGACGCGATGAACGACAGGACCTGCGGGTCGGAGATGTTGATCCCGTCCGTCTTGACCTTCTTGCGCAGGATCGCGATCCGCGTCTCGAGATCGGGCGGCTGGATGTCCGTGATCAGGCCCCATTCGAACCGCGACCGCAGTCGCTCCTCGAGCGTCGCGATGTCCCGCGGCGGACGATCGCTCGACATCACGATCTGAGAGCCGGCCTCGTAGAGGGAGTTGAACGTATGGAAGAACTCCTCCTGGATCCGCTCTTTGTGTTCGAAGAACTGCACGTCGTCGACCAGCAGCAGGTCGTAGGTGCGGTAACGCTGCTTGAAGCCCTCGATTCGTTTGTCGCGGAGCGAGTTGATGAAGTCGTTCATGAACGTCTCGCTCGTCACGTACCGAACGGAGAGGTCGCTCGAGTGCTCGCCGATGTATTGCGCGATCGCCTGCATCAGGTGTGTCTTGCCGAGCCCGGTGCCCCCGTAGATGAAGAGCGGGTTGTAGGCCTGTGCCGGCGCCTCGGCGACGGCGAGCGCCGCGGCATGTGCGAATCGGTTCGACGACCCGATCACGAACAGGTCGAACGTGTACTTCGGGTTCATGACGCTTTCGCTGCCGGCCGCAACGCGTCGCGGCGGCTCCGCGCTCGTGGTGGGGAGCTCCGGCAGCGCGCGCTCCGTCACGGTCAGCGCGACGCGGCGCTCCTGGCCCGTGACGTCGCGGACCGCAGCGCCGATCAGACCGAGGAAGTGACCCTCGATCCATTCGCGCGTGAAGTCGTTCGGAACGCCGAGGACGAATGCGTCGTCGGAAAGCTCCGCGGCATCAGCCTCCGCGAACCACGTTCGGTACGTCGTCTCGTTGAGGGCCCCCCTGAGCCGACTCGAAACCTCGCTCCACAGGCTCTCCGCAGTCAGCTCGATTTGGCGCTCCACGCCGCTCGTACCACTTCCTTTCGGGTTCGCGGGAGCGCGAGCATAGCAGCGTGTCCACAGGCCTACAACGAGTGGAAACTGGGGACGAAAAAAGCCGATTTTGCAGGCACTTCCGTCGTTCCACACGACTCTCCACACCTGTGGACGCACCGTCTTCGGGTCGCGAAATCACCGCAGTTCCAGCACGTTCGCATGTGGACAACTCTGTGCACGGACACTCCGGTAAACTGCCCCTCCGACGCCACCCTGTCGGCACGGTTTTCGTGCGCGGATGTCATCCCGCGCCGGCCGCGCGATCCTGAAGCGGCGCCGCGCGAAGGGCCGGAAGCGCTTGTCGGCGTAGGGCGCGGTTCCGTCGCGTGCACAAGCGCAACCGCCTGTCTCGCTCGCGGGACTTCGACACCGTCTACCGACAGGGCCGCTCGACGTCGACGCGGTTCCTCGTCCTGTACTGGTTCGAGCGCGAAGAGAGCGGCCCGGAGCCGCGGCTCGGCCTCGCGGTGCCGAAGGCGGCGGGGAACGCCGTCGCGCGCAACAAGGTCAAGCGGCAGCTGCGCGAGCTCTGGCGCGCGCGTCTGGAGCGCATCCCCGCGAACCGTGACTATGTGCTGATCGCGAAGCCGGGACTTTCCGAGGCCGTCGAATCGAACGGGTTCGACTGGCTCGGCGATCGCATCGACGAGGTGCTGCAGAAGGCTGCAGCATGAGGGCCGCGAGCTCGCTCCTGCGGATCGGCTCGCCGCTGAAGTACGCGGGGATCGCGCTCGTCTACGCGTACCGCTTTACGCTCGCGCCGTTCATGGGCGGGCAGTGCAAGTACCACCCGTCGTGCTCACAGTACGCGATCGACGCGCTGCGCAAGCACGGCCTCGTGAAGGGAAGCGCGCTCGCCGGCTGGCGACTGCTCCGCTGCAATCCCTGGAGCCGCGGCGGGGTCGATTACGCGTGACGTACCTCGCAATCCTCCAGCCGCTCGAGCACCTTCTCCGGCATGTCCTCGACGCGCTGCACAACATCGGGCTCCCGTGGGCCTGGGCGATCGTCGCGCTGACGATCATCGTCCGGATGCTGCTCGTGCCGCTGACGGTCAAGCAGATCCATTCGATGCAGAACATGCAGGCGCACGCGCCGCAGATGAAGGAGATCCAGCGGAAGTACAAGGGCGACCGCCAGAAGATGAACGAGGAACTGATGAAGTTCTATCGCGAGAACAACATCAATCCGGCGTCGTCATGCCTCCCGCTGCTCGCCCAGTTCCCGGTCTTCATCGGCCTCTACTACACCCTGAAAACGTTCTCGCATCATCCGCCGGCGGGCGACCTCTCGTGGTTGCACATCATCCCCAGCATCGCCGACAAGGTGACGGCGCACTGGGGCGGCTACGTGATGCTCGCGATCTACGTGCTGAGCCAGCTCGCCTCGACGTACTTCATGTCGGGAACGATGCAGCAGTCGCAGCGGATCATGATGATGGTCCTGCCGTTCGCGTTCATCTTCGTCATTGCGCGCTTCCCGGCCGGTCTCGTTCTCTACTGGATGACGACGAACCTCTGGACCGTCGGCCAGGGGCTGATCACGCGGCGGTTGATCCCGAAGACGCCGACACCGGCGCCGGGGCCGAAGCGATCGTCCCGTACACCGCCGAAACCGGCGATCGACGGCGCGCCGCCTGCTGACGACAGCGACGCGGTTGAGCCGAAGGCGGCTCCGCAGACGCCGTCGCAGCCGAGGCGGGTGAAGCGGAAGAAACAGGCGCGGCGATGAGCGAGCTCCAGGTCGAGGCAAGCGGAGAGACGGTCGGCGAGGCCAAATGGGCGGCCCTGCGCCAGCTGGAGAAGCAGCAGCCGGGGCTGGACAAATCGGCCGTGCGGTTCGAGGTCGTCTCCGAAGGCGAGCGCGGCTTGCTCGGCGTCGGCTACGCACCGGCCCGGGTGCTCGCCACGCTCGACGCCGAATCGGAGTCGGCTACCTCCGACGAGAGTGACTTGGCGGCGGAGGTCCGGTCGCTCGTCGAGCGGCTCGTCGACGGGATCGGCGTCAGCGGCCGTGTCGTCGTCGACGAGAGCGACGACGCGATCACGCTGACCGTGGCCGGGCCCGACCTCGGCATGCTGATCGGCCGCCACGGCCAGACGATCGACGCGATCCAGTACCTGGTGAACGCGATCGTCTTCCGCCGCCATCCGGACGACCGGAAGGAGGTCGTCGTGGACGCCGCCGGATATCGAGCGCGTCGCCGCGCGTCGCTCGAGGCACTTGCCGTGCGCTCCGCGCAGCGCGCGCTGCAGGACGGCGACCGGATCGAGCTGGATCCGATGACGGCGGTCGAGCGGAAGGTCGTGCACGTGCGCCTGAAGGAGTTCGACGGAGTCGAGACGGCGAGCGAAGGGACAGAGCCGAACCGGTTCGTCGTCGTCCTCCCGGTTGACTGACCTCGACGGTTTGCTGCGCAGCTGGCTCGCCGCGGTCGTCACGACCCCCGGCCTGACCGCTCTCGCGGACGCCGACGACGCGCGGCGCGTCCTCCTCGAGGACTCGCTCCGCGGGGTCGAGGTCGTGCGCGGGCTTGGCCGCGCGATCGTCGACGTGGGTTCAGGGGGCGGAGCGCCGGGGATCCCGCTCGCGGCCGCGCTGCCGGACCGCGACGTGACGCTGCTCGAGGCGAACGGCCGCAAGTGCGAGTTCCTACGCCGCTGGGCGCCTTCGAACGCGGCCGTGGTCCAGGGGCGCGCCGAAGAGCAGCCGACCGACACGTACGACGTCGCGGTCGCGAAGGCGCTCGCCCCGCCGCCCGTTGCGGTCGAATGGTGCCTGCCGCTCGTGCGTTCGGGCGGTGCGGTCGTGCTGTGGGTCGGCCCTTCGGCCGACCGCGAGCGCGTCGAGCGCGTCGCGGCGCGTATCGCCGGCCGCCTCGCCGACGCTCCGGAAGGATTCCTCGTGATCCGGAAGGTGGCGCCGACCCCCGCGGGTTTCCCGCGCAGGGTCGGAGTCGCCCGTAAACGTCCGCTTGCGTAGGAAGAATGGTTCGATGCCCGCGCGGATCTACGCCGTCGCAAATCAGAAGGGCGGGGTCGGCAAGACGACGACCGCGATCAACCTCGCCGCCTGTCTCGCCGAAGCGGGCGAGCGGGCTCTCGTGATCGACCTCGACCCGCAGGCGAACGCGACCTCCGGCCTCGGCGAGCGTGCGAACGGCACGTCGACGTACGACCTCCTCGACGGTGCGCCGCTCCGCGAGCTCGTGAGACAGACGAAGTTCCCGAACCTCCACCTCGTGCCGTCGAAACCGGAGCTCGCCGGCGCGGCGGTCGAGCTGACGCGGCATTCGGGCGGCGACACGTACCTACGCGAGGCGCTCGCTTCCGGCGCCGATGCTTTTTCGTTCGTCTTCCTCGACTGCCCACCGTCGTTCGGCCCGTTGACCGTCAATGCGCTCGCCGCCGCGGACCGCCTGCTGATTCCGGTCCAGGCCGAGTACTACGCGCTCGAGGGGTTGTCGCAGCTCGTCCAGTCCGTCGATCTGATCAAGTCGCGGCTGAACCCCCGGCTCGCCCTCGGCGGCGTGCTCCTGACGATGGTGGACGGGCGCACGCGCCTCTCCGCCGAGGTCGAGAACGAGGTGCGCCGGCACTTCGGCGACCTCGTCTTCAAGACGGCGGTGCCACGCTCGGTGCGGTTGGCGGAGGCACCGAGCCACGGTCTCCCCGCGATTGCGTACGACCGCCGCTCGCGCGGCGCCGACGCGTACTGGAAGGTGGCGATGGAGCTTGTCGAGCGTGCCTGAAGGCAGACGAGGCCTCGGCCGAGGCCTCGAGGTCCTCCTCGGCGGAGGGGCCGCGCAAGCGGAGCTCGCCGAGCTCCCGATCGACGCGATCCACCCGAACCCGCGCCAGCCGCGCAAGCGGTTCGACGCGGACGCGGGCGGCGGCCTCACCGAGTCGGTGCGCGCGCAGGGCGTCGTCCAGCCGGTCCTCGTACGCTCGAGGCGAGCCGGCGGCTACGAGCTGATCGCCGGGGAACGCCGCTGGCGCGCAGCACGCGACGCCGGGATCAAGACGGTGCCGGCGGTGATCCGCGATGCCGACGACCGCGAGACGCTGCTCCTCGGCCTCGTCGAGAACGTCGCCCGCGAGAACCTGTCGCCGGTCGAGGAGGCGCGGGCATACGCGCTCCTCCTGGACGAGTTCGGGCTTCCTCTCGGCGACGTGGCGGAGAAGGTCGGCAAGTCGAAGCCGTCGGTGTCGAACCGGGTCCGGCTGCTCGAGCTTCCCGAGGACGTGCTGGCGATGGTCGAGCGTCGCCAGCTGACCGAAGGCCACGCGCGCGCGGTTCTCGCCGTCCCGGATCACGAAGGCCGGCGGAAGCTCGCGCGCCAGATCGTCCAGAAGGGGATGTCCGTGCGCGCGGCCGAGCGCGCGGCGCGCTGGGCGGGGGCGAAGACGAAGCCGCGGAGGCAGCCGGTGCGGCTCGACCCGGATCTCGTGTCGCGGGCGAAGGAGGCCGCCGACCGGATCACCGGCTTCTCCACCCGTGTTTCCCGCGGTCGCCTCGAGATCCCGTTCGCGGACGAGACCGAGCTCGCAGAGCTCGTCGAAGCGCTCGAGAACGCGTCGGAGACTTAGAGGTTCCGCGCCGTATCCCGACCGCCCGCGACGTCGTTGAACGGGTGGCATGGTCGGAGACTGGCTCCAGGACCTCGAGTCGCTCGAAGCGATCTCGCAGGACGACGACGCGAAGCGGATCTTCCTCCGCATGGCGGCGATGTCCCAGTCCGGTCAGATGGGCTCGTTCCTGCACGAGATCGCGCGTGACGACGACCTCGACGACGAGACCAAGGACAGGCTCGAAGAGCTCGCCCGCGACAACACCTTTCTCCTCGCCGTCGAAGATTATTTGTCGCGTACCGAGCGCCTTCACTAACGGCGTTGATGGGCGATCCTGGATTCGAACCAGGGACCTCCGCCTTATCAGAGCGGCGCTCTAACCAACTGAGCTAATCGCCCGTCAGGGTCGATCAGTGTAGCCGCTCGCTTCGCGAGGATCGGTGGCCGTTTATGCTCGCGCTCATGGCGACGCTTCGCGATGTGATGACGTCCGACGTCTTGACGGTCGACCCGTCGGACACGATCGGGGAGGCGGCTCAGAAGATGACCGAGCGCGGGGTCGGCGCTGTAGTCGTCTCCGACTTCGGGCGGATGATCGGGATCTTCACCGAGCGCGACGTCATGCGCGCGGTCGCCGGGCGCGTTCACTCCAGCGAGGCGCGCGTGCGGGAATGGATGACGCCCGACCCGGTGACGCTGGGCGAGGACGCGTCCGTGGAGGAGGCCGGCAACACGATGATCGAGCGCGGCTTCCGCCACATCCCGGTGGTCGCGGACGATCGTGCGGTCGGCATCGTCAGCATCCGCGACGTCGCAGAGTGGCGCCTCAAGGAGCATTGACGGCGTCCGCGACGGTCCGCGCGAGCGTGCGAAACGACTCCGGAACGTCGCCGTTCTGACGCGGCCCGGCGAGTGACGGATCGAGCGGCAGGCTCGCGAGCTTCGCGACGCCGATTGACCAAAGCGATCGCTCGCCGCTGACCGGCGGGAACAGGTCGATCAGCTCAACACAGTGCGGGCACACGAGCCCACTCATGTTCTCGACGCCGCCGATGACGCGGACGCGCAGCGTCTGGAAGTGCTCCACGACACGTTTCGCGTCGAGATGGGCGGCGTCCTGCGGTCCGACGACGACGATCGCCCCCGACAACGCGAGCGTGCGCGCGACGTGCTCCTGTAGGTCGGCCGTGCCGGGCGGGAGGTCGATCACGAGGTAGTCGAGCGCGCCCCACTCGGTCCCGCCGACGAACTGCTGCAACGCGATCCCGAGTGACTGCGCGTTGAACGGGAGCGACTGACGCTCGCCGAGCAGGAACCCGACGGACATCAACTTCAGCCCGAGTCGTTCGACCGGCTCCAGCTTCACGGCGCCCGCCCGCCAGACGTCCCAGCGCTCGAGGTCGGCGTCGCGCTTGAGGTTGACCATCAGGGGGATGTCCGGACCGTAGAAGTCGGCGTCGAGCAGCCCGACGCTCGCGCCGTCTGCCCGCAGTGCCAGCGCGAGGTTCAACGCGATCGTCGACTTCCCGACGCCGCCTTTTCCGCTGGCCACGGCTAGGACATGCCGTGCGGGTGACACGGGTCGCAGGGTAGCCGCGGCGCGTTTGACGGCGAGGGCGCTGAGCTACGATCAAACCGCATGCAGGAGATGCAGATCTACGGCGTCAGCTTCGACCTCGTGGGGAAGCAGCCGATCGTGCTGTTGAAGACGGCCGAGGGGAACAAGTTTCTCCCGATCTGGATCGGCCACCCCGAAGCCGCGGCGATCTTGATGAAGTTGCAGAGTGCGACGACGCCACGACCGATGACGCACGATCTTGTTGCCGACATGCTCGACCAACTCGGCGCGCAGGTGGTTCGCATCACCGTGACCGAGCTGCGGGAGAACACCTTCTACGCGCAGATCACGGTGCAGCAGGACGGCTCGGAGGTCGAGATCGATTCACGCCCGTCGGACGCGATCGCACTTGCGATCCGCGCAGACGCGCCGATCTTCGCGGCAGACGAGGTGATCGAAGAATCGGCGATCGAGTTCGAGGGCGACGACATCAACCAGGAGGACCTGGAGAAAGAGGTCTCGAAGTTCAAGCAGTTCCTCGACCACGTGACGCCCGACGAGTTCGCGAACGGCGTCGAGGAGGACGACTAGTCTCTGGCTAATCGTCGGCGATCTCGCGCTTGGTCAGCGCGAGGATCTCCGAGAAGAGCGCGCGCACGCCTTCGTTCGAGAGCGGTCCGCCGTTCGCACCTTCCAGCGCCGACAGCAGCCGCTCCTCCTGCTCCGGATCGGCGAACGACATCCCCTCGGTCTCCTTGTGGTGCTTGAGCTCCGCGACGAGGCGGAGCCGGGCATTGGCGGCATCGAGGATCGCGCGATCGCGCTCGGCGATCTGCTCGCGCAAACGCCGCGTGAGCGCGTCGGTCACGGCCGCCCCTGGTAGTGGGCGGACAGTCGCTTGCCGCTGCGCGGGACGGTGAGTAGCAGGAACGGGTACGTCACGCGCGCTGCGACCGGCTCGCCGAGGTGCGGCGTCCGTTCCCGGACGATCACGACGATCTCGCTGCCGGTTTCGCGGACGCTGACCACGCGCAGAGCGTAGCCCGTGCTCGAGCGCGGGCCGCTCGCGATCAGGATTGCCTCTCGGCGCGCGAAGTCGATCGGCGGAACCGCAGGCGCGTGTCCCGGCATCGCGCGCGCGAGGTAGTCCGTGAGCTTCGCGCGCGTTTTGAAGATCGACCGGACGGACCGCGGGAACTCGGGCGCGCGGAGCTGCCGCGAGACGTCCTTGAACGCCAGCGCGTGCGACGATCCGCACGCCGCGAGCATCAGCACCGCGGCGCTAGTACACGTACACCGTCTCGCCGTACGGATTCGTCGCGTACAGGATCGGCGCGAGCCACATCGGTACGCGAACGCAGCCATGGCTCGCCGGGTACGGCGGAACGGAGGGATTGCCGTGGATTGCATAACCGCCTGTGAAGTACATCGGGTCGTAGAGCGTCCCGAGCGGGCTGGGGTCGAAGCCGTCGACTTTTCGATAGATCGAGAAGCGGCCGACCGGGGTGAACTTGCCCGGTAACCCGGCGGTCGAGACCGGCACGATCAGCGTCACGCGGCTGCCGCGGACGATGTAGAGAACCTGGTGCTGCTTGTCGATCTCGATGTGGGCAGCCGGCGCCGCGTAGCGCGGCGCGGGAACCCGCGGCGTCTCGAGGCGACGCCAGAACGCAAGGTCGACCGCGCCCGTCCGCGCTAGTCCCTGGACCTTCTCGAAGGCGTAGACGGCGTCGAGCATGCGACTGTCGAAGGCCGCCGCGAACGGCGCCGCATAATGCAGCTCGCGCAGCCGCTGTCCCAGTTGCGCCACGGCGGATCCGCGTGTGCCGTACACGAGTCGGGGGAAGACGACATGTGCATGCAGCACACGTTCGGCCGCCGTATAGAGCTCGTTCGGCCGGATTCGGACCTTGATCGTGTACGACGCGAGACGGCGCGTGTCGAGCCTGAGCCGGAGAGCGCTGCCGTACACGTGGTCGACGACGGTCGTGCCGCCGCGCCTGATCGTCACCGCGAGACGCCCGGCCGCCGCCGGCCGGATGTTCGCGGCGAGAACGTACCGCTCGCCGCGCGCGCCGCTCCCCAGCAGGCGGGCGCGCAGTTGTGGGGTGACGGCGAGTGGTTGTCCCGCCGACGCCGCGTCCGTCGTCTTCGCCGTCCAGACGGCTCCACGGAGGATGCGCGGCCGCGCCGCGAACGTTCCGTCGCCGCGCGAGGTCGTTGCAACGGTCGACGCACCGCTGACGCTGACCGACACTCCCTGCTCCGCCGGAATGAGGCGTCCGCGCAGCGTCGCGCGCGCACCGTAGCGAACCGACCGCGGAGCGGAAAGCACGATCCCGTGCGCGACGATCTCGACGGTTCCGGACCCGTTCGCCGACGACCAGCTTGCGGTCCAACGTCCCGCCGCGTAGACGTGGGTGACGCTCGCGCCCTGGCCGGAGGACCCGTCGCCGAAGTCCCACGTGACGTCCTCGCTCGACGTGAAGGTCACCTGGAGCGGCGCGGCACCGGTCGTCGGCGTCGCCTGAACAGTGACGTCGTGACGCGCGCCCGCCGCCGTCGGCGCGCCGACGAGCAAGAGCAGACACACGAGGAGGCCGCATCGCATCTTGCAGACATTAGAGGCTCGAATGTGAAATGCCGCGAGCACCCAATTTCACGTCGAGCCTCGATTAATGGACAACGGCGAAGATCAATGCCGTTGCATTGAAGAAGCCGTGGACGATCATTCCCGGGTAGACGCTTCCGGTCCGGCTACGGATGAAGGCGAGTCCGATGCCGAACGCGACGAGGAACGGCAGCGCCTCGACGAGGCCGTGCGCGAGCCCGAACAGCAGACCGACGAGCAGGATCGCCGTCCATTCGCCGTAGCGGCGCAGGAGCGAGAACCCGAGGCCGCGAAATGTCAGCTCCTCGAGCACCGGCGCGAGCACGACGATTGCAAGGCCGTTGACGATGTACGCGGTCGCGTGCGCCGGCTCCCATCGCGTCGGCGTCAGGCCTTGCTCACGCCCGGGGTGTAGCACCGGCCCGAGCGCCGCGCTCAGCACGTACATCCCGAGGATCACGCCGACAGCGAGCCCGGCCGCGCGCCGCCAGGACGAGGGGCGGCGGAGCGCGAACAGTTCCCGCCGTGATCCGAGGCCGGCGATCGCCCAGATGATGACCCCGATCAGGGCGTACTGGACGAGATAGCTCTCGAATGTCGAGTAGCGATAGAGGACGTTCGCGTCGGGTCGCCCGTTCGTCGAGCGGGCCGCGTAGCTCAGCGCGGCGAAGGCGAGCACGAACGCGGTCCACAGGCCGAGCGCGACCTTCAGACGAGGGATGCGACCGCCTCCGGAAGCGGCGCCGGCAGGAACGCGACGCCGGCCGCCTCCGCCGCGACCTTGTCCGCATCGCCGTCGCCGATGTGCAAAGCGCGGCCGGGTGAGACCCCCAGAGGACGCAGCGCAGTCAGGATCCCGTCGGGCGACGGCTTGCCGGCCGCAGGGACGACCGCCGCGAAGAGGTGTGCGAAACGAAAGTCATGGAGTCGCTCGTGCAGGCTGAAGTCCCAGTTGGCGACAACAGCGAGTGACAAGCCGAGTGCCCGCAACCGCTCGAGCGCGGCACGTACGCCCGGAAGCGGCTCGAACGTGATCGCGTCGATGTACTGCGACGCGGTCAGCGACGAACCGAGGCTGTCGTTGAAGACGCCGACGCAGGCCGCGCGCAATTCGCGCAGCGACGCCTCGTCGCGACCGCTCGCCGCGCGGGCGCCGTAGAACGACACCTCGGCGTGGAACGCGGCTTCGATCGCACTGCTTTCGTGCCCAGGCAGGAGCTCCTGCAGCCGCGGGAGCGGATCGACGATCGTCGCGAGCGTTCCATAGGCATCGATCGTGACCGCGTCGAGCGCGGCCGCGGTCACGCGACCCACTGCCACAGGGCCCACTGGACGACCGCGATCCCGAGACCGAGTGCGCTCCACGCCACGACCGCTGTGTGGAGGCGCGGCCGTCCGGCGGTGAGCGCTGCGCCCGCGAGGAAGAAGGGGAAGATCACGAGTCCGAAGCGCGGTAGGGAGAGCAGCGGCCAGCGCGAGCTCGGAAAGCTGAGCGGGATCGCGAGGCTCGTCGCTGCGAACACCCCGTAGGCCGCACCAAACCGCCGCCACGTCACGACCGTGAGCGCGACGAACAGGATCAGAAACGCAAGTCCTTCCCCGTTCACCGCGAGCGCGTGCGCGTGCCCGGCGCCCGCCGGCACCCAGTGGACGAATGCCTGCCAGACGCCGCCGAGTGGCCAGAAATGCCGGTGCCACCGGCCCTGGGCGTGCGCGAAGGCCCACGGATCACCGACCTGCCGCCAGAGGACGAGCGGGTAGACGGCCGCGATCGGGAGCGACAGTGCGAGCCGTGCGAGCGCGCTGCGGCGGTCGGGCCGCCGCCACGCGAGCACCGCCAGCGCGGGCAGCAGCGCGACCCCCGCGATCCGCGTGAGGATCGCGAGCCCGGTCGTAACGCCTGCGAGCGTCCAGCGGCCGCGCTCGGCAAACGCGAACGCCGCGAGCACTAGCAGGAGGAACAGCGATTCGCTGTAGACGGCCTGGAGGAAGAGCGCCATCGGGAAAAGCGCGAGATAGAGCACGGCGCGCCGCGCGCCGTCGGCGCCGAGGCTCCGCTCGGCAGCCGCGTGGAGGAGCACGAATGCTCCGAGCGCCGTCGCGAGCGACACGATTATCCCGCCGACCACGTAGTGGCCGAACAGGAGGTGTCCCACTACCCAGACCAGCGCCGGGTAGAGCGGTCCGAAAGCGGCCGATGCATGGTCGTACCCGTGCTCGGCGATCCTGAGAAAGAAGACGCTGTCCCAGCGGGCCCAGACGTCTGTCGCCGATCCGAGCTCGTGCAGCAGCGGCGAATCCCAGCGCGCCGCGTTCGGATGCCGGTTCGGCTCGAACCAGTAGAACGAGAACAGTGCACCGATCCAGATCGCAGCACGGCTCCAGACGAAGATGACGACCGCGTCGCGCGGCGTGCGCGCGACGGAAACGTCTGGCGGCGCGGCGCGGCCTTCCCGAAGCCTTTGACCGACGCCCACGGCGGTCGTGATCATAGCCGCGTGATGCCGCGACTCTTCACCGTCGCCGAGGCGAACGCGGCGCTCGTGTCGCTTCGTCCTGTTGCGGAGCGAATGGTCGCTCGGCGCCGCGAGCTCGCCGACGCGCAGGTGCGGCAGGCCGAGCTCGTGACGCGGATCGCCGGCAACGGCGGCGACCTCTCGCCCGGAGAGGTGCGCGAGGCGGCCGAGGACGTCGCGCGTGCAACCGATGCGATCGCGGACTGCGTGCGCCGGATCAACGCGGCCGGTGCCGAGGTGAAGGACCTCGACACGGGGCTGCTCGACTTCCCGGCGCGCCGGGGCGACGACGTGGTGCTGCTCTGCTGGAAGGTCGGCGAGCCGGAGATCGAGTACTGGCACGGAGTCGACGAGGGCTTCGCCGGACGGAAGCCGCTCCCGCTCGAGTGACCAGTCGAAAGGAGCGGGCGCGGGCCGTCGAATAGAGCCGCATGCTCTTCTGGCATCGAGTCATCGTCGTCGTGGTGGTCCTGACAGGCACGGCGCTCCTGGCGCGCGTGATCGACCGGCGGATCGCGCGGCGCGAGCTCTCGAGCGAAGCGATCACGCGGTATCGAGTCCTGCGACGGAGCATCACGGCGGTGATCCTCGTCGTCGGCATCCTGTCCGCGCTGCTCGTGATCCC
>VAXB01000158.1 GCA_005883995.1 Actinomycetota bacterium
GAAGCGGAATCGCGCCGGCCTGCTGCTCGTCGAGCAGCTCGGTCACCGTGTGACCGTCACCTTGATCGCGACGTTCTCCTGCCGGGGTGGCTTCGGCACGATCGGGAGCGTGATGCACAGGATGCCGCGGTCGTACGTTGCAGCGGCCCGGTCGGGATCGACGGCGTCGCTCAACATCACCTGACGCTGAAACGGGCCGTAGGCGATCTCCATCTGCTCGTAGTGACCGGAGTCCTTCGCGCGGTGCCGTTCGCCGGAGACGATGATCCCGCGCGCGCCCGCGAGGAGCTTCACGTCGCCCGGATCGACGCCCGGCAACTCGACATGGACGACGAACGACGGCGGGTCGTCGGTGCGGTAAACGTCGACGTGCGGCCGGTATCCGCGTCGCATCGTGCGCGTGAACGGAAACACCTGCCAGAGGTCGTCGAAGAGCTCCTCGATCTCCTCGGCGGCCCGCTCGATGTCGCGCTTCTTGTCCACTGCCTAACGGTACCCCGGCTGGCTACGGTTGAGTCGTGCGCCGCTGGACCCGTCTTGTGCTGCGCTTTCGGTGGCCGATCGTCGCATTCTGGCTCGCGGTCCTCCTGGTCGGTGGTTTCGCGGCGTCGAGGCTCAGTCCGCTCCTGTCCAACACGTTCACGGTCCCCGGCACCGACTCTGAGCGTGCACGGACGATCTTGCAGGATCACTTCGGCGATCGCTCGGACGGCGAGTTCCTCGTCATCTACAAGATCCGCGACGGCAACGCAGCAGCCGTGCTTCCGGCGCTCGAGCGCTCGTTGCGGAACGGCGCCGTCGGCGTCCCGAACGCGCGGCCGACGGCGCTGCGGGTTGCGAATGGCCGGGTCGTGTACGGCTCGATCCTCTCGAGCCTGAACCTCGCCGACGCCAAGGGTTACACCGACGGCATCCTGCGTCGCCTCCGGCCGCCGCCGGGCGTCAATGCGTATGTCTCGGGACAGGCGGCGATCCAGCACGACCTCGACCCGATCTTCTCCCGCGACCTGAGGAAGGGGGAGAGCATCGCGCTCCCGATCGCGCTGCTCGTGTTGCTGTCGGTCTTCGGTCTCTCGTTCGCGACGACGATGCCCTTTTTGTTCGCTGCCGTCACGATCACCGGCACGCTCGGCGTCGTCTATATCGCCGCGCACTACATGGTGATGGCGACGTACGTGACGAACCTCGTCCAGCTGATCGGCCTCGGGATCGCGATCGACTATTCGTTGCTCGTCGTCTACCGCTTCCGCGAGGAGCTCGCGCGCGGCCATGCCGAAGAGGAGGCCGTCCTCCGCACGATGGAGACCGCCGGCCGCGCAGTGATCTTCTCGGGTGCGACCGTTGCGATCGGGCTGGCGCTCCTGCTCTTCATGCCGCTGCCGTTCATGCGCTCGATGGGCGTCGGCGGGTTCCTGATCCCGCTCGTCTCGATCGCCGCCGCGGCAACGCTGCAGCCGGTCCTGCTGTCGTTGTACGGCCGCCGTGGTACGGCGCGCGTGCACGTCGCCGACTGGGTTCGGCGCCAAGGGATTCCGCTGCCGCATCTCGCCGGCCCCGACGACGAGCACGGGATGTGGGCCCGCCTCGCGCAGGCGATCATGCGCCGCCCGCTCGTGTTTCTGGTCAGCGGCATCACGGTCCTCGTCGCAGTGGCGATTCCGGCGTTCGGCCTGCAGTTGACGCCCGGGTCCGCGCAGGGGATCCCGCAGACGCCGCAGTCGGTGCGTGGCCTCAACGTGCTGCGCGCGGCAGTAGGGCCCGGCGCGCTGTCCCCGAGTCAGATCGTGATCGACGGCGGCGCCGCAAATGGCGTCCGACGCGGTGACGTCCGGGCGGCGGCCGGCCGGATGACCGAGCGTCTCCGCACCGACCCCGAGGTGGCGTTCGTCCAGGCCGGCCGCGCGCGCCGATATGTCGACCCGACGGGCCGCTACGAGCAGGTGATCGTGGCCGGGAAGCACGAGTACGGCGACGAGCCGGCGCAGCGGTTCGTGTCGAGGTTACGCGGCTCGATCATCCCGCTGGCCGGATTTCCGGCGGGGGCGCGCGTCCTCGCCGGCGGCGGCCCGCCGCAGGGCGTGGACTTCCTGAAGCGCTCGTACGGCGTCTTCCCGTGGCTCGTCGGCGCGGTCCTGATCCTGACCTACCTCCTGCTGATGCGGGCGTTCCGCTCGCTGCTCTTGCCGCTGAAGGCGGTCCTCCTCAACCTGCTCTCGGTCGCGGCGAGCTACGGCATGCTCGTCGTCGTGTTCCGGTGGGGCGTCGGCGGCTCGGTCGCAGGCCTCTACCAGTTCCCACAGGTCGAAGGCTGGATCCCCATCTTCCTGTTCGCGATGCTCTTCGGCCTGTCGATGGACTACGAGGTCTTCCTCGTCACGCGGATGCGCGAGACGTGGGACGAGGAGCACGACAATGTCCGCGCCGTTTCGTTCGGGTTGGAGCGGACCGGTCGCATCATCACGGCGGCCGCGATCATCATGGTCGCGGCGTTCTGCGGGTTCGTCGCGGGCTCGATCGTCGGGTTGCAAGAGTTCGGGCTAGGCCTCGCGGTCGCGATCTTCGTCGATGCGACGATCGTGCGGGCGCTGCTCGTTCCCGCGTTGATGGCGGTGTTCGGACGCTGGAACTGGTGGCTGCCGCCGCGCGTGGCCCGTGTGCTTCGCGTCGCACCCTCGCCGCTCGCGCCGCGTGCCGCGCTGCGGCCGGCCGGCCGCTAACCTCCCGCGCCTGCAGCGCTCGTCTCGCACCGACGCCCGCGCGGCCGGCTGGTACCGCGACGGCGAGCCGCCGGGGACGTATGTCCGCCGGCTCGAGCGGCGCGTCGATCCACGGTATCTCCACTTCTTCTGGTTCCGGCCGCGCACCCTCCTCCAGGCGCGTAACGATCGCCTCGCGCGCCGCGCGACGGAGATGGTCGACAACGAACGCGCCAGGTGGCTGGCTGCGCAGCGCGCCGCCGGCGTCGAGCAGCGGTTTCCGGACCTCGTCATCGATCGCTCCGACCTGGACGCGCCCTCGTTCATCGTTCTCGGCGACCCGGGGGAGGCGGACGCGTCGCAGTACGCCGTCGTCGAGCCGTTGCTCGCCGTGGGCCGCAGGACCGACTTCATGGTGATCGCGAGCGACGTGATCTATCCGGCCGGCGACGTGAACGACTACATCAACGGCTTCTTCATTCCCTACGAGGACTATCCAGCGCCGATTTACGCGCTGCCGGGGAACCACGACTGGTACGCGCTGCTGAACGGGTTCATGTACCACTTCTGCGGCGCCGAAGCGCTCCCGCGGACGGATTACCATCCGTTCAGCTATCCGCCGGCGGAACGGCGAGCGCGTCGAAAGTGGCGCCAGTCGTCGCAGCCGAAACGAACGCTCCTGTTCGCGCATCGCCGGGGAAGCGAGCCGCTGCAGCCAGCGCCGTACTGGGCGCTCGACGCGGGGCCGATCCGCCTGGTCGCAATCGACGTCGGTGTGGGCGACGCGATCGACGCGGAGCAGGGCGCGTGGCTGGAGCGTGTTTCGCGCGCACCGCGGCCGAAGGTGCTGCTCAGCGGCAAGCCGATCTACGTGAACGGCGTGTACTGCCCTGGCACGATCGCAGGCTCGACGCGGACGATCGACGACGTCGTGCGCGATCCCGGGAACGGCTACCTCGCACACATTGGAGGCGACGTCCACAACTACCAGCGGTACCCGGTGCGGCTCGACGACGGCCGCACGATCCAGTACGTCGTCGCCGGTGGCGGCGGCGCGTTCATGACAGCGACGCACTCGATCCCGTCCGTCGCGCTCCCCGGCGTGAGCGAGGACGACGTTCGTATCTATCCGCTCCGCGGCGACTCGCTCGCGCGCTACAGCCGAGTGCTGGCTCCGCGCCTGCGCCGCGCGGTCGCCCTGATCGGCTGCGCGATCGCGCTCGCCGTGCTCTTCGCAGCGGGAATCTGGATCGAGGTTCGCCCGCAGTGGGCGGCGGTCGTGCTCGAGCTCCTTCCAGGCGCCGTCGGCGTCCCGCTGCTGATCCTCCTCGTCTACCTGCTCGCGGCGTACGGGTGGATCGTCCTCCTCGGCGGCGCGATCGACCCCGACGACGCGCTGCGCTATGTCGCCGAGGTGCTCGGGATGACGCCGCGTCGGCGCGCTGCGCGCGATCGCCCGCTCGGGTTCGTCGTGCGACGCCGCCTGCGCGCGATGCTGCCGGCGGCCGGCCGCGAGCGGCTCCTCCTGCGCGGGAAGGCCTTTTCGGCGTTCTTCGATTTCGACGATCCGCCGTTCTTCAAGAGCTTCCTGCGTGTCGACGTCACCAGCACCGCGCTGCGGCTCCGCTGTTACGGCGTCACGGGCTGGCGCGCAGACGAGGACGATCCCGCGCTCGAGGACGATATCGAGATCCCGCTTCGATGAGCGGGCCCCGGCGGGGTGTCGCCGAACTCGGTTCAGACGGGCGGTTCGGGGTCGTACTGGATGTAGCGGCGCACGCCGCTGTCGACGAAGCGGTCGTCCGGCCGCAGCTCGATCGTCGGATCGAGCTCTGCGAGGAGCGGCAGCGCGCTCCAGTACGTCGTCGCCGGGCGGCCAGAGAGGAACCCCGCCGCTGCGTAGACGAGCGCGCCCGTGCAGACGCTCGTCATCAATGTCCCGCTCGTGCGCACGTTCCGTAGCCAGGCGAGCACATCGTCGTCGTGCAGTTCGCGCCGCGTGCCCATGCCGCCGGGATAGACGAGGACGTCGACCGCGCCGGCATCGTCCCAGGTGCGGTCCGGTAGGACGCGTAGCCCTTTCGCGCAGGTCACAGCGTCGTTCGTGCGAGCGACGGTGAACACGTCGACGCCGTCGTCGGGCCACTGCTGCGCCCACGCGGCGAGCACCTCCCACGGTCCCGCCCAATCGAGTTCTTCCGCGCCCTCGAACAGCGCGATCGCGATGCGAGTCAACTCACTCCCCCTCCTTTCGGCAGGACGTCGGCGAGCGCTCGTTCGAGCGCGGGGTCGATCCCGAGCCGGCCCTTGAACGTCCGGTAACGGCTCATCGCCTCGGCGTCCGTCACCGTATCTCCCCGTCGCACCGCGCGGATCAACAGGTTCTTCGCCGTGTGCTCGAGATCCACGAACTCGACGACGTGCGCGTCGTACCCGACTGCTCGCAGGAGCTGCGCCCTCGCTGCGTCGGTGGCCAGCGACGCGAAGCGCTCGCGCAGGATCCCGTGGTCGAGCAGGGGCGACAGAGCGTCATCGCGGACCTGCTCGAACAGCTCGTGCTGGCAGCAAGGCACGGCGAGGATGACCTCGGCGCGCCACTCGACGGCGCGCGCGAGCGCCGCGTCGGTGGCGGTGTCGCACGCATGCAGCGATACGACCACGTCGGCGCGCTCGCCCTCGAAGAGCGCGATGTCGCCGACTTCGAAGCGCAGGCGCTCGTACCCAAGAGTTTGCGCGAGCGCCTTGCAACGCTCGATCACCTCCTCTTTCAGGTCGAGCCCGACGACCTCGACGTCGAGGCCGCGCTGGACAGCGAGCAGGTGGTAGAGCGCGAAGGTCAGGTACGACTTGCCGGAGCCGAAGTCGACGATCCGCACGGGCCGGTTCGGTAGGACGGTGTCGACGAGCTCCAGGAAGCGGTTCACCTGCCGGAACTTGTCGTAGCGCTGCGCACGCACCTTGCCATCGGGGGTCATCACGCCGAGCTCGACGAGGAACGGAACGGCCTCGCCTTCGGCGAGCACCCGGCGCTTCGGCCGGTCATGCGTCAGCGACGCGTCGGGCGCCGCCGTCGGCGGCCGGCGCAGGAGCTTCTCGCCGTTCAACACCTGGTAGTCGTGCACGGGGGTCTGCAGCAGTGCCTGACGGAAGTCTCGGCGGATCAGCGCCTCGAGCTCGTTCTCCGCCTCGAGCGGGAGGAGGTTTGCGTGCGTCGCCTTCGCCCCCTGCCGGTACTCGAACTGGTACCTGAGTTGCTGGTCGACGAGCACCGGGCGGACGGTCACCTTCGAGTAGGGGCTGTCGCGGCGCGGGTTCGAGAGGACCGCGCGCGTGAGGCCTTCGTCGAGGAGAGGCTTCAGCTCCACCATTGCCGTAGCATCGCAGCGGATGAAGGGGGTGATCCTGGCCGGTGGCACCGGGTCGCGTCTCGACCCGCTGACGCGGATCACGAACAAGCACCTGCTGCCCGTCGGCGCGAAGCCGATGGTCTCTTACGCCGTCGAGGCGCTCGAGGAAGCCGGCGTCGACGAGTTGATGCTGGTGACGGGGAGTGACCACGTGGACGACTTCCGCCGCCTGCTCGGGAGCCGACTCGAGTACGGGCGCCAGGACCGCCCGGGCGGGATCGCGGAGGCCCTCGGCCTGGCACGCGCCTTCGTTGGTGATGACCGCCTGGTCGTCATGCTCGCCGACAACATCTATGCCGGGTCGATTGCGCCGACCGTCGCCAATTTCCGGCGACAGGCCGCCGGCGCGCGCGTCGTGCTGGCGCACGTTCGCGAGACGGAGCACCTCCGCCACCTCGGCGTTCCGCGGCTCGAGGGGCAACGTGTCGTCGAGATCGTCGAGAAGCCGAGCGATCCGCCGTCGCGGCTCGCGGTCACGGGCCTGTACTGCTACGGCCCCGACGTCTTCGGCGTCGTCGACCGGCTCGAGCCGTCCGGCCGCGGCGAGCTCGAGATCACCGACGTCAACAATCACTACGTCCGGGAGGGAACGCTCGAGCACGACATCTTCGACGGCTACTGGGGCGACGCCGGTGAGTCGATCGACGCGTACTACGACGTGATCGACCGGATGCGGCGGCCGTACTTC
>VAXB01000159.1 GCA_005883995.1 Actinomycetota bacterium
GGCGCCCGTGACGAGAACGCGCCGCCCCGTCCAGTCGGACCCTGCGCTAGCTGCCGTCATCGTCGTCGCTCCGGAATCCAGTTTTGAGGCGTAGCCATGAAGGACGTGTGGGGAAGATCGCGCGCGAGCGCGCCTGCCGCGGGTACGGGCTCGATCAAGTCGCTTCGAACGGCTCGCGTGACCGGCTGAACACGCGCGAGCGCTTGTACGTGATCAGACCGACGACCGGCAGACGCGTCACGCGCAGGAGATGATCGACCTCCTCGAGCTCCGCCTTCTTCAGGACGTTCGGCGCGACGAGCGCGATCGCGGAAGCGGTGTGGCCGTTGGACGTTCCGTCTGCAAGGCCGAAGGGGCGGATGCGGATACGGCCGTTGGCCGAGCGCGGGCGCGACACGCCCTCGCCGTCCGCGGTCGTTGTGGTGGCGCGGCCGCGTGCACCGGCGAGCGCTTCCACGGCCGTGAGCTCCGGCTGCCGCGCCGACACCTCGACGTCGGCGGCGAATTCGTCGAGCTGCGCAGCGAGGGTCTCGAGGTCGATATCCGGCCCCGCGGCGACGAGGCCGATGCTCCGAATATTCTCCGCATCGGCTGCGAGGCAGAGCCGGCGGGCCACGCGCGTCATGGCCGCGTGCCGTGGCTCAGGGCCGTCGCCTGCAAGCGATCCGAGCAAAGGCGTGTCGAAGACCCGGGCGAGCGCGTCGCTGCCGACGTACGTCGGACGCAGCGTCTCCATCAACCCGGCCGAGCCGATGCCGACGATGAGGCCGAGCAACGCGCCGAGAACCAGCTCCTGCGTCTCGCGTCCAGGGTTGGCGTGCGCCGGGATCGTCGCGGCGCTGATCACGGCCGGCTTCGGACGAAGCGCAGCCGAGGAGATGATCGCGAGCCGCTCGGATTCGACCACCCCCCGCTGCTGGGTGAGAAAGTCGCGCACTCGCGCCGCGTCCGGGCTCGACACCGCCTGCTGGTCCGCAGCTGCGATCTTCTGATTCAGCCCGCTGATTCGCGTCTCGAGGTCCGCCATCGTGCTCTGGAGGGCGCCGTCTGCAACCTGCTGACGGACCGCGAGCACGCGCTTGGCCAGCGCATTCGCGATCGTCGCGGCGAGTGCCGGGTTCTTGTCGCTCACGGAGAGCTGCATGACGCCGGACGAGCCGAGAGACCGGACGGAAACGCCCTTCGCAACGTCGATGGCATTGCGATCCGTCACCCTGACATCGGCCAGGGCGTCACGGACCTGTGTCGGGCTCGTCGCGATCGCCGTCGCAGCGTCCGAGAGCGCGACGGCTTCCGTCCGCGACTTCGGGTCGTCTGCGCCGAGCACGAAGCGCGACGTCGCGCTGTACGTGGACGGATTGTGCGAATGGATCGCAGCAATGCCGATTCCGAGCGCCACGAACCAGACGATCAGGGGCCAGTGCTGCCGGAAGATCCGGCGCAGTGCGTCGTTCAATTCCGTCGAACCGGTCTGCCCTTCGCGATCCATCGCAAGGGAGCGCCGAGTCGCCGCAGACTCGATGTGCCGCATCGAAGGCTGGCCCTCCTCCTCGTGTTGAACTAATCCCCAATCGGTGCCGCGCCGTTCGCGACCCCGAACCTCCTTGCAGCCTCGCGGTGAGACGGACATCCGTCAATGGGCCGAACGACCCATTCAAGGCGTTGTGGGGCCTACGGCCGCTGCGGGACGGGCGCCGGCACGAGGGCCTCCTTGACGACCCGTAAGACCTTTTCGCGCTTGCCTTCGGTGACGGGGACGAGGCCGCCGAAGTCGAGCCGCGCAAGCTCGACGCGGCCCGCGCTCCGGAGCGGGACGAAGCCGAAGTCCGCGAGGAAATCCGCCGGGAAGATCGTCTTGTGCACCTGGAACCGCTCGTACGCGGACTCCTGCTCGGCGTAGCGGTACGAGAAGGTTTCGAGCGCCTTCGCGCCCTTGTCACGAGCATCGCCGATCGCGGCGAGGAACAGCGACTGCATCACCCACGGGCTCGAGGCATCGACGAGGTACGCGCACGTGACGAGGACCGCATCCGGCGACGGGGGCCCCGCGGGAAGGTCCACAGCGCGCGGAAAGAGCTCGCCGGGGCCGTACTGCATCGTTCCGAGGACCTTTCCGTCGGCGTCGTAGTAGACGGTTCCCCAGGGGCCCCAGTCGGTCTCGGCCTTCTCGATCCACCGCCGCTTGTCGGTGCGCTTCCCCGGCCGCGACTGCCACCAGACGCAGCCGTGGCAAACCGCCGGTGCGTCCTGCAGCGTCACGCCCGTCAGACCCGCGATGTTCGGTCCGCCGCTCATCGCGTGGGTTGTAGCACCAGCTCGGTCGCCTCCGGTCTCGCATAGAAACGAAAGGGCACGAACGTCGTGCCGAGCCCCGGTGACACATGCATCACCGTCTCGCCGCGCCGATAGAAGCCGACGGTGTAGCGCGTGCGCGGATGCGCGAGGCGGAGCTTGTCGTGTGGCAGCGGCAGGGAGATCTGGCCGTCGTGCATGTGCCCCGCGAGCACGAGGTCGAACACCCCGTCGGCGATGCGGTCGAGGACGAGCGGGAAGTGGCAGAGGAGGATCCGCAGGTCGGCGGCTTGGTCGACGAGGCGCGACGGCCGCGACTGCCACTTCCGGTACGCGCGCGGGTCGACCCCAACAATCTGGACGCGAACGCCGCGGACATCCACGAGCGCGGAATCGTCGACGAGCAGGTGGGCCGGTGCCAGGTCGCTCAACCCCGCCGCGCGCGAGAACGGATCGCGGCTGTGCTCGACGTCGTGGTTCCCGAGCACCACGTACGTGGTCGGACCGAGACGCTCGAGCAACGTCCGCAGCGGCTGCTCGCCCCGCGGGCGCGAGATGAGGTCACCCGTCACGCAGACGAGGTCGGGCTCGCGCTCGACCGCCCACGTGACTGCGCGCTCGACCGCCCGGCGTCCGCGCGAGGGCAGGCCGAGATGGAAGTCCGAGAGGTGCACGACGCGGATCTCTGCCGCAACGCGCGCGAGCGGGACGTCGACCGAGCGCAGGCGGACCCAGCCGGCCTCGAACCACCCCCACGCCGTCGCTGCGGCGCCGGCAGCGACCGACGACTTCGCGAGCCGTCGAGCGGCCGTCACGCGCCTACAGCTCGACGCCCGAAGAAGGCTCCGGCGCGGGACCGCGTGAGGCCGCCGCGCCGGAAACCGCCCCTCCGATGGTCAGTAGATGCCGGAGGGGGAACTTCAACTCCGATTCCTCGAGCCCGGCTGCGACGCCGACGAGCTGCGACAGGTGCAGGATCGGCATCCGGAAGTCCTTGCCGGTGGCCGCGCGAAGCTTGGACTGCCACGCGTCGAGCGAAAGGTGGCACAGCGGGCACGGCGTCACGATCGCGTCGGCACCGGCGTCCTTCGCCTGCTCGATCGGCTGGATCAGCTCGCCGAGCGCCGTCTCCTCCCGCGCCTGGATGATCGGGAAGCCGCAGCACTTGACCTTCGCCGGGTAGTCGATCGCCTCGCCTCCGCAAGCCTCGATGATCCGCTCGAGCGACCACGGGCGGTCCGGATCCTCGAACCCGAGGATCTTCGACGGCCGCAGAATCTGACAACCGTAGAACGGCGCGATCCGCAGCCCCTTCAGACCACGGTGTGCCGTCGCCTTCAGGAGCTCGTAGCCCTCGCCCTCGGCGATCTCCCAGAGCAGGTGCCGAACCTCGACGGTCGCGTTGTACGGCGGGACGCCCACGCGCTGCAGGTTCGTGCTCACTCGTTCGCGGAGCGCCTCGTCGTTTTTGAGCTGCCAATTCGCCTGCCGGAGGTTGAGGGTGCAGACGTTGCAGACGGTCAGCAGCGTGTCCGCACCGGTTGCTTCCGCGTACGCGAGGATGCGCGCGTTCAGATGGAGGTAGTAGTCGGGCTCCGCCTCGTGGATGTCGCCCGCGCCGCAGCACGTGACCGACTCGAGCTCGATCAGCTCGAGCCCCACGCGCGGCGCCAGCGCCTGCGTCGACGTGTCGAGCTCCTTCGCCGACAGGGATGCGAGGCACCCCTTGTAATAGGCGACGCGCCTCATCCTTCTGCGTGCGGCGGCTCCACGCCGGGCTGCAGTTCCGGCGCCAGCTCCCGCACGCCGGCCTCTTCCGTGAACTCGATCCGGCCGAGCGCATGCTCGCCCTGGACGATCCCGAGCGCACCGTCGCGCCCCTGCTCCTTGACGAGGTTGTAGAGCGCGCGCGACTCCTTCACACGGTCGGCGACATGCGGCGGGACGGGCGGCGGCACCTTGCCGCGTTTCGCCAATCCGAGCGCGAACTTCGTCTGCTTGATCGCTGACACGATCCCCTGCGTCTTCGGCACGAGCTCGGTCTCGCGAAGCCAGCCGGTCGTCTTCGCGGAGGTCACGAACCACTTCGCGTGCTTCGCGCCCATGTCGTGGTCGATGCCTTCCTTGATCGACTCCGCGCCGAGCTTCGCGATCGCGTCGCGCGGGTCGACGCCCTTGGGACAGCGCTCGTTGCAGAAGTAGCAGCGGGTGCAGTCCCAGATGCCGTGCTCGCTGTTTAGGTCGCTCAACCGCTCGGGCGCCGTCTGGTCGCGCGCGTCGCCGACGAACCGGAACCCCTTTGCGAGCGCCGCGGGGCCGAGGAACTCCGGATCGGACTCCATCGAGTTGCACTCGGAGACGCAGCAGCCGCACATGATGCAGAGCGCCTCCTTGTGGATCACGTTCATCTGCTGCTGGGAGACGATCCGTTCCTTCTCGGCAACCTCGTCGTAGCCAGGCTCGAGCCACGGTTTGACGGCGCGGATCTTCCCCCAGAACGGCGACATGTCGACGACGAGATCCTTGACGACCGGGAGGTTCCCCATCGGCGAGATCACCGGCTCATGGCCCGACTGCGCGATGTCCCACATACGCGTCTTGCAGGCGAGAACCGCTGCTCCGTCCATCCGCATCCCGCACGAGCCGCAGATCATCATCCGGCAGCTCTTTCGGTAGGCGAGCGTTCCGTCGTGCTTGTCCTTGACGATGTCGAGCACGTCGAGCAGCGTCGCCCAGTCGGGGGCCTCGACTTCGTACCGGCGTAGCTCCTTCGCGCCGGTCTCGGCGTTGTAGCGCCAGATCTTCAGCGCGAGCTCCATCGTCGTCGAGCCCGGCACCGGTGCGATCGCGTGGGCCACTAGTACTTCCTCTCCTGGGGTTGCCATTTCGTCATCGTCACGTCGCGCCACTCGAGCTGCGGACGATCGTCCTCCACCCGCACGATCGTGTGCTTCATGTAGTGCTCGTCGTCACGGCTCGGGAAGTCGTCGGGGCGCGCGTGCGCCCCGCGGCTCTCTTTGCGCGCGATCCCGGAGACGACCATGCAGTCCGCGAGCTCGAGCAGGAAGCCGAGCTCGAGCGCCTGCGTCAGATCACTGTTGAAGACGTCGCCCTTGTCGTCGACGACGACGCGCTCGTAGCGCTCGCGCAGCCGGGCGACGATCTCGCCTTGCTCTTGCATCTGCTCCTCTCGGCGAAAGACGCCGAAGTTCTCGTGCATCGTCGTCGCGAGCTCGTCGCGGATCGACCACGGCCGCTCCCCCTCCGTGCGTTCGAGCAGCTGCTTGAGGTCGCGCGCCGCGTCCGTCTCGGTGGAGCGCGGCACCTCGACCGTCGTGTGCGAGAGCGCCCAGTCCGCCGCGTGGCGCCCGGCGCGCTTGCCGAAGGTGATCGTCTCCATCAGCGCGTTCCCGCCGAGGCGATTAGCACCGTGCACCGAGACGCAGGCGCACTCGCCGGCGGCGTAGAGGCCGGTGACCGACGTCTGGCCCCAGACGTCCGCGTCGACGCCACCCATGTGGTAATGCGCGCCCGGCCGGACCGGGATCGGCTCGTAGATCGGGTCGACGCCCGCGAACGTCATCGAGAGCTCACGCGTTCCATGCAGTCGTTCGAGGATGCGGTCTGCACCGAGATGGCGGAGGTCGAGCAGGACGTTCCCCTCGACGCCGCGGCCCTCGTCGATCTCGGTCTGCTCGGCGCGTGAGATCACGTCGCGCGACGCGAGCTCCATCGCGTTCGGCGCGTAGCGCTTGAGGAAGCGGTCGTTCTCCGAGTTCAGCAGGTACGCGCCCTCGCCGCGGCAGCCCTCGGTGATCAGGACGCCGGTCGGCGCTAGCGTCGTCGGATGGAACTGCATCATCTCCATGTCCTTCAGCGCGACGCCGACGCGAAGCGCCATCGCCATTCCGTCGCCTGTGCACGCGTACGCGTTCGTCGTGCCGACGTACAGCCGACCGGCACCGCCCGTCGCGAGGATGACGGTCTTCGCGCCGATCGACTTGAGCCCGCCGTGCAGCAGGTCCCACGCAATCACGCCCTGGCAGCGGTCGTCGTTCATGACGAGCCGCCACGCGAAGTACTCCTCGTACGTGGGTATGTCGCGCTTCATCACCTGCTCGTAGAGCACGTGCACGAGCACGTGGCCGGTGATGTCGGCGGCGTACGCCGTCCGCGGCTCGCCGGCGGCGCCGAAGGGACGCTGGGCGATACGACCGTCCTCGGTGCGCGAGAAGACCGCGCCCCAGTTCTCGAGTTGGTAGACGTCGTCCGGCGCCTCGTCGCAAAGGATCTGGATCGCGTCCTGGTCGCCGAGGTAGTCGGACCCCTTGACGGTGTCGAAGGCGTGCTCCTCGGGGCTGTCGTCGGAGGCGTTCCCCAGCGCTGCGTTGATGCCGCCCTCGGCCGCGCCGGAGTGGCTGCGCACGGGATGGATCTTCGAGAGGAGCGCGACGTCGGCGCCCGCATCGTGTGCTTCGATCGCGGCGCGCATCCCTGCGCAGCCTGCGCCGATCACCAGCACGTCGTGCTTCGCTTCCACCGCTTCGGACGGTATCGAAATGACGGCGGGAAGCCGCTCGGTTCCGCGAGGAGCGGTTGGATAACGCCCATCGCGGGAATAGCAGGGGCGCGGCCATGGACCAAGAGGTAAGAGGAACAACGACCACCGGCGCGCGCCGTTCGGGGTTGGCAGAGTACGCGCGGAGACCGGCAGTCCTAATTGCCACTTTCGTCGCGCTCGCGATCGTGATCGGGCTGATCCTCTGGCTCCTCCTTCGCGGCGGAGGGACCACCTCCGCGAAGCCGGTGTCGCACGCGCCGGCCTCCGCAGCGTCGATCGAGCGACTGGACGCCTTCGCAAGCTCCGTTGGACACCCGATCTACTGGGCCGGGTCGCAACCGAGCTACAGATACGAGCTGAGCCGCACGAAGGATGGTCGCGTGTACATCAGGTACCTCCCGCCGGGCGTAAAGCTCGGCGACCCGCACCCCAGATACCTGACGATCGGGACGTATCCGCAGAAGAACGCGTTCGCAACCCTTCGCGCGACTGCGAAGAAGCAGGGCGTGCGGACGATTCACCTCCCCGGCGGAGGCCTAGCGTTCCAGTACAAGGGGCGGCCGACGAGCGTTTATCTCGCGTATCCCAGGTCTCAGTACCAGATCGAGGTCTTCGACCCGTCCGCATCGCGGGCGCTACAGCTCGTGAAGTCCGGACAGGTGAAGCCGGCCGGCGCGCCGCCGCGCACGCCGCAAGGATCGAAGGCGGCGTCGGTGCAGCAACTGAAGG
>VAXB01000160.1:0-5012 GCA_005883995.1 Actinomycetota bacterium
ACCGTCGGTCCGCTCGGCGCGACCACGAGCACGGGCCGACCGGGGAGGAGGGCGGCGATCGGCCCGTGCAGGAGGTCCGCGGAGGAGAAGGGCTCGAACGGGATCCCCGACAGCTCGCGGATCTTGAGCGCGATCTCGAACGCGGTTGCGAGGTTCAGGCCGCGCGCGACGACCACGCCGCCGTCTGCGCCGGCGTAGCGGTCGAGCGTCGGCGACGCTGCGAGCGAGCGCTCGACCTGCGCCTCGACGGCGTCGGGCATCGCATCGATCGCGGCAATGCGCGTGTCGTCGCCTGCAAGCGCCGCCGACAGAAGCGCGACTGCCGCAATGGAGTTCAGATACGTCTTCGTCGCGGCGACGGCGCGCTCGTGGCCGGCATGGAGCGGCAGCACCCAGTCCGCGTGGCGGGTGAGCGGCGACTCGCATTCGTTCGTGATCGCGACCGTCGGTCGTCCTTGCCGCGTCGCCTCGGCGAGCACCGAGACCACATCCGGCGACTCGCCTGACTGCGAGATCGCGATCGCGAGCGCGCCGTCGAGCTTCGGCGGCGCATCGTAGAGCGTGTACAGCGACGGCGTCGAGAATGCGACAGGCAGCTGGTTGAACGCGCCGAACAGGTACTGCGCGTACCGCGCAGCGTTCCCCGAGCTGCCTCGCGACGCGATCAGCAGGTAGCGAACGTCGCGCTCGACGAGCGCTGGAGCGCGTGCCCGCACGTCGTCGCGTTCGCGATCCAGGAACCGAGCGAGCGCCGTCGGCTGCTCGCGAAGCTCGCGCTCAACCCAAGACACCGAGCGCCTCCCGGACGTTCCCTCCGGACGCGTCGAGTCGTGCTCGCGCCTCCGTCGGGTTCACCCCGGCCGCGAGCGAGACGAGGGCGACCTTGGTGTCGCCGCCGGCCGCCGCGATCGCGTCGTCGACGTCGCGCTCCGGCGCTCCGGTCGCGATCGCGACGGCGCGGCGTGCACGCGCGCGGAGCTTGTCATTCGACGCATGGACGTCGACCATCAGGTTCCCGTACGTTTTGCCGAGCTTGACGAACGTCACGGTCGAGAGCGTGTTCAGCGCGAGTTTCTGCGCCGTGCCCGCCTTCATCCGCGTCGAGCCTGCGATCACCTCCGGGCCGACGTCGAGTAGGACCTCGAGGTCGGCGACACGCGCAAGCTCGCTGCCGCGCACGCAAACGACCGCAATCGTCCGCGCGCCTGCGGTCCGCGCGGACTCGACGGCCCCCACCGTGTAGGGCGTTCGGCCGCTCGCGCTGACCCCGACGACGACATCGCCGGCGGCGACCGCCGTCGCTGCGCGCGCGCCGGCCGCCGCGTCGTCCTCGGCCGCCTCGTCGTCGCCGGCGAACAGCGCGACGACCTGGTCGGTCGAGAACGTCGGCCCGCACTCGGCCGCGTCGAGGGCTGCCAGCCGGCCGGAAGTCCCGGCACCCACATACACGAGCCGTCCGCCGGCGCGCAACGCTGCGACGATGTAGTCGACCGCGCTCGCGAGCGAGTCGCCCGCAGTCGCGACGGCATCCGCGACCGTCGCGTCGGTCTCGTTGAGGATTCGGACGAGCTCCCGCGCCGGACGGAGGTCGAGGTCGCGCAGGTCGGCGCGCGCCTGCTCCGTAGGAGGGTCGCCGCCCCGCCCTGTCAGCGCAGCGGAGACCGCCTCCCAGACGAGCGGTGCGTCGGGGGTCGCGAGCGCTGTCATGTGGCCGCACGCCTCGTAGCCCCACGTCCACACGTCGTCGACGCCGGCAGTGCGGGCGGACGCGACGGCAGCCTCGAGCTCCGGGATGTCCGCGCGGGTGAGGCCGAAGCTCGGCACCCACAGCTGCGACTCGACGTCGTTTCGCGCGGCCGTCTCTGCAACGAGGCGGGCGAAGCGCTCGACGAACGCGCGGGCCGGCTCCCCGAAGTTCTTCCAGTACGGGTCGGTCGCGAGCTTCGCGACGCCCGGCAGGGATGCGACCGCATCCCAGTCGGAGATCCCGTGCGGGCCGTCCGTCAGCGGTAGGAGGCAGATGGTGCTCTTGCCGCCGCGCGACGCGACGTGTGCGGTCATCTCGCCGAGGAAGTCGACGATCGAGCGCTCTCGGAATGCAAGCACCTCGTCGGTCAGTTCGTCCGGCATTGCGCCGCCGAAGCGCTCGCGGCACACGTCGCAGCGGCACGCCCACCGCGCCCTGTCCTCGACGCCGACGTGCTCCGGCACCGTCCAGTGTGGCTCGTCCCAGAACACGAAATCGGTGCCCGCGGCAAGCGCCGCGTCGGCCCAGTCGCGGCAGTAAGCACGATAGACCGGGTTGTTGAGGCACCCGGTCGCGACGCGGCGGCCGTCATCGAGGACCTGACACGCTTCCGGGTGGAACGTGACGAACCGGCTCTCGGCCTCACCTCCGAAGGTCCGCCCGAGTCCCCATGGCGCCGCCTGCACCTCGAGCCCGCGATCGTGCGACGCGGCAACGATCTCGCGCATCGTGTCGCGGTAGTACGCGAGGTCGTTTTCCGAGAACGTGTGGAGGACGCCGGTGAACCCGCGTGCCGCCAGGTCGTCGA
The DNA here is from genome assembly GCA_005883995.1 of Actinomycetota bacterium. Classification (GTDB taxonomy): domain Bacteria; phylum Actinomycetota; class Thermoleophilia; order Gaiellales; family Gaiellaceae; genus 3-1-20CM-4-69-9. Next base: position 2,556 of record VAXB01000160.1, read on the forward strand.
GGTCGCGGCGCACGTGGCGCGGGATGCGGACGCCGAAGTAGGAGCAGCCGGCGCGGAACGTCATCCGCCGTCGACTGCCGACAGCGCGCTCATCGTCGGCTCGCGGCGGTGCGAGAGCTCGGCGACGAGCCGGTACCGGTCACCGCGGTAGATCGACCGCACGAACTCGACGGTCTCACCGCCGGTCGTGGTGCTCGTCCGCTCGAACAGAAACGCCGGCGAGTGCAGCGGCACGTCGAGCAGCCGCGATTCTTCCTCGTTCGTCACCGTCGGCTCGATCGTCTGCAGGCCCGACGCGATCACGACGTAGTACCGCTCTTCAAGCAGCGCATAGAAGGAGCTGTGCTCGAGCTGCGCCGCGGTCAACCCAGGGACGAGGGAAACAGGGACGTGCAGCGTCTCGACCGCCATCGGCAGGCCGTCCGCGAGGCGGAGCCGCCCGATGCGGAAGACCCTTGCGTCGGGGGAGATGTTGAGCGCACGCGCAACCTGCGGTCCCGCGTGGACGTTCTCGAGCGAGATCGTCCGGCTGTCGGGGATCATCCCGCGGCGGCGCATGTCGTCGCTGAACGACGTCAGCGTCAGCTGCTGCGCGATCTTCGGCTCGCCGACGAACGTCCCGCTCCCGTGGCGCCGGACGAGGTAACCCTCGCGCACGAGCTCGTCGAGCGCGGCCCGAAGCGTGAGCCGCGAGACGCGGAGGTCGCTGCTGAGCTTCCGCTCGGACGGAATCGCGTCACCGACGGCCAGCTGCTCGATCAGCTGGATCACCTGCTGCCGGATCTGGTCCTGCTTCGACACCGCCGTGTATCGAAGCACACCTTACGGACGGTGGTCAATACCATTTGGCCTTGACCGACGAAGCCGAGCCGCTAGCTGGAGCTTGACAACGAAAGTGGACTATGCCAATCTCCGCGCCGTGGCCGGTGGATTAGACCACTTCAGGCGCCCGCTCGACCGCCGGCCGGGGCGCCAGCGCCTTCGGGAGGCGATATGAAAGCTCGTGTCATCGCGGCGGTGTTGCTCGCCGCCGTCCTCGCCGCAGCGGCCACGTCCGCCAGCGGGAGCGTCGCCAAGCGCAACGCCACGACGGTCACCGTCTGGCTGCAGGACGACGCCAAGAACGGTTGGGCCGACGCGGTCGCAGCCGCGACGCGCTCGTTCCAGGCCAAGCATCCGGGCGTCAACGTCGACGTCCAGTACCAGCAGTGGACCACCCACCTGACGAAGTTCGACGCCGCGCTCGCGGGCAACAATGCGCCGGACGTGATCGAGATGGGTAACAGCGAGACGGCCAAGTACATGGCCGCGGGAGCGCTCGCGCCCATCAGGGCGAAGGCGTACCCGAACTCGAGCAAGTGGCTCGGCGGCCTCAAGTCGTCGTGCACGTGGAACGGCAAGCTCCTGTGCGTGCCGTACTACGCAGGTGCGCGTGCCGTCATCTACAGGATGGACTACTACCGTCAGGCTGGCATCAGGAGCACCCCGCGGAGCCTGAACCAGTTCGTCACCGATGGGAAGAAGCTGATGAAGAAGTTCCGGAAGGACGGAAACTTCTCCGCGTTCTACTACCCCGGCAAGAACTGGTACGCGACGATGGGGTTCGTCTATGACTACGGCGGCCGGCTCGCGGTCGAGAAGAACGGCAAATGGAAGGGCGCGCTGAACTCGCCGCAGGCGATCAGAGGCTTGACCGCGGCGAAGAGTGTCATGAAGGCGCTCTCACGCGCGCCGCTCACGACGGACGAGGCACATCCGTATCCGAGCATCCCGTTTGCGAAGGGCAAGGTTGCGTCGTTCGTCGGCAACGGCTGGGAATGGCCGTACACGCTCGACCCGAAGGTCGGGAACCCTGGTCTTGCGAACGTGGACCTCGCGATTCCGGCAACGAGCGGCAACAAGACGCTTGCGGCCGACTGGATCGCGGCGTTCACGAGCGCGCCGAACGAGAAGAAGATGGCCGATGCCGGGAACATTCCGAACGCGTCAAACCTCGCGGCCCTCGCCGCCGGGAATCCGAAGGTCTCGCCGTTCGCGAGGGCGGCGAAGTACAACTGGTTCGTGCCGATCTCGCCGAACTGGGCGAACGTCGAGAGCGGCAACGTGCTTCAGGAGATGTGCCAGGCGATCTTCACGGGACGCAAGTCCGTGCGGGCCGCGGCGACGAGTGCGAGCAACACGATCACGAGGATCCTGAACACCGGCTCGTAAGCCGGTGACGCCCGAAGGAGCTGCTGACGTGGCCGCCGTCGAGAGTGAGCTTGCCGTCTCCTCTCGGCGGCGGCCGCGCTGGTCCCGCCATCGCATTGCCGGCGGAGTGGCTCCGTACGCGCTCCTCGCGCCGGCGACGATCGTCATCGGAGCGGTGCTCGCGTATCCGCTCTACCTGCTCGTCCGTCTCTCGTTCGAACGCTATGGGCTCTTCGAGCTCATCCGCCACAAGGGCGTCTGGATCGG
>VAXB01000160.1:5060-7250 GCA_005883995.1 Actinomycetota bacterium
CTTCATGCGGATGCTGCTGACCGCGGGACTCGTCTTCGTGTGGGCCACCCCTGTCGTCGTCGCCGTCGACATCTGGCGCTGGATGGTCGACCCGGAGTTCGGCGTCGCGAACTGGACGCTGACCAAGCTCCACTTCGGCAACTTCACGCACCACGACTGGTTCGTGAACCCGTGGAGCGGGTTCGCCGTCATCACCGCGCTCGTTGTGTGGGGCGCGATCCCGTTCGTGACGATCACCGTCTTCGCCGGTCTCTCACAGGTGCCAGACGAACTGCTCGAGGCCGCGAGGATCGACGGCGCGCGGCCCTTCGCCGTCTTCCGGGAGATCACGTTTCCCCTGCTCAAACCGATCTTCGTGATCCTCGCCAGCCTATCGATCATCTGGGACTTTCAGGTCTTCAACCAGGTCTGGATCATGCTCGACCAGAGGCCGTCGTCCGACTACTTCCTGATGAGCATCTACTCGTTCTTCGAGTCGTTCCGGATCAGCGAATACGGCCTCGGCTCGGCGATCGCGGTCGTGATGGTCCTGATCATGCTCATCGTGACCTCGTTCTATGTTCGGCGGATGGTGCAGGCGGGGGAGGTCCGATGACCGCCGCCACGCCCGTAGCGCCGACGCCTGTCTCGCCGACGACCGCGCACGTCGTCGGCCGGCGCCGCTCGACGCGGAAGCGCAGGGCCGGCCGTGTCGGGATCAACCTGCTCGCGCTGCTCGTGTTTGGCGTAATGGTCTTTCCGGTCTACTGGATGGTGTCGACGGCGTTCAAGCCCGGTCGGGACATCTTCGGGTTCACGCCGACGTGGTTCCCGATCCACGCGACGCTCGCGAACTTCGGCGACGCGATCCACCGGCAGTACTTCTGGCGAGACGTCGCGAACAGCCTGATCGTCGTGGTCGCCGTCGTCACGATTTCGCTTGTGCTCGCGTTCCTCGCCGCGCTCGCGCTGGCGAAGTTCCGGTTCTACGGACGGCGCGCATTCATCGTCCTGATCATCGCCGTCCAGATGATCCCGCTGAACGCGCTGATCATCCCGCTCTACATCACGCTCAGCCGCGCGCACGAGGTGAACAAGCTGAGCGGCGTGATCATCACGTACCTGACCTTCGTGCTCCCGTTCACGATCTGGACGCTGCGCGGCTTCATCATCGGCGTCCCGAAGGATCTCGAGGAAGCGGCGATGGTCGACGGGGCGACACGGTTCGGCGCGTTCGTCCGGATCCTCCTGCCGCTCGTGGGCCCGGGCCTCGTCGCGACGTCGATCTTCGCGTTCATCCAGGCGTGGAACGAGTACATCATCGCGTACGTCTTCCTCAGCAGCCCGACGAAGCAGACGCTGACGGTGTGGCTGGCGTCGTTCACGACGAACCGCGGCACGTCGTGGGGGCCGCTGATGGCCGCCGCGACGCTCACGTCGCTCCCCGTCGTCGTCTTCTTCGTGCTCGTGCAACGCAAGATCGCGTTCGGGCTGACGGCAGGAGCGGTTCGAGGGTAATGGGCCAGATCGAGTTCCAGAACGTGACGAAGCTGTACGGCGAGACGCCGGCGGTGCGCGACCTGACGCTGACCGTGCACGAGGGCGAGTTCGTCGTGCTCGTCGGACCGTCGGGGTGCGGGAAGACGACCGCGCTCCGGATGGTGGCGGGCCTCGAGGACATCTCGTTCGGCGAGATCCTGATCGGCGAACGTGTCGTGAACGACCTGCCGCCGCGGCAGCGCGACATCGCGATGGTCTTCCAGAACTACGCGCTCTACCCGCACAAGAGCGTGTACGACAACCTCGCTTTCGGGCTCCGAATGCGCAAGGTCGCCAAGGCTGAGCAGCGTCGGCGCGTCGAGGAGATCGCGCGCGTGCTCGGCCTCGAGGACCTGCTGGCGCGCAAGCCCGCGCAGCTGTCCGGCGGCCAGCGGCAGCGCGTCGCGATGGGACGCGCGATCGTGCGCGAGCCGCAGGCGTTCCTGATGGACGAGCCGCTGTCGAACCTCGACGCGAAGCTCCGTGTGCAGATGCGCGCAGAGATCGCACGCATCCAGCAGACGCTTGGCGTGACGACGCTCTACGTCACGCACGACCAGGTCGAGGCGATGACGATGGGTCATCGCGTGGCGGTGATGCGCGGCGGCGTCCTCCAGCAGGTCGACGCGCCGCAGCGGCTCTACCATGCGCCGCGGAACCTGTTCGTCGCGA
>VAXB01000063.1 GCA_005883995.1 Actinomycetota bacterium
TCCGGTCAGCGCGAGGAACGCGGCGCGAGCGCCGTCCGAGGCAACCATGACCCAGCGCCGGTCGTAGCGGTCGCCGAGCACGGCTGCGAACGGCGAGGCGACGGCGGCAACCGCGAACCGCGCCGCGGCGACGATCCCGACCGCGGTGGCACCTCCGTGGTCGTACGCGTAGACGAGGATCGCGATGCTGTAGGCGGTGGTGCCGATGATCGAGCCGGCAAACGCGAGCTGGAGCCGGCGCAGCGCGCCGTTGGCGAACACCTCGCGGAACGCCGCGAGCGATTCTCGGACCTTCACAGACAGAGCATCGCAGTGCCGCTTGTGCTTTTGAAGACAACACGGGAAGATTCTCCGGACGGACCGCGTCTAGTAGGTGTCAGCGGAACCCAGCCTTAAGGAGGGACCATGTCGGAGCAGGATCAGTTTTCGACCGAGGGCCAGGACGAGGTCGAGGCGCATAAGAAGCATTTCTTGGCGAACGACGAGGGTCAGCAGCAGGACGACGACTCCACGGACGACGTCGAGGCGCACAAGAAGCACTTCTTGGCGAACGACGAGGGTAAGCAGCAGGACGACGACTCCGGCGACGACTTCGAGGCGCATCGCAAGAGCTTTCTCTAGCCGCGCGTCGGCAAGCCAGTTTTGATGGAGCCCGGGCAGTGCCCGGGCTCCGGTCGTTTTCAGGGAGGTCTCAGAGCAGCTGTTCGAGTGCGCGCAGCAGCTGCAGGGCCGCGTCCCGGGACCCCGTGTCGTCGTCGTCCTCGCCGCGCTGCTCGAGCTTCGCCGCGACACGCGCCAGCAACGCCGCGTCTCCGTCATCGGCGAGCGCCGCGTGCGCCCGCCGCGCCCGCTGGAGCAGGTCGAGCGAGATCGCGGCCTGGTTCGCGAACGCGCTCAGCAGGTCCATCTCCTTCAGCGTGAACCGCGTGTCGGTTGGCCGGTCGAGGACTTCGAGCACGCCGAGCGCGCGCTCGTCGTGCAGGAGCGGCACCGCCATCAGGCCCTTGGGGACGTAACCGGTGCTCTCCGCAGCCTCGCGGCCGAAGCGCGCGTCGGCCGCGACGTCCTCGATCACGAGCGGCTGACGGGTCACGAGCACCCACCCCGCGATGCCGGTGCTCGATGGGAACCGCTTGCCGATCAGCTCGTCGGCGCCTTCTCCGGCCACCGCCTCGAACACGAGCTCGTCCGCTTGCTCGTCGAGCAGGAAGATCGACGAAGCCTTCGCGCGGAAGAGCGCACGCGCGACCTCGACGACCGACTGGAGCAGCGCGCGGTGATTCTCCTCGGCGCCGAATACCCCCGCGGCAACCGCCGCGTGCAGATCTTCGCTCATGACTCGCCTCCCACGTTCGTGGCCGTCAGGTGGAGCACGCTCTTCAACTGGAACGGCGTCAGCTCCGGGTGCTTGGCCAGGATCAACGCGACGATCCCCGCGATGTGCGGCGTCGCGAAGCTGTTCCCGGTGCAGCGCAGGCGCCCCCCGCCGACCCACGCGACGTCGAGCTCATACCCGCGCGCGAAAAACTCCACGGGCGGCGACGGGTTGTAGAAGAACGTGAGCGGGTCGTCGAGCTCGTGACTCCCGACCGAGATCACGCTCGAGAACTTCCACGGATAGCTCTCGACGGGCATGTTGTGGGCCGACGCGACGAGAATCGTCCGGCGGAAGTACGCGTCGTCGGCCAGCTCGTGCAGCATCGACGCGAACTTCTGCTTCGTCGTCGACAGGCTCATGTTCACGACGTCGTAGCCCTGGTCGATTGCCCACCGCAGGCCGGCGAGCAGGATGCCGCCGCTACCGGTGTAACCGGCGCCGAGCACGCGGACGCTGTGGATCTCGCATTCAGGCGCGAGCGACCGGACGATCCCGGCGCACGCCGTGCCGTGACCGCAGAGATCTCCCTCCGTGTCCACCTCGACGTTCACCTCGTCACCCGCGATCGAGATCGCGACGGCGTTGTCGACGGGGCCGACGTCGGGGTGTCCCGGCTCGACGCCGCTGTCGAGAATGCAGACGCGGATTCCCGCTCCGGTCGACCCTCCCCACGCCCAGTCGCGAGTGACGCGCTCCGGCCATGCGGTCTCGAGCCGGATCCGTTCGACCGCATCGGCCGGCAGGCTCCAGGCCGGGAGCTCTTCGGGTGGTTCTTGGGGGACTGCGTCTTCGGACACGCCGTCGATTATCTCGCGTCCGGCGCCTACAAAAGGAAAAGGGCGGACATTGACGTCCGCCCTTCAGACTTCTTTCGCGTCAAGGGAGACCGACCGACGCGGTACCGCGCCCGGGAGAGCCTCCGACCCGTGGTTGCTGTTTCGGCCGAAACGGGCGGCTCTGCGATCCCTCGACCGAGTGCTCGTCAACGCGGACGCCTAGCCTTTGGTCGGACGTGTCGCGCCTTTCGGCTGGCGCTGACACGACGGGCAAATGGGATAGTCGGCCCATGTCGATGCGGATTCGATTGAGCGAGGCTGCGCTTCTACCGCAACTCGTGGAGCACCTGCTCGCAAACGATTGCGTTGCCCAGCCGGTCGACGAGCAGACATGCGCCGTCGTCCACGTCCACGCGCAGGACGCAGCCGAGGCGCTGATCGAGGTGCTCTTCTTCCTGCGTGCCTGGAAGGCGCAGCACGCGGCCGTGCGCGCCTTCCTCTACGTGTAGATCAGGCTGCGCTCCCGGCGTGCTCGAGGAGCGGGCTCTCCAGCATCCCGTGCGCATACGCGTGCCGAACAGCCTCGGTGCGAGTGGCGACGCCGAGCTTGCGGTAGATGTTCGTCAGGTGGAACTTCACCGTCTGCTCGGCGAGCCACAACTGCTTCGCGATCTGCTTGTTCGAAAGACCGTCGCCGAGCGCGTGAAGGATCGTCAGCTCGCGTTCGCTGAGACCGGCATCACGACCCGCCTCCGGCTCGGCCGCAGGTGAAGCGCCGAACGTCTGGAACACCGTCCCCTCGATCGCCTGCCGCAGCGCCGACGGCAGGTCGCGCGGATCGATGTGCTTCCGGATGAAGGCGGTGGCGCCGCGCGCGAACGCGGTCCGGACGATCTCCGGGTCTTCGAGCCCCGAAAGGATCACGACCTTGACGTCTGGGTGCCGCTTGCGGATCTGCTCGAGACAGGCGAGGCCGTCCATTGCCGGCATTCGCAGATCGAGCAAGACCAGATCCGGTTGCGCTTGTGAGACGAGCGGCAGGACCTGCGTCCCGCGACTCGTGGTGCCGACGATCTCGAACTCGTCGCTTGCATCTTGAAGTGAAAGCCTGATCGCTTCGAGCATCAACTGATGGTCGTCTGCGAGCAGGAGCTTCAGCCGCCGCATGGCTGTCCCCCTCGTTCGATTGCCGCATCCCCCCCGGTCGGCACGACTCGTCGTCCCGATCGGCGTAGGCGAACCTTGATCGCGTTCTGCCGAACTGCAATAGGCCGAACGGCCTATTTTTTGAACGCAGGATTTACGCCGGCTTCAGCCGGCGCAGCTTCCTGACGCAGCGCGCGCATGCAACCGCGGTGCGGCGTGCAACGGTAACGGGACGCCCGGGGCGCGCCGATGACACCTCACGCGTCACCGCGTCGGGGCGCAGGGCTGCTTCGCTCAGCGAGGCCACGCACCTGACTCTGTTCATGCGCCGGCCGTCCGGGACTAGACGGAGGTCGCAGTCGATCCACACCCTCGTCGGGTCACACCGCGGCTCGGCCGCGCAACCGTAAGCCCGTCAACGCATTCACGGCGTCCAAGGGGGAGGCCGCGGTGCACCCAACCGATCGAGGGCGATGGTCGCCCTCGAAGAACGAAGGGGAGGTACCCCAAATGATGGAGCGCTTCAACCTCTGGGCGACCGCGCTGGTCGGCCGGTACGAAGAGCTGAAGAACGAGGAGGGGCAGACGTTCGTGGAGTACGCGCTCATCCTCGCGGTCGTGGTCGTCGGCGTGCTGCTTGCAGTCACGTGGACCGGCCTCGGCACCGCGATCCAGAACGCAATCACGCAGGTCAGCAACAAGATCGGCGCGTAGGCGGGGCTCGATGCTCGCCGGAGCCTCCGCCCACGACGGCGGAGGCTCCGATGCAAGGCAGTGCGGCGTCCGAGGGGGAAGCCGGCATTGCAAAAGACCGACCGAGGGCGAGTCGCCCTCGCAGAAGGAAGGGGAGGTTTTCCCATGCTGGAGCGCTTCAACCTCTGGGCGACCACGCTGGTCGGCCGGTACGAAGAGCTGAAGAACGACGACGGACAGACGTTCGTCGAGTACGCGCTCATCCTCGCGGTCGTGGTCGTCGGCGTGCTGCTTGCAGTCACGTGGACCGGCCTCGGCACCGCGATTCAGAACGCGATCACGCAGGTCAGCAACGCGATCGGCGCGTAGGCGGCGATCAATCCTCCTGGAGCCTCCGCCGGCGACGGCGGAGGCTCCGATCCTCTCTCACGACATGCACACGACTCCTCGACACCCGAAGCTCTCCCGCGAAGACGGCCAGTCGATCGTGGAGTTCGCCTTCGTCATGCCGTTCCTCGTGTTCCTCCTGCTGGCGATCTGGCAGTTCGGCGTCGCCTTCCACGACTACCTGACGATCACGGACGCCGCCCGCGTCGGTGCGCGCATGGCGGCCGTAAGCCGAACCGCGAGCGCCGGCACATGCCAGTCGGCGATGAACGCGATTCAGAACACCGTGTCGAGCTCGCAGTGGAGCGTGATCTCGTCGCGGATCACGTGCAACCCCTCGAGCCCCGGTTCGGTCGGTTCGTCGTACACGATTTCGATCACGTATCCGGCGACGATCGGGTTGCCCTCGATCTTCGGTCTTCCCGGCATGGACCTCAGCTGGAACCTATCGTCGCGCGCGACGGAGCGCCTGGAATGAACGGCGTCGTCACGCGCACGCGTAGCGAGTCGGGTCAGGCGCTGGTCTTCATGGTCTTCGCGCTCCTGACGATCGTCGGGATGGCGGCAATCGTCGTCGACGGCGGACAGTGGCTCCAGGCACAGCGCCATTTGCAGACGGCAGCCGACGCCGCCGCCCTCGCAGGCGCGCAAGACTTGCCGCTTACGGGCACTGCCGGCTCGACGGCGAGTAGCTACGCGCAGACGAACGACGCCGGCATCAGCACGACCTCGACCTTTCCGAGCGGCTCACCGTGCGCGCCGAACGCGTGTATCGATGTCGCGGCGGTGACGACCGCGCCGGGGTTCCTCGCGCAGATCTACGGCGCGGCGTTCGGCACCGTCACGGTCCGAGCGCACGCACGCGCGATGGTGAGCGTGCCGCTCTTCATGAAGAACGTCGCGCCGATCGCCGTGAAGACGACCAGCGCATGCCCCGTGTCAACCCCGGCCTGTCTCGGCCAGACGGTCACCGTCAGCTTCACCGAGAGCCAGCTGACGACGAGCGCGATCGGTCTGATCGACCTCCGCTGCCAGGCCGCGACGTCGGCAGTCAACTGCGGGCAGGGCCCCGGCGCGGACACGCTCAGGAACTGGATCGAGTGCACGCCGTGCTACCCGGACGCGCTGCCGGCGAACAAGTGGTACTCGGTCAAGACGGGCCAGAACACCGGGCCGATCCAGCAGGGCCTGAACGACGCGGCGAATGCGCGGCGGACGTTGATCTTCCCCGTCTTCGACGTCGCCGACGCGAACGTTCCCTCGTTCCACGTCGTCGCCTGGGCCGCGTTCCTGATCGATGTCGGCGGCGTGACCTGGAGCCCGGCGTCGAAGTCGATCAGGGGGCACTTCACGACCCTGATCGCAACTGACCTCGCGGCCGGCGACCCGATTTCCGGTGCAACGGACTACGGCGTCCACACGATCACGCTCACCCAATGAGAAACGAAAGGACAGGCGCATGACAACCAAATCGCGGATGCGGAATCTCGTGCTGCCGTTGGGCCTCGCTGCACTCGCGGCGGTGCTCGTCGGCGCGTACATCATCAGCTACAGGAAGAGCGTCACGAACGGCGCGGGCCTGGTGAAGGTGCTCGTCGCGAGTCGCGACATCGCCTCGGGCACCGACGGTTCGGACGTCGCCGCGGGCGGCTATCTGCAGACGCAGACGATCCCGCGCCGCGCCATCGTGCCGGGATCGATCACGAGCGCCGGCGCGCTGACGTCCCTCGTCAGCGCCGGCCCGATCTACAAGGGCGAGCAGATCACGCTCCGGCAGTTCGGGCCGATCTCGCAGGGTGGCGTCTTCGCGAGATTCTCCGGCAAGCAGCGCGTCGTCGTCGTTCCCGGCGATCCGTATCAGCTGCTGGCGGGGACGCTGTCCGACGGCGACCACATCGACATAATCGCGACCGCCAAGTACCACTTCGGTCAGCTGAACCGGTCGACGTCGAAGGTCGTGCTGCGGAACCTGCTCGTGGTCAAGGCGCCGGATGCGCCGAAGGCTGCGACGGTCACCGCCGGCATTCCCTCGACGTCGGCGTCGATCGTGATGACCGACGACCAGGCGCAGACGATGGCCTGGGCGTTGAAGAACACGGCCTGGCTCGCGGCGCTTCGGCCGACGAAGACACCGCGCAACAGCGCAACGTCGATCGAGACACTCGAGTCCTTCCTCGGCCGTGGCCTGCCGAACGCGTGGGGACAACTCGCCGGAGGGTTCCAGGGGAGTGCCGACGATGGGCACTAACGGTCACAACTCGAACCTCCGCGTGCTCCTGAGCGGTCCAGACGCAGGAACGCTCGAGCCGTCCCTCGCGGAGCAGCCGGCGCTGTCGCTGATCGACAAGGAGGCGGGGAACGGCTCGTTCCTCGCCTCGTCGGTCGACGTCGCGCTCCACGTGCTCGGCCCGGCGGGGCACGAGAACGTCGCACACGACGTGCACGAATTGCGGAAGCTCGCGGACGTCCCGCTCATCCTCGCCGCGTACGGCGAGCCGAACGGAATCGTCGAGACGGGGCTCGAGGTCGGCGCGGCCGACGTGCTCGTCCTGCCGCAGCCGGCCGAGACGCTGCTGTTCGCGCTGCGAAAGGCGGCGCGCGCCGGCACCCGTCGCGACGCCGGAACGGTGATCACTGTCTTCTCGCCGAAGGGCGGGAGCGGCAAGACCGTCGTTGCGACGAACCTGGCCGCAGCAGCCGCGAGCAGCGGCCTGCGCACGGTGCTGATCGACCTCGACCTCCAGTTCGGCGACGTCGCGTTGACGCTCGCCGTGGCGCCGAGGGCGACGATTGCCGACCTCGCGTCCTCGGCGGGGCGCGTCGACGTCGAGAAGCTGAACGCGTTCGTGAGCACCGAGCACCGAACGGGGCTCGACCTGCTTGCGTCCCCGAAGCGACCGGAAGAGGCCGAGGCCGTGGGTCAGACGGAGCTCGTCGGAGTGCTCGACGCAGCCCGTTCCGCCTACGACGCGATCATCGTCGACACGGGCCCGCTCTTCGATCGCGCTCTGCTCGCCGCGCTCGATCACAGCGACCGGTTGCTGATGGTTTGCAACCCGGAGGTGACGTCGCTGAAGAACGTGCGGATCGGGCTCGAGACGATCGACCGGCTCGGCTTCCCGCGCGAGCGCATGTCCCTCGTTGCGAACCGGATGGGCGCAACCGGCGGCGTTGACCGCGGGGACGTCGAGCGTGCGCTGGACGTCGAGATTGCTTACGAGCTTCCGGACGACCCTGCAGTGCCGGCGGCGGTCAACCGCGCGTTGCCGGCCGTGATCGGCAGCGAGCGGAGCAAGTTCGCCCGCGCGATCAGCGAGCTCGCGAGCGGCGTGCTCGGCGACGCGCCGCACGCTCCGGCGAAACCGCCTGAGCGCAAGAGCCTCTTGCGGGGGCGGCGATGAGCGCGCTCGGCAACAACGGTCTGCACCACAACAGCGCTTCGGTTCTCGCCGAGAGGCTTCAGGTCGACCGCGGTGCACTCCCCACGCGGGCACGCGATCCGCACGCCGAGCTGAAGACGAAGATCCACAGGACGTGCATCCTCCGGCTCGGAGCGGCGTTCGTGAATCTCGAGGGGTCACGCGAGCTGGGGGAGCGGGTCCGCGCGATCGTCAGAGAGCAACTGACTGCGGAAGAGGCGCCGTTGAGCCCGAGCGAGCGGTCGCAGCTCGAGCAGCAGATCGCCGACGACATCCTCGGTTACGGTCCGCTCGAGCCGTTCCTGAACGACCCGAGCGTGACGGAGATCATGGTCAACGCCTACGACCAGGTCTTCATCGAGCGCGCCGGCATGCTCGAAGAGTCGGACGGATCGTTCCTCGACGACGCGCACCTACTGCGGATCATCGACCGCATCGTGTCCCAGGTCGGACGTCGGATCGACGAGTCGTCGCCGATGGTCGACGCGCGTCTGCCCGACGGCAGCCGAGTCAACGCGATCATCCCGCCGCTTGCTCTCCGCGGGCCGTCACTGACGATCCGGAAATTCGCGCGCGAGGCGCTGTCGCTCGCGGACCTCAGCGGACTGGGAACGATCACCGAGCAGTCCGCGCAATTCATCGCAGAGTGCGTCCGCGGGAAGCTGAACATCCTGATCTCCGGCGGTACCGGCACCGGTAAGACGACGCTCCTGAACGCCGTCTCGGCATCGATTCCCGAGGGCGAGCGGATCGTCACCGTCGAGGATGCCGCCGAGCTGCGGCTCCAGCAGCGGCACGTGGTCTCGCTCGAGTCGAGGCCGCCGAACGTCGAGGGAGAAGGCGAGGTCCGCATCCGCGATCTCGTCCGGAACGCGCTGCGGATGCGACCCGACCGGATCATCGTCGGCGAGGTCCGTGGCGGCGAGGCGCTGGACATGCTGCAGGCGATGAACACGGGCCACGACGGCTCGTTGACGACCGTCCACGCGAACTCCGCGCGGGACGCGCTCCACCGTCTCGAGATGCTGGTCCTGATGGCGGGCGTCGAGCTGCCGGTGAAGGCGATCCGTGAGCAGGTCTCGGGCGGGTTCGACCTGTTGATCCACATCGCCCGCCTCGTCGACGGCTCGCGGCGGATCACACAAATCACGGAGATCGCGGGAATGGAGGGCGATGTCGTCACCCTCCAGGATCTGTTCGTCGCGCGCGCCCCCGAGCAACGCGGAGCCTACGGATCACCGCTGCTCGAGCCGCTGACGACGACGGGCCTGCGGCCCGGCTTCCTGACCAAACTGAAGTCGAACGGCGTCGACCTGCCGTCGTCGACGTGGCTCGGTGCGGTATGAAAGGCGCGGCCGTTCTGCTCGCGGCAATCGGCGTACTCGCGTTCCCGCTTGCGGCGAGCGCAGCCGCGCCACTGGCGATCAGACATGTCGACCTCGGGAAGTTCCCGCTCGTCCGCGTGACGGCGATCGCCCCTGCCGGCAGTCGGCCGGCGCTGTCCGAGAACGGACGGCCCGCCGCCTACGTCAAGGCGCGCGAGCTCGGATCCGCGGAGGCGCTGGTGCTCGCGCTCGACAACTCTGAGTCGATGCAAGGGACACCCCTCGCTGAGGCGAAGCGCGCCGCCGGCGGCTTCCTTGCGGACGAGAACAGCGCCGGCTCGACGGGTTTGGTCGTGTTCGGCCACGAGGCGCTTGCGCTGACGCGATCCGGTGAGTCGGCTGCGGACGTTGCGCGAACGCTCGGGTCGATCGCGCCGGATACGCAGCCGGGGACGTCGCTGTACGACGCGGTGGTCACGTCGGTCACGCGACTGCAGGCGATGCCCGGCACGGCGCGGATCCTCGTGCTGCTCACCGACGGGCACGACGTGGGCTCGACCGCGTCGCTGTCCGCCGCAATCGCCAGGGCACAGCACGCGAACGTCGTCGTCTATGCGATCGCCGCGGGACGGCGCGCCGACCACGGCCCGCTCACGACGCTCGCGCGTGCGACGGGCGGCCGCGTCTTCGACGCCGCTGACCTGACACAGCTCGCGCAGACCTACGACACGCTTCGGCGCGAGCTCGATCGGACATGGCAGATCTCGTACCTGACTGCCGCGCGTCCGGGCGACGCGGTCACGCTCGGAGTTCGCGTTGCCAACTCGCGCTCCGCGAAGACCTTGCGAGTCCCTGGGACGCAGAAGGTGACGTCACTGTTGCCGGGCCGGTTCGTGCACAGTCGGTACGCCGTGGCCGTCATCGCGCTGTTGACGGGCCTGCTGATCGCGGTTGCGGTCGGAGCCGGTGCGTCGAGGCGGCGGAGAACGGAGATCAGCCGCCTGCTCGAACCGCATCTGAACAAGCCGCGCGAGGACGCGGACCGGCCGACACGTGGTTCGTACGTCGACTCTCTCCTCGCCTGGACGGAGCGATCGATTGCAGACCTGCCCGGCGCGCAGCGGCTCGAGCGCGCGGTCGAGCGATCGGGCCTCGGTTTGCGGCTCGGGCACGTTCCGTTCCTCGCGGTCGTCGCCGCGTTCTTCCTCGGCGTCATCGCGACGATCGTGGGCGCGGGGCCGGGGATCGCCTTGCTGCTGATGCTCCTCGGCCTCGCACTGCCGTTCGTCGCGCTCAAGGTCGCTGCGCATCGACGGACGAAGGCCTTTGACCGGCAGCTTCCGGATGTGCTCGCGACGCTCGCGTCAACGCTCCGCGCAGGCCACGGGTTGCGGATCGCAATGCGCGCCGTCGCCGACGACGGGAGCCCGCCGGCGTCGCAGGAGTTCACGCGCGTCCTCGGCGAAGAGCGACTCGGACGCGCACTCGACGAGGCGATCGAGGCGATGTGCGAACGAGTCGGTTCCGCCGACCTCGAGTACGTCGCGACGGCGATCAACGTGCAGTCGCAGACCGGCGGGTCACTGGCGAGCCTTTTCGACACGCTCTCCGAGACCGTGCGCGAACGCCAGCGGCATGCACGGCGGGTGCGCGCCCTGACCTCGATGGGACGGATGTCCGCGACGGTGCTGATCTGCCTGCCGTTCGGGCTCGCGACCCTGATGACGCTGATCGACCCGAAGTACATGGCACCGCTGTTCACGAAGACCGCCGGCCACGTCCTGATCGGCGTCTGCGTGACGTCGATGGGACTAGGCGCCCTGATCCTTCGACGCATCGTCAATGTGAGGTACTGACATGTTCATCCTGCTCATCGCCGGAATTGCGTGTCTCGCGCTCGCCGGCCTCCAATTGACGAGGCCTCGCCTCGCAGCCGAACGCGACCGGCGGGCCGCCCTCGACACGGTTCGCGGCGAAACGCCGGCCGGGAACGCCGCGCGGCGCTCGCTGTTCGTCGGCCGGATCACGGCGATCCTCGCTCAGGTGCACCGGAAGGTGTGGCCGAAGGAGACGGCCGACGACGTGACGGTCAAGCTGCTCCGTGCCGGTGCGTCGCGACGGCTCACCGCGGAGATCTACATGGCCGGCCGCGTCGGCGTCACGACGCTCGGGATCGTCGCCGGCCTGACGTTCGCGCACGGTGCGGGCCGGATCCTGCTCGCGATCGTGTTCGCAGCCGGCGGGCTGCTCCTCCCGGCCTTCTTCCTGAGCAAGGCGGCGTCACGGCGGGCGGAGCAGATCGACTCCGAGCTCCCGCATTTCGTCGACCAGCTCGCGATCGCAGTCGAGGCCGGAATGAGCTTCGACGCGGCATTGAACTATCTCGTCGAG
>VAXB01000064.1 GCA_005883995.1 Actinomycetota bacterium
TCGCCGTCGAAGAAGTACGACTTGTCATTCCTCAGGACGAACGGCGCGAGCGTGTCGACGCCCCACGTCGCCACGATGTCGCGCGTCAGCTGCCGTTCGCGCGCCGCCTGCTCGAGCCGGTACCGCCACGGGGCGACCCATTCGTACAGAAGCACGGTCGCGGCGCAGATCCCGAGCAGGAAGACCGACAGCGGGAACCATTCGCCGAATTTCCCTGCGAGGTGCGGCGACCCCGGTGCCGTCACGCCGGCGAGACCTCGAACGGTTTCGTCCGCGGCAAACCGCCACGTGAACGTCTGGTCTGCGACCATCCGGTTGATCCAGAGCGCCGCGAACGCGTAGCCGAAGATCGCAACGGCGAAGACAACTGCGCGGATCAGGATTCGCGGGTGCGACGCCGGATCTCCGGGACAGCGGAAGTCGCCGCGCCGGGCGATCAGCGCCAGCGCGACGAGTGCCGTCGCGACGGCGCCGTAGCCGAAGCGGTTCTGGAGGTGCAGGACTGCGAGCGTCACGAGGATCACGGCCGCGACCTGCCACGCGCGGCGATTCGCGCGCGCGAGCCCGCGTGCCGCCAACAGGAGAACGAGCCCGAGCGCAGCGCTCAGCGCCGTCGAGACGCCGTGGAGCTCCAGCGCGCCGGTCAGGCCAGTTCGATCGTCCGGCAGGATCGCGTCGAGGACGCCGAGCGCACCGACTGCAGCGACGAGCCACGCGAGGACGAGAGGGCTACGCGGCGCCGCAGACATCCGGGCGCGGCCGGCAAAAGCTCCGGCCGCTCCCGCGAGCGCCGCCGGGATCCAGATCGCCTCGAGCTTCGTGGCTGCGTGAAAGGCCTCGTGAGCCGGCACCTGGCGGACGATCAGCAGCGAGACGCCGGTCGCGAGATAGCCCCAGACGCCGACGCCGACTGCGAGCAGCAGCCCGGCGGTCAACCGCTCGGTTCGCGCCGCGTACGCCACGAGTCCGAGCAGGAGCGCGGCGATCGCCCAGACGCCCACGAAGATGAAGAACGGAACAGCCGACCGGCGCGACAGCTCGTCGAGCGGGAGCGCGTCGTTGATCGGCGGCGGTCCGGGCACTCCCGTGTGTGGTTGGACGACGTAGAGCCACCCGGTCGCCGCCAGCACGATCGCGAACGACGCGATCGACGCCGCCGTCGCGCGCACGACATTACGCATGCGCAAGCCTCCGGGCGGCAGCGATGTACGCCCGCGTCGCGTTCCCGCGCCATAACGCCCAGTTGTGCCCGCCGTTCAAGACGAGGTACCTGTGCGGGAGGTGGAGCGCCGCGAGCCGGGTTGCGAAGGTGTGGTTCTGGCGGTGGAGCGGGTCGCTCGTCCCCGAGTAGAACCAGAAATACGTGTGCTCCCGCTTGAGCTGCGGCGCGACGGCCGAGATCTGGTCGAGCGGCGTGTTCGCGCCGACGAGCTCGAGATCACGACCGAAGATCGAGCGGATGTTCGCGGCGCGTTCGTACCCGGACCAGCTCTCGACGACGCGGAACTCGCCGGGATGGTGGAGGGCCATGTTGACCGCGCCGTATCCACCCTCCGAGAGACCGGCGATCGCGCGGCCGCGTTGCGCCGCGATCGTCCGGTAGCGCGAGTCGATCGCGTGGACGACGTCGCGCGCGACGAACGTCTCCCATCCTTCACCTGCGCCGACGCCGTTCGCCCACTCCTTGTCGGTGAACGTCCCAGTCGAGCCCGACGGCATCACGAGGATCATCGGCTGCGCGCGCCGGCGCGCATACACCTCGTCCTCGACGACGCCCATCCGCACGGTGAGCATGAATGCGAGCGGTCGCCCCGGGACGCCGTGCAGGAGATAAATCACGGGATAGCGGCGATTCGGATGGTCCGCGTAGTGCGGCGGTAGGTAGACGTACACGTCCTGCGTCCGTCCGCCGAGTGCCGCGCTCGCGAGCCGCAGGTGCTGGAGCGTGCCCTTCGTCTGGACGTACGCCGGGTCGTGCGGCGGCGGGAAACCGCGATAGAGCCAGTAGTTCCTGGCGTAGCGATCGACGCCGATGAACCCGACGGCCACGAATGCCGCGACGGCGGCCGCAAGCGCGGTGCTCGTCGCGTAGCGGGGCCAGCGCGTCAATGCCATTTCTCCCGCGTTGTACAACGGTCGCCGTTAACAAGTGGTTAAGCGACGGAGAAGATTGGTAGCGTCGAAAAGTGCGGGTTCTGCTGGTCCTTTTCGCCGTCTTCGTCGCGCTGACGCTCGCAGGCGCAGGCGGCGGCGCCACGCGCGGCGCGCTCGCCGAGGTCGACCGGACGATCTACTCGCCGGCGGTCGCGGGGCGTCTCGGCCTCGAGATCTACCTACCGGCGGCGTACGCGCGCTCGACGCGCCGCTACCCCGTGATCTATTTCCTGCACGGGCTCCCGGCTACGTCGACGGCGTATCGCGGCAGCCGTTTCGTCGCGGACGCGCTTGCGCGGACGGGTCGCGAGGCGATCGTGGTCGCGCCTCAGGGGGCGCGCGCCGGCGACACGGACCCGGAGTACCTGGACTGGGGCGGCGGGCGGAACTGGGAGACCGCGCTGGACCGCAACGTCGTCGACTACGTCGATCAGCACTACCGGACGATCCCGACGCGCCGTGGCCGCGCGCTGCTCGGGCTCTCCGCCGGGGGCTACGGCGCAATGCTCCTGACGCTCCATCATCTCGACGCGTTCTCCGTCGTCGAGTCGTGGAGCGGATACTTCCATCCGACCGATCCGACCGGGCTGCATGCGCTTGACCTCGGTTCCGCCGGTCGGAACGCGCGCTCGAGCGCGCACAGCTACGTGCCGGTGTTGCGGCGCGCGACCGCCCGCCACCCGACCTTGATCGCCTTCTACGTCGGACGCGACGACGATCGCTTCCGCGACGAGAACGAGCGCTTCGACCGCGAGCTGCGCGCCGCCCACATTCCACACGTCTTCGCCGTCTACGCCGGCGGCCACGCGCAGCGCGTGTGGGCGCAGCACGCGGCTTCGTGGCTCGGCCTCGCGCTCAACCACCTGGCAAGACCGCGCTAGCGTGCGCGTCGCGCTCGTGGCCGACCTGCACGGCAACGCCGTCGGCCTCGACGCGGTGGTCGCGGAGATCGTGCGCGACGAATTCGACGAGGTCGTTTGCCTCGGGGACGTCGCGCAGGGTGGTCCGCAGCCGGTCGAGACCGTCGACCGGCTCCGCGAGCTCGGTTGGCGATGCGTCTTCGGCAATTCCGATGAGTTCCTCCTGACGCTCGATCCAGGGTCGGAGCAACTTGATGAAGACCGACTTGCGCGGCTGCTCGCGGTCGGTCGGTGGTCGGCCGACCGGCTCGGTCCCGAACGCCTCGAGCTTCTTCGCGCGTACGAGCCCACCGTCGAGCTCGATTTCGCAGGCAGGCGTCTGGTCTGTTGTCACGCGACGCCGGCGTCGAACGAAGACGTGATCCTCCCGGACACCCCGCGCGACGCGGTCGAAACAGCGCTCGCCGACGCTGACGTCGTTGCGTGCGGTCACGTCCACCTCCAATGGCATCGGCGGATCGGCCGGAAGATCTGGTTTTCGGCCGGGAGCGCAGGCCTCGTCTACGAGCACACCGAGCCGATGAGCGAGCGTCCGTACGAACCGTGGGCGGAATATGCGGTGCTCGCAGCGGAACCGGCCGGCTCGCTACGCCTCGAATTCAGGCGCGTTCCCTACGACGTCGACGCGGTGCTCGCTGCAACCCATGCTTCGGGAATGCCTGACGCGGAACACTTCGCCTCGCAGTGGCAGCGGGCGTGAAGATCAGGTTCTGCGACGAGTTCGCGGGCGGGTTCGGCTGGATCGCCGACGAGCGGCTGCAGCGCTGCTCCCACGCCCTCGTCGACGAGGGCCGCGTCTGGCTGATCGACCCGGTCGACGCCGATGGCGTCGAGGAACGTGTGCGCGCGGCGGGCGAACCGGCCGGCGTCATCCAGCTTCTCGACCGGCACAACCGCGATTCGGCGGTGCTGGCGATGCGGCTCGGCGTGCCGCACCACGTCGTCCCGGTGGAATTGATCGCGGCCGCGCCGTTCGAGTTCCTCGTCGTCAGAAAAGGCTGGACGTGGAAGGAGGTCGCGCTCTGGTGGCCGGCGCGCCGCGTGCTCGTGGTCGCCGACGCACTCGGGACGGTCGGCTACTTCGTCGCGCCCGGCGAGCGCCTCGGCGTCCATCCGGTCCTCCGTCCGATCCCGCCGCGCAAACGCCTCGGCCACGTTCATCCGGAAACGGTCCTGTGCGGTCACGGCGAGGGCGTCCTCGAGGGAGCGGATCGCGATTTCCAAGCGGCGCTCCTGACGGCGCGGCGCAGGATCCCGGCCGTGGTCACCGGTCTCGTCCGCCGTTCGAAGCCCGAGCGGTAGGGTCGCGCAGCGATGTGCTTCGACACCGACTCCGAGCCGCCGATCCCGCGGATCTCCGGGGCCGCCGTCTCGCACGAGGACGTCGAGCTCGAGGCTGACGACGGCAACCGCTTCGCGGCGTTTCTTGCGACGCCCGACGGCGAGGCGGCGGTCGGCGTCGTGATCCTTCCCGATGTCCGCGGTCTCTACCGGTTCTACGAGGAGCTCGCGCTTCGGTTTGCCGAGCGCGGCTATGCGGCGATCGCGATCGACTACTTCGGCCGTACTGCCGGCGCGTCCAAGCGCGACGAGCAGTTCGAGTACACGGAGCACGTGCCGTTGACGACGGCGGAGGGGATCCAGGCAGACACGCGCGCGGCCGTCCGCGCGCTACGTGAGCTCGGCTGCCGGTCGGTGTTCACCGTCGGCTTCTGCATGGGCGGCCGTCAGTCGTGGCTCGCCGCAGCCTCCGGCCACGGCCTCGCGGGCGCCGTCGGCTTCTACGGCCGGCCGGGGCCGGCGCGCGACGGCGCTCCCGGCCCGGCGCAGCGCGCGCACGAGATCGAGGCACCGATCCTCGCGCTGCAGGGCGGCGCCGACGAGCACATCACGCCCGAGGACAATGCGGCGTTCGAGCGGGCGCTGGCGGATGCGGGGGTCGAGCACGAGCTCGTCTCGTACGACGGAGCGCCCCATTCGTTCTTCGACCGTAAGCAGGAGGAGTTCGCCGACGCGTCCGACGACGCGTGGCGTCGCACGCTCGAGTTCATCGAGCGCTTGTCCTAGCGCCTCAGGCGTTCCGCCCGCGTGAAACACTCCGCGCGTTGACCGGCATCCACGTCCCTCCCGGCGAAGGCGAGCGGCTCCCGCGCGGTCAGCGCCACCACAGGGTGCTCGTCGAGCTGCCGGAGGTCGAGGCCGTCGAGCTTCACTTCGGGCCGGAGATCGTGGTCGAGCCGCACACGCACCCTGACCACGCCGACTCGTTCTATGTGCTCGAGGGCGAGGCCGAGTTCACGATCGACGGCAACGTCGTCCGCGGCGCCGCGGGGACGTGGGTCTCGGCGCCGATCGGCACCGTCCACGGGTTCCGCAACGCGGGCAACGGGGAGCTCCGGCTCCTCAATGTCCACACGCCGAACGTCGCCTTCATCCAGCGGCTACGGGGCGACGACTGACGCGTCGCGGCTGATTCTCAGCCGGCTCACAGGAATCCCTGCGACGATGTCGACGTGAACGACCAGCGGATCCTCGTCGTCGACGACGAGCCGTCGATCGTCGATGCGGTCGCGACCGCGCTGCGTTACGAGGGCTACGACGTCGAGGAGGCAACCAGTGGCCGCGCCGCGGTGAGCGCCGTCGCGCGCGCCGAGCCCGATCTGGTGATCCTCGACTGGATGCTCCCCGACCTCGAGGGGATCGAGGTGGGGCGCCGGATCCGCTCGCAGGGCTTCAAGACGGCCATCCTGTTCCTCACCGCGAAGGACGCGACCGAGAACAAGGTCGAGGCCCTCCGCGCCGGCGGGGACGACTACGTGACGAAGCCGTTCAGCCTCGCGGAGGTCGTCGCGCGGGTGCAGGCGATCCTGCGCCGCTCCGGCAGCGACCTGCCGGGGGACGTCCTCCGTTTCGGCGACCTGACGTTGGACGAGGGCCGCCACGAGGTCCTCCGCGGCGACACGGAGATCCCGCTGACGGGAACGGAGTTCTCGCTGCTCCGCTACTTCATGCTGAACCCTCGCCGCGTGTTGTCGAAGACGCAGATCCTGCAGAACGTGTGGCGCTACGACTTCGGCGGAAATTCCAACGTCGTCGAGACGTACGTCAGCTACCTCCGCAAGAAGCTCGATGCGGCGGGGCCGCCGTTGATCAGGACGATTCGCCAGGCGGGCTACATGCTCGACGGCGTGGCGTAGATGCTCCGCGGCCTCTCGTTGCGCGCGCGCCTCGTGCTGGCGGTGCTAGTTCTGGCGCTCGTCGGCCTCGCGGCCGCCGACATCGCCACGTACGCGTCGCTCGAGTCGTTCCTGATCCAGCGCACCGACAACACGCTTGCGGCGCAGCATCGCGAGGTCGAGGCGCAGCTGAGCGGTGCAGGCGGCGGGCCTGACAGGATGGGCGCGCTCGCGCGGACGCTCCCGGGGCTCTTCGTCCAGGCGCGCACGTTGTCGGGCAGCGTCCTGGGGACGGCCGGGCCGATCAGTCCGTTCCGCGAAACGGGTGAGGATGCGTCGCCGCCGAAGCTGCCGAAGTCGGTCGACCTCCACCCGGCGTCCCGAAACGATCCGGATCAGGTCGCGTACTTCACGGCGCCGGCAACCGCCGGCGGAAACCGGTACCGCCTCCGCGCGTCGGTCGATCCCGGGGCGCCGTTCGTGCTGATCGTCGGGACCTCACTTGCCGACGTCGACAGCACGCTCCATCGCTTGTTCGTGATCGAGCTGCTCGTGACCGTCGGCGTCCTCGTCGGGATCGCCGTGCTCGGTCTCTGGCTCGTCCGGCGCAGTCTCCGGCCGCTGGACGCGATGGGAGCGACCGCAGCCGCGATCGCCGCAGGCGACCTCACGCGGCGCGTCGACGTGCCCTCGGAGCGAACCGAGGTCGGCCGCCTCGGGTTGGCGCTCAACGCGATGCTCGGCCACATCGAGTCCGCGTTCAAGGCGCGTGAGACGTCCGAGCAGAAGCTCCGCCGCTTCGTCGCCGACGCGTCGCACGAGCTGCGCACGCCGCTCGCTGCCGTTCGCGCGTACGCAGAGCTGTTCAGGCGTGGCGCCGACCGCCGGCCGGAGGACCTCGAGCGCGCGATGGACGGGATCAGCCGCGAGTCGGCGCGGATGAGCCTCCTCGTCGACGACCTTCTGCTTCTTGCCCGGCTCGACGAGGGCCGCCCGCTCGAGCGCGCGCCGGTCCAGCTCGACGAGGTCGTCGCCGACGCCGTCGAGACCGCGCGCGCGCTGGAGCCGGAGCGGCGCGTCGACCTCGACCTGCAGCCGCTCGAGGTGATCGGCGACCAGCAGCGTCTTCGGCAGGTGATCGACAACCTGCTCACCAACACGCGCGCGCACACCCCTGCCGACGCGCCCGTCCACGTGACGCTCGCGAGACGTAACGGCAGCGCCGTGGTGCGCGTCGAAGACGGCGGTCCCGGGATGACCGAGGAGCAGCGCGAGCGGGTCTTCGAGCGCTTCTACCGCGCCGACCCGTCGCGCGCCCGGACACGCGGCGGCGCCGGCCTCGGCCTCGCGATCGTCTCCGCCGTGACGAAGGCCCACGGCGGAGACGTCTCGGTGTCGTCGGAGCCCGGGAGCGGGTCGGCGTTCGAGATCACGCTGCCGCTGGCGGCGAACGGCGAGACCTGACGCAGTGCCCGGTCCGGACGCAGCGCCTCAGCGCGCGTCGCGTCGGTCACGAGGGCAGTTCGTCGCGCCTGAGGTCGGTGTCGGCGTACGTCACCTCGAAGTCCTCGAGCCCGAGATAGCGCGATCCCGTCGCCTCGGCGCTCAGCGCGCCGAGGCCGCGTCCTGCCTCGGCGCTCGCGCGCATCGACTCCTCGTCGGCCCAGAGCGTGATCACGATCGTCTTCGACCTGTCGGGTGACGTCAGCCGGAGCACCCCGCGAAAGCCGGTGCTGTCGCGGAGCCACGGGCCGATCTCGCCGCGCAGGTGCTCGAGTCCCGCGTCGTGCTGCTCCGCGGTCGTCTGCGTCGTGTGCATCCGCGCGAACATGCTGACCTGAAACGTACGCGACCGAGGGCGCTGACTGCGGGCGGCAAGTCTTCCGGGGGTCTAGCCGGCGCGACGGAGGATGTCGCGCACGACTTCGCTCTTCGCGTCCGCGTAGTTCTGGACGTATCTCCACTCGCGCTGCGCGAGCTCGCGCTTCGTCCGTTCGTACGTCGCGCGGTCGTCGTCGTGCGTTCGCAGGCGGTTCCGGAAGGCGAGCATCCGGTCGATTTCCTCGCACCCGCGCGGCAGAACATGGAGATTCACGTTTGTGTCGGGGCCTTTGAAGAGGCGATGCTCGAACCAGTCGGGCTCCCGAATTCGCAGGACGTAGCCGGCGGCCTCGAGGCGCGGGACGTACGCCGGTTCGTCGGCGGCATCCGCGACGACGAGCAGGATGTCGATGATCGCCTTCGCGGCGAGCCCCGGCACCGACGTCGACCCGACGTGCTCGAGCGCGACGACGTCGTCGCCGAGCGCTGCGCGGATCCGCGCTTCCTCACGGGCGAACAGGCGCGGCCACTCCGGGTCGTAGTCGACGATCGTCACCGGTGCGTCGTGCTTCTTCAGCTCCCCGACGACCACGGCACGCAGCTGTTCTTCGGTCATGGGTGGGGGGCTCGTGCTCCATCGATCGGGGTTGCGCAGCGTTCGGAACGTAATCGAGTAGCGCAGGCTCTTCGTGGGCGGGACGTGATGTTGCCACTTCGACCGGGCATCGCCTGCGAGGACGTATCCGGACCGCGGCGGAAGCTCGAGCTCGTAGCTCTCCCGTGCGCCGTCGACGTCGCGCCGGAAGCGCATCCGTGTCGCGGACAGCAACGAGACGCCGACGACGGTGCCGAACGCCGGCGCATCGCGGTGCCAGCCGATCTGTGCACCCTCGGGATACCGCTGCACCAACACCTCGACGAGCGACTCGGGCGCGAGTTCCGCGAGCCCGGCTGCGCGCGCCCGAACCGGCTCGATCCACTCCGGAATCGGATCCGCCGTGGAGACGGCGGCTCGCCGCTCGTAGTCGTAGTCGACCCCGAAGTGGCGCGCGCTGCGCTTCGCGACCACGCCGTGCATCCGGATCTCGTGGAACTCGAGCGCGTCGATCGTCCGCAGCGCATCGAGCTCTTCGGTCGGCGAAAGGAGCTCCGCCTGGAAGACGAGCCCCGGCGGCGGGTCGGCGACCGCGCGGCTACGCCGCGACGCCATCCGCGCGAGCGCGCTCCGCCGGAACCCGCACGGGATACCCGCGCTTTCGCCCGAGGGCCGCGAGCGCGCGGAGGACCGGCCGCTGCAGCGCCATCGGCACCACCGGTGCGAAGACGTCATACGTCTCCGAGAGCAATGCTGCGTGCAACGGCGCGGGAAGGCCTCGGAACGCGCGGTCCCGGCGCGCCTGCGCGAGCTCGAACACCGTCTCGAAAAACGTCTCGAAGTCTCGTGCCGGCTCGGCGCGGACGATCGCGCGGATCTCATGCGGCGTCTCGTTGTAGAGGTAGTGGCGCCGGCCGGGCGGGATCACGAGCCTCTCGCCCGGCGAGATGTGCATCCGCTCGCTCCCGATTCGCGCCGTCAGCGTGCCGTCGACAACTTCGATCGTCTCCTGGGCGGGGTGCTGGTGCGGCACACCGCCGACACGCCCGTACGGAGCGAGCGTCAACTCGAATTCGAGCAGCGCGCCGCCGCTGGACGCCCGCGTCGTTCGAAACTCGATCCGTTCGCCCGTCGCCGGGTTGACGATCGTCTCGCCGATCTCCGCCATCGTCGTGAGCTTCCCGAGTCTGCGCGAGTGAAACGGAAACGCTCGCCGGCCGTAGACTCGCCCGCGTGGCCGACTGGGCGACGATCTCCGCGCTCGCAACCGCCGGTGGGACGCTCGTGCTCGCGGGCGCGACCTTCGCCTCCGTCCGCTCGGCCAACCGTGCTGCCCGTGCCGCGGAGGTGTCGCTGCTCGCCGGCCTCAGGCCGCTGCTCGTGCCGTCACGGCTCGACGATCCGGATCAGAAGGTTCCCTTCATCGACGACAGGCGGCTGCTCGTCCACGGAGGGAGCGGCGCGGTCGACGTGACCGACGACGCTGTGTATGCGGCGCTGTCCGTCAGGAACGTCGGCACCGGGCTCGCCGTTCTGCACGGCTGGCACCTCTATCCGGGGATGCCGCCGGAGATCAGCGAGCACCTTCCCCCGGAGGAGTTCACCCGCCTCACGCGGGACATCTACGTCGCCGCGGGCGACGTCGGCATCTGGCAAGGAGCCTTCCGCGACGCGTCGGCGCCCGGCTTCGTCGAGGTTCGCCGGGCGGTCGAGGCCGGCGAGCGCCTGACGGTTGACGTCCTCTACGGCGACTTCGAGGGTGGGCAGCGCGTGATCACACGCTTTGGACTGCTTCCGCGCGAGGACCGCGGCGCCTACCTCGCGGCCGCGGGGCGGCACTGGAACCTCGATCGCGCCGACCCTCGCTGAGTCGCATCACGCGAAGTCGATCACGCTGCGGATCCCGTCCTGCGCTTCCATCAATTCGAAGCCGCGGTTGACGTCGTCCAGTGCGAGCTTGTGCGAGACGAATGCGTCGACGTCGATGTCGCCGGCGAGGTACCGATCGACGAACTGCGGCACCTGGTCACGCCCTTTGACGCCGCCGAAGGACGAACCGGCCACGCGGCGGCCGGTGATCAGGAAGCGCGGGACGACGTCGAGCGTCTCACCCTTCCCGGCGACGCCGCAGATCGTGGCGAGGCCCCAGCCCATCCGCGCCGACTCCACCGCCTGGCGCATCACGCCGACGTTCCCGGTCGCCTCGAAGGTGTAGTCGGCGCCGAAGCCGTCGGTCCGCTCGACGATCCGCGCGACGATGTCATCCGTCGCCTCCAGCGTCTCCGTCGCGCCCTGTCCGCGCGCGAGCGCGAGCCGCTCCGGGGAGAGGTCGACGCAGACGATCCGGCCCGCGTTCTGGAGCCGGCAGCCGGCGACGGCTCCGAGCCCGACCATTCCTGCGCCAAAGACGATGCACGTCGACCCCGGCTCGACCTTCGCGGTATTGATCGCCGCGCCGAGCCCCGTCGAAAGTCCACAGGCGAAGAGACACGCGCGGTCGAGCGGTGCTTCGCGATCGACCTTCGCGAGCGCGATCTCGGGCATCACCGTGTACTCGGCGAACGTCGACGTGCCCATGAAGTGGCGGATCGGCTCGCCATCGCGTGACAGCCGCGTTGTCCCGTCCGGAAGGTAGCCGAGGTTCTGCTGCTCGCGGATCGCAAGGCACAGGTTCGTTCGCGCGTCGCGGCAATGGACGCATTCCCGACATTGCGGCGAGAACAGCGTCACCACGTGGTCGCCGGGTACGACGGACGTCACGCCCTCGCCGACGGCCTCGACGACGCCCGCGCCCTCATGTCCGAGCACGGTCGGCGCGTAGCCCGACGGATCCGCGCCGGAGGCCGTGTACAGATCGGTGTGACAGACCCCGCAGGCGACGAGGCGAACGAGCGCCTCACCTGTTCTCGGCTCGGCGAGCTCCAATTCCTGCACCTCGAGCGGCGCGCCGAACTGCTCGAGGACCGCGGCACGGATCTTCACGCGCGCGATCCTACGAGCCGCGGCGTCGGAGCGCGATCCCCGTCAGCAGCTCGCGGACGATCCGGTCGGCGACGAGTGCCGTCACGTCCGCCGACGAGACGAGCGTCGG
>VAXB01000161.1 GCA_005883995.1 Actinomycetota bacterium
TCGCCGTGCTGCGGTTGAGCGGGGGTGCGCTGGGGATCGTCTCCGGCGCCAGGCAGGATCCGCTCGGCTATGACGTCCGGCTCGAGCTGTTCGGGGCTGCCGACAGCGTCGTCGTCGGAGTCGATTCGCGAAGTCCGATCAGGTCGCTCGAGCCGGGCGCGCCTCCGCGCGGGGTGGGGTATCGAAACTTCACCGAGCGTTTCGAGCAGGCGTATCGCGAGGAACTGATCGCCTTCCTCCAGATGGTGCGGTCGGGTTCGGCCAGCGCTTGCTCGCTCGCGGACGCCGAGGCCGCGCTCGCCGTCGCAGTCGCAGCCGACCGGTCGAGGAAGGCGCGGCGGCCGGTGAGGATCGAGGAGGTGGCACTAGCGCGAATGCCCTCCGACAGTTGAGAATCACCCCGAGGGCGGAAGTCGACAAGAGAGAGGGGTGGGGATCGATGAGCGATGAGCTCGTGGAACAGGAAGGCCTCGACGAAGAAGAGGGACAGTTGACGCGGCGGCGACTGTTCGTGTCTGGTGGTCTCGCGGCCGCAGGGCTGACAGCGCTCGGGTCGCCGGCGGGCAAGGCATTCGCCGCGGCTGCGGCATCGCCGATCAAGATCGCCGTGGTCACGCACGGAGATACCGGCTCGTTCTGGTCGGTGTTCAAGCGAGGCGTCGACCAGGCGAAGAAGGACCTGAAATCGCGCGGCGTCAGCGTGACTCAGGTCTATGCAAACAACAACGTGGCGAAGCAGGTCGCAGGCATCAACTCTGCGATTGCAAACGGATCGAAAGTCATCGCTACGTCCGTGCCGGATGCGAGTGCACTCCGCGGACCGCTGAAGCGGGCAGCATCGAAGGGGATCGAGATCATCACCGTCAACTCCGGTCGGAAGGGCGCTGGCAAGCAGTTCAAGAAGGCCGGCGCGAAGAAGGTCCTGATCGTCATCCACGAAGCAAGTAACTCAGGCCTGCAGCAGCGCGCGGCCGGAGTCAAGAGCGTGCTCGGGGGGGCGAACGTCAAGGTCCTGACGATTCCCAACGCGAAGTCCGACATTCCGGGAACGAAGGCGAAGGTGAAGGCGGCCTTCAACGCCGACAAGAAGCTCGACGCGTTCCTGGGGCTCGACCCGGACGTCACCATCCCCTGCATCTCTTCGGTTCCGAAGGGCACCAAGATCGGGACGTTCGACGTCGGCGGTGCGATCAAGGAGATCCAGGCCGGCAGGATGCTGTTCGCAATCGATCAGCAGCAGTACCTGCAGGGCTACCTGCCGGTCGTCTTCGCCGTCCTCTATGTGACGAACCTGAACACGGTGGGTAACGGGCAGCCGGTGTTGACGGGGCCGGGCATCATCAACAAGGCGAACGCAGCGAAGGTCGCCGCGCTCGCGAAGAAGGGCACTCGCTGAGGACGGGGTTGCGGGCGGCGGACGCGCGCCGCCGCCCGCAGCCGTGAGTGAAGGGCAATCGCGATGACGGAGACGACAGCACCGAGCGCCTCCGCGGACGAACGGCTCGTCCGAGTCGGTCCGCTTGGCCGTCTCCTCATCCGGCCCGACATCGGTGCCTTGCTCGGAGCGATCGCCGTCTTCTTCGCGTTCGCGTATTTCGCGCGAGCCGTCAGCTGGCTCTCCGATCCGGGCATCGCGGCCGGCTGGACGGATCAGGCGGCGCAGTACGGCATCGTCGCGGTGCCGGTCGCTCTGCTGATGATCGGGGGCGAGTTCGATCTCTCTGCCGGGGTGATGATCGGCAGCTCGGGCTTGCTGCTCGGCTACCTGACGACGTTCCAGAACATGAATGTCTGGCCGGCGATCGTGCTCGTGCTGGTGTTCGGCCTCGTGATCGGTCTCATCAACGGCCTCACGGTCGTAAGGACGAAGTTGCCGAGCTTCATCGTCACGCTGGCGACGTTCTTCGTCCTTCAGGGCGTGAACGCCGCCGGCACGCTCAAGCTCACGGGGCAGACGGCGATCCAGAACATCGACAGCGCGAGTGGGTTCAACTCGGCCCAGAAGTTCTTCGCCGGCGGACTGACGCACTACGACTTCAAGGTGAAGGTGCTCTGGTGGATCGGCATCACGGTCGTCGGTGCGTGGTTGCTCGCGAAGTCGCGCTTCGGCAACTGGATCTACGGCGCCGGCGGCGACGCGAACTCGGCGCGCAACGTCGGCGTGCCGGTAGCCCGTACGAAGGTCGTGCTGTTCATGATGACCTCCACCACGGCCGCGCTGATGGGGATCATCGAAGCGCTGGAGCTACGTTCGATGCAGGCGGGCGAGGGCATCGGGCTCGAGTTCATCTTCATCATCTGCGCCGTCGTCGGCGGTTGCCTCCTCACGGGCGGCTTCGGGTCCGTGATCGGGACTTTCTTCGGCGCCGCGATGCTCGGGATGGTCCAACTCGGGATCGTCGATGCGCAGTGGGACAGCAACTGGACGTTCACGTTCCAGGGCGGGATCCTGTTCGCCGCCGTGCTGCTCAACACGCTCATTCGGACTCGTGCGCAGAGGGCGAGATGACTGCGGCTCATCTGCTCGAGGCCGACGACATCTCGAAGTACTACGGCAACGTCGTGGCGCTGAAGGAAATCTCGATGTACGTCGACGCCGGTGAAGTCACGTGCATCCTCGGCGACAACGGCGCGGGGAAGTCGAGCTTCATCAAGCTGCTTTCGGGTGTGCACCAGCCCGATGCCGGAAGGCTGCTGGTAGACGGGGAGGAGGTGCATTTCGGGTCCCCCCGCGACGCGCGGGCGAAGGGGATCGCAACCGTGTACCAGGACCTCGCAATGGTTCCGTTGATGTCGATCTGGCGGAATTTCTTCCTCGGAGCAGAGCCGCGGAAGGGCGTCGGCCCCGTGCAGTGGTTCGACTCGGCTACGGCGAAGCGAATCGTGCGCCGCGAGCTGAGCGAGATGGGCATCGACGTTCGCGATCCCGACCAACCCGTCGGGACGCTGTCCGGCGGTGAGCGCCAGTCGGTCGCGATCGCGCGCGCCGTCCACTTCGGGGCCCGCGTCCTGATTCTCGACGAGCCGACGTCGGCGCTCGGCGTCAAGCAGGCCGGTGTCGTGCTGAAGTACGTCCTCCAGGCTCGCGATCGCGGAGTCGCCGTCATCTTCATCACCCACAACCCGCACCACGCGTACCCCGTCGGCGATCGCTTCGTGATCCTGAACCGCGGCCAGAGCCTCGGCGCATACGAAAAGGCCGACATCGATCGACAGGAGCTGGTACGGCTGATGGCCGGCGGCAGCGAACTCGTCGAGCTCGAGCACGAGCTCGACGAGATCAAGGCCGACCTGGGCTGAGCCATCCAGCGCCGCGTGGTCTGCGGCCACCAGCGCGCCATGTGGGCGGCGCAAAGTGGCTGACACCGCGTCGAACGGCTCAACCAAGTCAATCCAGTCCTGCAGTACCACGCGCCGGCGTTATCGAACCCGGGAGGTTGCCGGTTCGAGTCCGGCTAGCTCCATGGAAACCCCTGTCAATCAGGCGCCTTTTGTTGCCCAGCCCGACGACGCGTCGCCAGTGAGGCGATCTGCTGACAGCGCTGCGCTCCTTCTGCTGACGGCGACGTCAGCTCGAGCGTTCGGCGGCGTAGAGGTGCCACGCGCCCGGAACGCCTTTCAGCTCGTGCTCGCCGCGGTCCTCGAATTGGAGTCCCGATCCCGCGACGAGATCCTTGACGGTACTCGACACGAGCACCTCGCCCGGGGCTGCCTGAGCAGCGACACGTGCGCCGATGTGAACTGCGATCCCTGCCACCTTGCCGTCGACGAGCTCGCACTCGCCCGTGTGAAGCCCGGCGCGGAGTTCGAGGCCGAGCGACCGCACCTGCTCCGTGATCGCACGTGCGCAACGGATCCCGCGCGCCGGCCCGTCGAAGCTGGCGAGGAATCCGTCGCCGGCCGTGTCGACTTCGCGCCCGCGGAATCGCGCAAGCTGCTGGCGCACGACACGGTGGTGGCTTGCGAGCACCTCGCTCCAGCGGACGTCGCCGAGCTGCGCGGCTTGCTCGGTCGCGGCCGCGATATCGGTGAAGAGGATCGTAACCAGGACCCGCTCCGAGTCTTCCTCCGGTGCTGTGTCCGCGACCTCGCGCAGGAACTGGACGACCGCGTCTGCCATCGCCTTGCCTCCTTCGACGAACGGCCACAAGTCGCGTCCCGGCAGCTCGAGGTACGTCGAGGTCGGGATCTGCTGTGCAACGTATCGGCTGACCTCGCCGTTCACGACCTTCTGGTCGGGCCGGTGCACGACGAGCACCGGTACGCGGATTGCCGGAAGGACGTGCCGAACATCGACGTCGAAGTTCACCCGTCGGAAGTCGGCGAACGCGCTGGGGCTCGTGCTCAGTCGGCGCCAGCGCACAAGCAACCGGATCAGGTCTTCGTCGGCGACGCTGCTCGGCGCCGTGATCGCCAGCTCGTCACGGGCCTGCCGCTCGACGTCGTTCCAGCCTTCGAGCGCGTCTTCAACGTGACGTCGAGCGGCGTCCTGCGTCAGCCCCCACGGATAATCGGGAGCCCACCGCCGCCTTGGCTCGAAAGCGTAGAGAACAAGGCCCCGTGCGCGGTCGGGATACGTCGCGGCGAACAGCGTCGCCACCGCGCCGCCGTCGAGGAAGCCGAAGAGTGCGGCGCGCCGCGAGCCGATGTCATCCAGCACCGCTCGCACGTCGTCCATCCGGTCCTCGAGAGACGGACTGGAAACTCGATCGGAGATGCCGACGCCTCGGCGGTCGAACGTGATCACACGCGCGGCCGACGCGAGCCGCTCCATGAACGAGACGTACACCGGCTCGTCCCAGTCGAGCTCTACGTTTGAGATCGCACCGGAGATGAACACCAAGTCGAGCGGCCCGTCGCCCAGCGTGCGGTAGGCGATGTGGACGCCTCCCGCCTTTGCGTAACGGATCGTGCTGGGCTGCACCCGCCCAGTCTGGCGCGTTGGGCCTATTCACGCCGGGAGCAGAGTCCGACGGGAGCACGACGAGGTGCACGAGCCCCTGTCTGCTGAGTTCGAGCGGTACGTTCGGAAC
>VAXB01000162.1 GCA_005883995.1 Actinomycetota bacterium
TGAGTGAGCCCCACCGCTCGCGCCAGGCCGGAGCGATCTCATGGGCGCGCTCGAGGATCGTGAAACGGCGGCCTTGACCGCGGAGAAGGTGGCCGATCGCCAGGCCGGCTTGGCCCGCGCCGACGACGGCCACCTCGTAGTTGGATGCGGTCACATCAGGCCGCAGGGATCGGCGG
Organism: Actinomycetota bacterium; assembly: GCA_005883995.1. Classification (GTDB taxonomy): domain Bacteria; phylum Actinomycetota; class Thermoleophilia; order Gaiellales; family Gaiellaceae; genus 3-1-20CM-4-69-9. The sequence continues at coordinate 177 of VAXB01000162.1, forward strand.
CGCCTCGGGGACTTCTTCGTCGAGCTTGGGCTCAACGGTCAGCCGTGGCATCCACTCGAGCCAGCTCGGGAGGTACCAGTTCCATTCGCCGAGCAGTTTCATTGCCGCAGGCAACAGCACGCCTCTGATCAGGGTCGCGTCGATGAACACGGCGACGGCGAGGCCGACGCCAAGCTGTTTGATGTCGAGTGTCCGCAAGGAGGCGAAGATCGCGAAGACGGCGATCATCACGGCCGCAGCACTCGTCACCGTCGAGGCTGTCGTGCGGATACCCCGTTCGACTGCCTCGTCCGTCGGCATCCCCTGATCCACGAGCTCTTTGACGCGACTCAGGATGAAGACGTGGTAGTCCATTGAGAGGCCGAACAGAACCGTGAACAGAAACAGTGGCAACCAGGTGACCACGGCGCCGTTCGAGTGGAACGAGAGTACGCCCTGCAGGTGACCGTCTTGGAAGATCCAGACGAGCACCCCGTACGCAGCGGCGACGGACAGAAGGTTGAGGACGATCGCCTTGATCGGGATCACGATCGAGCGGAACGTCACCAACAGAAGGAGAAACGCGAAGCCGAGCACGAATGCAAACACGATCGGCGCGCGATGCTTCATCGTCTGGTTGAAGTCCTGCGTGACGGCGGTATCGCCGGTCACCGCCTCCTCTGTGCCGGGCGGCAATGTCGCAAGGACCGGCGGAATCACCTGTGTGCGCAGGACCTTGAGGGCGTGCATCGCGGTCGCGTCTTGACCTTTCCCCGCAAGCGGGAAGTCCACGCGCGCGACCGTCTTCGCTTTGTTTACGGAAACGCGGATCGGCTGATGGATCACGCCGGTTGCGAGGGCCCGCTTCTTGAAGTCCGCATAGGCCCTGGCGAAGCGTGGCGTGCTTACGTCTTTGGCTTTCACGACGACGTGCGCCGGATCCTCCGTGCCCGGGAACGACGCCTGGATCGTGTCGTAGGTCTTGACGATTGCGAGGCTCTTTGGCAGGTCGGTGAAACTCAGCAACTTCGTGTGAATGTTCAACACTGGCAGTGCAAGCACGATCAGCACTCCGGTCGACAGCGCGACTGCGACGGCGGGACGGCGCATCGACCTGGTAATCACGAATCCCCACACGCGCGACTCCTGCCGATCCCCCTTGACGCGTTGGAGCAGCGTCGGTTTGTCACGCGCCCAAACGAGCCAGCGCGGTTGTGCCTTGAACAGGCGCAGGAAGCGAAGGAGCGTCGCGGCTAGAACTTGGCGCAGACCACGTTCGATGGAGCGGTCGCCGAGCTTGCCTTCTTGGTGCCGGCAAACAACATCCCTGCCATCGCGATCAGCACCGTGAACCCCGAGATCAAGACGGCCTGCCCCGAGGTGGCTGCGGCGCGGAAAAGACCTTCGTGACCCTCGTACCCAGCGGCGCGTTCCTCGCGCTCGCGCTTCAAGTAGAAGAGCGAGTAGTCGACGCCGACGGCCATCCCCATCAGCAAGATCACCGACGACGTCGCATCGGACGCATGGAACACATGGCTCGCAATCGCCGATAGCCCGACCGACGCGAGCACGGCTGAGAATGCAAGTAGGACGGGAACGCCTGCGGCGACGAACGCGCCGAACGCAAACAACAAGATGATGAATGTGACCGGCACGGACAGCTTCTCTGCTTTTTGGAAGTCCTTGCTGATCGTGTTGTTCAACTCATGGGTTGCGCTGGCCATACCGAACTGGGCAACGGTGAAGCCTGGATTCGCCTTTTGAAGACCCGCGACGGCATCGAGGATCGGTTGCACGCGCTTGTCAGCCGTATCCATCTTGCCGCGCATGTCGAACTCGATCAGCTGCGCATGCCGATCCTTCGAGAACTCGCCTGCCAGCCCCGTGCGCAGGTTCGTGAGTTGCGGCATGGTCCGGAGCTTCGCCAGCACGCCATGCACGGTCGAGCGGAAAGCCGGGTCGGAAACGGTTTGCGTTCCCGAGCGGACGAGCACGGCCTCTGATGCCGGCGTCTTGAATCCTGCGCCGGAGAGGAGCTGCTCGGCGCGCGCGGCTTCACCCGACGCCTGTTCCGACAATGACAGTTTGTGCGTACCCATCGCGGTACCGACGCCGATTGCCACTACAACGAAAGCGACCCACACCGCAACAGCGGTCTTCCAGTGCGCTGCGCTCCATCGACCCGCGCGAGCAGCAAAATTCAGTGAGCTCATCTCGACTCCTGACCCTCGGCCCCTCAACCCATGATGTTTGTTACCGGAGACACGACTATAGTAATAGGACACATGAAGTCAAGTTCCACAAAGTCACCTCTACGGTGGAGCTTGCTCACCAACCACGGACACGTTCTCGCGTATGTCGCCGGCCACCCTGATGCGCGACTGAGGGACATCGCCGAGAGCGTGGGAATCACCGAGCGGACGGCGGCTCAGATGGTCAACGACCTTGAAGAAGCAGGCCACCTGACGAAGACGCGCGACGGCCGCCGCAACCGCTACGAGATCGACGGCCGGTTGACGATCCAGGCCTCGCGTCTCTCGACGATGCCGATCGCGCAGGTGCTCGGCCTCCTCTTGGCGGCACTCGAACAGCAGCCGTTTACGTAAGAGGGCTATGCCTAACCGATCGCGTTCCGAGAACGACTACCACGGCTGGAGGTTCGTCACGAACCACGCCCACGTCCTGGAGGCCATTGCAACCGACCCGACTATCCGGCTCAGAGACATCGCAGTTGACGTCGGCATCACCGAGCGCACGGCCGCGCAGATCGTCAATGACCTCGAAGAAGCCGGTTACCTAACGAGGATGCGGGATGGGCGGCGCAACCTGTACGAGGTTCACGAGGACTTGCCGCTGCGGCATCCGCGACATAGCCACCGCACGGTCGGCGAGTTGATCGACTTTCTCGAGGCGCCGCCGGACCAACCGACGCGCCGGAAACGCCCCGTGAGCGGCTAACGCACGTTGAGGTGTCAGGGAGCCGCTTGCTAGGACTCCGTGGATGCAACCGCTCGTCTTGAGGGGGAAACAGCCGCCGACTACCGCGCCATGGCGCAACGGCGTCGCGTGACCTAACGGACGATCAACCTGCCGCGCGCGAGCGCGGCTCCTTGTGCGACGACGATCGGGTACGTCCCGGCTTTGACCGGATTCCCGAGCCCCGCTCTGCGCGTGAACGTGATCCTGATCGCGCCGCCGGTGACGATGTCGCAAAGGTCGGGCGGGTGCTTCGGCGTGACCGTGATCACGTTCCGGCGCACGACGATGGAGCCGGCCTGCTGCCCGTTCACGAGGAGCGCTCGAGGGGCGACCGACGACGGAATCTGGGCCGCCGCCGGCAGAGTCACCTTCAGCGCGCGGCCGGCGACGGTCCCGCACTGGAGCTCGCCGTCGAAACGAAGCTTCAATGCGACCCGTTGCGCGCCGGGATGCGTGTCCGATGCGGTGACGCGAAGAGCGACCGGCGCCGCGCTCGCGACCGGCGCGAGGACGACGGCCGCGAATGCCGCGCACGACAACCGCTTGGTCACAGCAGATTCATACAGCTTTCCGGCCGCAGACATGCTTAACCTTGCGATTCGGTCAGATAGAGGGCACTCTATGGGCATCACAGCGCCGGGATCACCGGCGTCCAGCACTTCGGAGGGGAGAACATCTTGCACAATGCTTCCAGGCTTCGGCTTGGCTTCGCCGCGGTCGCCCTAGCGGCCGCGCTGCTCGCCTTGCTCGGGGCCACAGCGCGGCACGTGTCGGCGAACGCCGGCCACGTCACGCCGGCGCTCGGTGCCAATCCGCGCATGCACAACGAGGGCGCGGTCGCCGATCCCACGCTCCAGGTCGGCCCGCTCCGGTCCTGCCAGAAACGGCAGACGCCGGATCCGCTCGGCGCGTGCTACGGGCCGGATCAGATCCGCGCCGCCTACGGCTTCACGCCTCTCCTGAACCAGGGAATCACCGGTGCCGGACGGACGATCGTGATCATCGACGCGTACGGCAGCAACACGATCTCGAGCGACCTCGGCACGTTCAACGCGTACTTCGGCCTGCCGAGCTCACCCGTCAACGTCATTCTCCCGGACGGTACGCCGTCCGCGACTACCGCGAGCAACGCGTTCGGCTGGAAGGCCGAGACGACGCTCGACGTCGAGTGGGCGCATTCGATCGCCCCCGGCGCGACGATCGACCTCGTCGTTGCGAAGTCGAATGACGACGCAGACATTCTCAGCGCGACGAAGTACGTCGCGGACCACAATCTCGGCGACGTCGTGTCGCAGAGCTACGGCGAAGCCGAGCAGTGCATGGATTCGTCGCTCCTTTCGCAGCAGCACGTGCTGTTCGATCGTCTGGCTGCCGAGCACATCACGCTGCTCGCCTCCTCCGGTGACCAGGGTGCAGCGCTCCCAAGCTGCGACGGAAATTCATTCATCAAGGCGGCGAGCACGCCGGCGACGGATCCGAACGTCACCGCTGTCGGCGGGACGCAGCTGCTCGCGTCTCCCGCGACGGCGAACGCAAATGGCTTCGTCGCGAACATCGGCGGGACGTATCAATCGGAGAACGCGTGGAACGAAGGCGTCGGCAGCTCGACGGGCGGCGGCGTGAGCTCCGTCTACAGCCGGCCGGACTACCAGGCGCCGGTAGTGAAGGACACGCATATGCGCGAGGTCCCCGACGTCGCGTACAACGCGGCGGTCAACGGTGGCGTGCTCGGCGCGCTCACCTGCGGCCCGAGCGAGTGCGGCCTTCCGCTCGCCACGTACTTCTTCCGGTTCGGCGGCACGAGCGCAGGCTCCCCGCAGTGGGCGGGCCTCGTCGCGCTGGCCGACCAGATGGCGGGCGCTCGCATCGGCGGGCTGAACAAGACGCTGTACCACTTCGCGCAGCGGAGTTCCGCGTCGTCGCTCCTGCACGACGTGACGGTCGGCGACAACAGCGTCCCGTTCGACGCCGGCGTCCCCGGAACGCCGATCACCGGCTTCTCCGCGGTGACGGGCTACGACGAGGCGACCGGTTGGGGCTCCCCGATCGCGAGCGTGCTCGTTCCGGCGCTGGCAAAGCCCGGCCAGGGCTGACCCGACCCTCGTGTCGTGGAAGAGGCCGCCTTCGGGCGGCCTCTTCCGTTTTGTTCGTCCCCTCGGCATGCTGACACCAATTGAATTTGAGTTG